>JAABSN010000112.1 GCA_011390385.1 Thioalkalivibrio nitratireducens | reverse complement strand
CCTGATGGGCGCCGAGGGGCTGGACGCGGCTCTTGCATTGACCCAGGAAGCACTGCGCACCGAGCTGAAGGCCGAGCTGGTCAGCATCCGTCTGACCGGTGACAACAGGGACGAACTGCACCGCCTGAGTGCAGTCGATCAGGAGTATTTCGAGGAGCTATTCGCGCGCGGGCGCCCGCAGTGCGGGCGTTTGCCGAAGCCATCATTGCGGGTCATGTTCGATGCCGATGCCGAGGTCGTGGGGTCCGCCATTCTGATGCCGCTCTCGGTCGACGGGCTGAAAATTGGTGTTCTCGGTCTGGGCAGCCGTTCTCCGGAGCGTTTTCTTCCGGACATGGGGATTTATTTCGTGACCCACCTTGGAGAACTGCTGGCCGAGGCCATCCGGTCTCATGACACTGGTTCCATGGCCGACTCCTCCTGGTGACTCCTTTGGAGCGCCGGATGATTTTCTACCGGATTGGCCCAGTGCAGCACCGTGGCACCCGGCGTTGCGACCGGCTGTGGCGGGTCATGCCTGGGAGTTGCTCATGGGTTCGGACGTGACCATTCCGGATGCGACGATTGCCGGATACCTGGAACATCTCCGGAACGAGCGTGGCCTATCACCGCACACGCTGGCCGCCTATGGACGTGATCTGAACCGGCTGCGGAAGGCGTTTGCGGGCGCATGGACGGCGCTGCAGCCTGCCACCCTGCGCGGAATCGCCGCAGGAATGGCACGCGAGGGCAGCAACCCGCGAACGATTCAGCGATTTCTTTCCTCGGTACGCGGCTTCGGCGACTGGGCAGTGCGCGAGGGCCTCATCGAAAGCAATCCCGCAAGCGCAATACGAGGACCCAAGCTCGGGCGGCCCCTGCCGCACGTGCTCGATGTCGATCAGGCCGACCGCGTCATGTCGTCGTCGGGCTCCGAGGCGCTGGAACGGCGCGATCGCGCCATGCTGGAGCTGTTCTATTCCTCGGGCCTCCGCCTGTCGGAGTTGACGGGGCTGGTCCGCACGAGCCTTGATCTGGATGCCGGCCTGGTGCGCGTGCTTGGCAAGGGCCGGCGGGAACGCACGGTGCCGGTGGGGCGCATGGCCCGCGAGGCACTGCGGGAATGGCTCGCGCAGCGGCCGGAATTGGCGGCACCGGAGGAACAGGCGCTGTTTGTGTCGAGGCGCGGCGGGCGGTTGAGCAACCGGGCCGTGCAGAACCGTATCGCGAGGGCGGGCCTGCGTGCGGGTCTTGGCGAGCGGTTGCATCCACACCGGTTGCGCCACGCGTTCGCCAGTCACATGCTGGAATCGAGTGGTGATCTGCGCGCGGTGCAGGAACTTCTGGGGCATGCTGATCTGGCGACGACCCAGATCTACACGCATCTGGACTTTCAGCACCTGGCACAGGTCTACGATAATGCCCACCCTCGGGCGCGACGCAGGGGCAACAAGACGGTTCGAGCGCACGGCGTGCCCTTCCCCGGGGACGAATCCGCATAGGGCAGCCCGGTGGGCGCCGCAACCATGGGATCCGTCCGCGTAGGAGCGCGCCCTGCGCACGAACGGGTATGCTACCGACCCCCCGGGGTAGGGGCTTGCCCAGCGTGATGAAGCACGATGTGAGCGAACAGGAGGTCATCTTTGGAGCAGTTTCGTGGAACCACCATTGTCAGCGTTCGCCGGAACGGCGAGGTCACGCTGGGCGGTGACGGTCAGGTATCGCTGGGCAATACGGTGATGAAAGGCAACGCACGCAAGGTCCGGCGGGTTTATCATGATCGGATTCTGGCTGGATTTGCCGGCGGCACCGCCGATGCGTTCACCCTGTTCGAACGCTTCGAGGGGATGCTGGAGAAGCATTCGGGCAACATGATGCGTTCCGCGGTCGAATTGGCGAAGGACTGGCGCACCGACCGCGCGTTGCGGCGCCTCGAAGCGCTGCTGGCGGTGGCCGATCAAGAGCACTCGTTCGTGATTTCCGGCAACGGTGACGTGATCGAGCCCGAGCATAGCCTGATCGCGATCGGATCGGGCGGCCCCTACGCGCAGGCGGCGGCGCGGGCGCTCCTGGAGAATACCGAGTTGCCGTCGCGCGCGATCGTCGAGCGCAGCCTGCATATTGCCGCCGAGATCTGCATCTACACCAACCACCAGATCACGCTGGAACACCTCGGGCCGGACACGAGCCGGACCTGAAGCAAGGACTCCCTTCATGACTGATATGACCCCGCGCGAGATCGTCCAGGAACTGGACCGCTACATCATCGGGCAGGAGGATGCCAAGCGCGCAGTGGCCGTCGCGCTCCGCAACCGCTGGCGCCGGCAGCAGCTTCCGGAGGCGCTGCGGCAGGAGGTCACGCCGAAGAACATCCTGATGATCGGGCCGACCGGCGTCGGCAAGACCGAGATCGCGCGCCGGCTGGCGCGCCTGGCCAAGGCCCCCTTCCTGAAGATCGAGGCCACCAAGTTCACCGAGGTGGGCTATGTCGGGCGTGACGTCGAGTCAATTGTCCGCGACCTCGCCGACGCCGCGATCAAGCAGCTGCGCGAGGAGGAAATGGTCCAGTACCGAAGCCGGGCCGAGGATGCCGCCGAGGAGCGAATCCTCGACGCGTTGCTCCCACAGCCCCGGACCGCGGGCTTCAACGACCCCGAGCCCCCGGCAGCGGACAGCGAGACCCGGCAGAAATTGCGCAAGCGTTTGCGCGAAGGCGCAATGGACGATCGCGAGATCGACATCGAGGTGCGCGCGGTGCAGCCGAGCATGGAGATCATGACCCCTCCAGGCATGGAAGAGATGGCCAGCCAGCTGCAGTCGATGTTCCAGAATATCGGGGGACAGCGCACCCGCAGCCGACGCCTGAAGATTCGCGACGCAATGCGTCTGCTCATCGACGAGGAGGCCGCGCGGCTGGTCAATGAGGACGAGCTGAAGCTGAAAGCGGTCGAGCGCGTCGAGCAGAGCGGGATCGTTTTCATCGACGAGATCGACAAGGTTGCCAAGCGCAGTGAGCATGGTGGCACCGACGTTTCCCGCGAAGGGGTGCAGCGCGACCTGCTGCCGCTGGTCGAGGGGACGACGGTGAACACCAAACTGGGCATGGTCCGCACCGATCACATCCTGTTCATCGCCTCCGGGGCCTTCCACCTGTCCAAGCCCTCCGACCTGATCCCGGAGCTGCAGGGCCGCCTCCCGATCCGGGTGGAGCTCGGAGCGCTGTCCGTCGATCACTTCGTGCAGATCCTGACCGAACCCACCGCTTCGCTGACCGAACAATACACGGCTCTGCTCGGTACCGAGAGAGTGACCCTGGAATTTCGTCCGGACGGCGTCCGTCGGATTGCCGAGATCGCCTTCGATGTGAACGCGCGCACCGAGAACATCGGCGCACGACGCCTGCACACGGTGCTCGAGCACCTGCTGCAGCAGGTCGCCTTCGATGCACCCGATGTGTCCGGTCCGGTGATCGTCGACGCCGCCATGGTCAACCAGCGGCTCGGTGAACTCGTGCAGGACGAGGATCTGTCCCGCTATATTCTCTGACCTCGAGCAACGAAGGCAGGGCGGTCCCGGAACCGTGTGTCCACCCTGCAGAACCCACGCCCAGGAGCACTTTGATGAGCAGCAAGCACCGCCCCACGGACATCCAGTTGCACCAGAAGTCACGCATTCTCGAACTCGGTTATGCGGACGGCAGCACCTTCCGCCTGCCCTGCGAATTCCTCCGCGTCTACTCGCCGTCGGCAGAGGTGCGCGGGCATGGTCCCGGCCAGGATACCCTGCAGCTGGGCAAGGAGGACGTGAATATCACCGAGGTCGAACCCGTCGGCAACTACGCGGTAAAGTTCGTATTCTCCGACGGTCACGATACCGGGATCTACGACTGGGATTACCTCTACAACCTCGGGGTTGAGCAGGAACAGCTCTGGCAGGAATATCTCGACAAGCTCGCTGCCGCCGGGCATGCGCGCAGGACGCACTGATCACAGCCATGAACGACGACGAACAGCGCGGCAAGACCCATTTCGGTTTCGAAACCGTTGCGGAAGAGGAAAAGGCGGCCCGGGTCGGCCAGGTCTTCTCCTCCGTGGCGCGGAAATACGATCTGATGAACGACGTGATGTCGATGGGCATCCACCGCCTGTGGAAGCGGCACACGATACAGCAGGCCGCAGTGCGTCCGGGCATGCGCGTGCTCGATCTGGCCGGCGGCACCGGCGATCTGGCCGCAGCCTTTGCGCCCCGGGTCGGCGACCGCGGGCAAGTGGTGATCTGTGACATCAACGCCCCGATGCTGGCCGCCGGGCGCGACCGGCTGCTCGATGAAGGACGCGTCGGGAATATCGAGTTCGTACAGGGTGACGCCGAGACACTGCCGTTTCCCGACGAATCCTTCGATCGCATCACCATTGCCTTCGGTCTGCGCAACGTGACGCGCAAGGAACGCGCGCTGGCCGAGATGTGCAGGGTGCTCAAGGCCGGCGGGCGGTTGCTGGTGCTGGAATTCTCGCGGCCGATTGCGCCGATGCGGCCGTTCTACGATCTCTACTCGTTCCGTGTGATGCCGCTGATGGGCCGCATGATTGCGGGGGATGCCGACAGCTATCGTTATCTGGCGGAAAGCATCCGGGTGCATCCGGATCAGGAAACCCTTGCCGAAATGATGCGTGACGCCGGCCTCGAACAGGTGCAGTACGAAAACCTCACCGGCGGCGTCGTGGCACTGCACCGGGCGACGCGGTTCTGATGCCATGAACGATGCGAGCGGAGTCCGCCCTCTGCCGACGGTGATGACGGCACTCCTCGAAGCGATCCTGAACCGCTGGCTTGCGGCGTCTTCCGAACCGGCGATTGCCCGCCTCGGGGGGCATTCGATTGCGGTGCAAATCCAGCCTCCGGGACTCGGTCTGGTGTTTCTCGGCGCCGCTGATCGCCTGCAGGTGCTGGGGGCCCTCGATGACGAGGAAGCCGACGTCACTGTCGTTGGATCGCCCCTGGGCCTGGCCGCCGCTTTTTCGGGTGATGACCGCTCCGCAATCCAGGTGCGTGGTGATGCCGCGGTGCTCACCGACCTGCAGCGTGCACTTTCCGGAATCTCCTTCGACTGGGCCGAATGGCTGGAGGCGGTGGCGGGCGCGGGTACCGCGGGGCCCCTGTTGCGTGCCGGCGAAGCCTTGCGGGGCCACGTCGACCGGTTCGTGCGGCGCGGTCTGGAGGACACCGCGGACTACGTCTGCGAAGAGGCTCGCTGGCTGCCTCCCGCAGGCGAGTTCGAGGCGCTGGCCGACGATCTCGCGGCAGTGCGCGACCATACCGCCCGCCTCGAAGCGCGAATTGCCCGGCTCGAGGCCGCATCGGGTACCGGCACCTCCGCAACCGGTCCCGGATTCCCCGGTCCCGGATGATTCGGACCGCCAAGCAAGGACTGCGCCTGTGGGCCATTGGCCGCGTGCTGGTGCACTACCGGCTCGATGCGATCCTGTTCACGCTGAAACCGCTGCGGCCGCTGAGTTTCCTGCTGCACCTGCTGCCGTGGAACTGGTTCCGGCGTGAGCAAGGCACTCGCGGCGAACGCATCCGACGCTCGCTGGAGGACCTGGGTCCGATCTTCATCAAGTTCGGGCAGATGCTGTCCACCCGGCGTGACTTGCTGCCCGACGATATCGCTCTGGAGCTCGCGCGGCTTCAGGATCGGGTGCCCCCTTTCCCCAGCGCGCAGGCCCGGTTGGCCATCGAAAAGGCGCTGGAACGCCCGATTGAACTGGTTTTCGCCGAGTTCGAGGATGTTCCGCTCGCCTCCGCATCGATCGCTCAGGTTCATTCGGCGCGGCTGCTCGATGGCCGGTCGGTGGTGGTGAAAGTGGTGCGGCCCGGGATCGACCGCACGATCCGGGCCGACCTGGAGATCCTGCACCTGATCGCCCTGCTTGCCGACCGGTACTGGGCAGACGGTCGACGACTGAGGCCGCGGGAGGTCGTTTCGGAGTACGAAAAGACCGTGATCGACGAGCTCGATCTGGTGCGCGAAGGCGCCAACGCGGTCACCATACGGCGGAATTTCGAGCACAGCCCGCTGTTGTACGTTCCCGAAGTGATCTGGGACTACACGCGAACCAACGTGATGGTGATGGAGCGCATCGGGGGCGTTCCGGTTGCGAACATCGAGGAGCTGCGCGCGCGGGGCGTCGATCTGAAGCTGCTCGCCGAACGCGGCGTGGAGATCTTTTTCACTCAGGTCTTCAAGCACAACTTCTTTCATGCCGACATGCATCCCGGCAATATCTTCATCGATGCCACCGATCCGGCGGACCCCAGTTATCTCGCGGTGGATTTCGGCATCGTCGGCAGCCTTCTGCGCTCCGATCAGCACTATCTCGCGGAGAACTTCCACGCCTTCTTCAGCCGCGATTATGCGCGTGTGGCGGAACTGTACGTGGAGTCCGGATGGGTACCGGAGGGCACCCGGGTCGACGAGTTCGAAGCAGCGATCCGGTCGGTCTGCGAGCCCATTTTCCAGAAGCCGCTGGATCAGATTTCCTTCGGCCATGTGCTACTGCGTCTGTTTCAGACCGCCCGGCGCTTCGACATGGAAGTGCAGCCGCAGCTGGTTCTGTTGCAGAAGACATTGCTCAATATCGAGGGGCTGGGCCGGCAGTTGTACCCGCAACTCGATCTCTGGACCACAGCCAAGCCGTTCCTCGAGCGCTGGATGTCCGAGCAGGTGGGTCTGCGCGCATTCCTGCGCAGCGCCGAGCGTCATCTGCCCAAGATTCTGGTGCAGCTGCCGGAATTGCCCGTGCGCTTGCAGGAGGCGCTCGACGCGGAACGGCAGCGCGCTCAGCGTGACGCCGCGTTGCGAGCCGAGGTCCGTGACCTGCGCACGTTGCTTCAGCGCGACGCCCGACGACGCCTCGAGTCATTCGCGGGGTTCGGGTTGTTGCTGACGGCGGGCCTGCTGACCCAGATGAGCACGGTACCGCACTGGTTTGGTCTCGCCTGGCCAGCCTGGCCGGTGGGCCTTTTCGGACTGGGGCTTCTGCTGTTCAGTCTGCGTCGCGGCGATGGGGTGCTGAAGCGCACGCGTGCAGGTCCGCCTCGGCGTCTGGATTGAAGCGGATGCCTGCCCGGAACGTCATGGTGACGTCGGCAACCCCTGACGATGAGGGCCAGGGGTGCCAGTGAACGCTGCGAATTGCGCCGTTCGAGGCCCAGGGGCTTAGGAGCCGGGGCCGGTTCGGCGAACGTGCGCGTGGTTTGAACAGGGGGCGATGGATGTTCGAAGCAGCGGAGTTGGGTCGTACTCTGGACAAGGCGGCGTACAAGGACCTCGTTCCCGATCTCCGTGCGCGGCTGCTGAACCTGCAGCAGGATCTCCAGGACTGCGACTTCCCGGTGATCCTGCTGATCTCGGGTGCCGATGGCGCGGGCAAGAGCGAGACGGTCAACATGCTGCATCAGTGGATGGATCCCCGGTGGATCGAAACGGCCGCGTTCGACGAACCGACCGACGAGGAACGCGAGCGTCCGGCCTTCTGGCGTTACTGGCGCGCACTGCCGGTCAAGGGGCGCATGGGCGTGCTGTTCGGCTCGTGGTACAGCGATCCGATTTCCATGCGAGTCAACGACCGGGTCGATGATGACGGTCTCGACGTGATGCTGAAACGCATCAATACCTTCGAGAAAATGCTGGTGGACGGCGGCGCGCTGCTGATCAAACTCTGGTTTCATTTGGGCAAGGAGATGCAGGTCGAGCGCATCAGGAAACTGCGCCGGAATCCGAAGACCAAGTGGCGGATCGGTGAGCGCGATCTCGCGGCGCTGAAATCCTACGACACGTTCCGTGCGGTTGCGGAGCAGACGCTGCGCCTGACCAGCACCGGAGAGGCGCCGTGGATGATCATCGAGGGCTATGACGAGCGCTATCGCAACGTGACCACGGCCAGCCACATTCTGGAAGTCGTGCGCAAGCGGATCGAACTCGACCCGAAAACCCTGCATGGCGCCACCACTGCATGGAAGACGCCGCGGGCGGAGGACAAGACGATCCTCGACTTTCTCGACCTCGACAAGCAACTGGAAAAGAAGGAATACCGCAAGGAACTGGCGCGACTGCAGGGCCGTCTGAGTGTGCTGTCGCGGACCGCCCGCGAGCGCAAGATCAGCACGATCGTGGTGCTTGAAGGATGGGATGCCGCTGGCAAGGGGGGCATCATCCGTCGGGTGACGCGGGCGATCGATGCGCGCAGTTACCGGGTGATCACGATCGCCGCGCCGACCGACGAGGAACGCGCCCATCATTATCTCTGGCGCTTCTGGCGGCACATTCCGCGTGCCGGGCGCTTCACCATCTACGACCGTTCCTGGTACGGGCGGGTACTGGTCGAGCGTGTCGAGGGCTTCGCCGCCGAAGACGAGTGGATTCGGGCCTACCGCGAGATCAACGAGTTCGAGGAGGAACTGACCGATCACGGCATCGTACTGGTGAAGTTCTGGGTGCACATCGACAGGGACGAGCAGCTGGCCCGCTTCAAGGCGCGCGAGGAGACGAGCTTCAAGCAGCACAAGCTCACCGAGGAAGACTGGCGCAACCGCGAGAAATGGGACGATTACGCCCACGCGGTCAACGACATGGTCGAACGTACCAGCACCGAGTTCGCCCCCTGGAACCTGATCGAAGGCAACGACAAGCGCTGGGCCCGGGTCCGGGCGCTGCAGATCCTGTGCGAGCGCCTGGAAAAGGCGCTGTAGCGTCGAACGGGACGGGGGCGCAGCTTCAAGTCACGTAGGGTGTCAATGAGCGTAAGCGAATTGCACCGGAGGAGGTTCCGCAGAGGCAACGGCATGCCAGGGCACGCCCCGCGCGGCTGACGATCGTTCCGCTCAGGCGACGCGAATGCCCACCAAAGCCATCACCGCAAGCAGGAGGGCAAACAGCAACGGGGCATCGCGGCGCCAGAGTTGCTCGGTGAAGCGCCCAAGGCGGTGATCGGCGCGTCGGTAGCGATCCAGCGCCTTCGCCTCCAGGTGGCGCAGCACGCGCCTGATGGCGGGTCCGGTCACGCCCAGGGCCTGGCCCGCGCGCACGGCAAGACCAGGTAGCGGGGTCAACAGCAGCAAGACGTCCGCAGGCGGGATCGGCAGGGGCCGCAGCCAGCGCCACGCCAGCGCCGCCACGACGAGTCCCGCAGCCACAGGCCACAGCGCTTCGGTCAGGCTGCCGACGGCTGCCATCCACGGTACTTCGATTCCCCACAGCGGCAGCAGCAGGATCGCCAACAGGGTTGCCGCAGTGATCAGGGCCCAGCCGTGCCAGGCTGCGGGCGGGGCGTCATCACGACCGGCCTCCAGACGCAGCAGCCAGAGGTGCCGCGCCATCAGCGCGGTGGTGCCGATTGCCGCGAGTCCCAGCAGCAATGGCAGGTAGGACCAGGCCTCGGGAATGGCGGTGTCAGCCATCAGGCCGTATTTCAGGCTTGCCTTGGCGACCAGGCCACTGGGCATCAGGCCGGCCAGCGCCAGCGCGGGGATGCCGAGGCCGACCCAGAGCCAAAGCACCGGACGCCGCGTTCGATGGCGAACCACCTCGGTGCCGAGGAACAGCGCGGCCTTGGCCAGCGCGTGATGCAGCGCAAAGATGGTGATTGCGACGGTCAGCAGCGGGCCCTGTTCCGGGGCAACCATCCAGGCCCCGACCCCGACCGAGATCAGGCCCATCTGGCTGATGCTGGAATACGCGAGCACGATGCGCGGCTGTTTCTGGTTCACGCCGACCAATGCCGCGGCGAAGGCCGCGAACAGGCCAGTGATCATGATTATCGCGCCCCAGTCCTGCAGCCCGTCGAAGCCCAACGGCAGGGTCACCAGCCAGCCGAGCAGTCCCGCCTTGATCATCGCGCCGGCCAGCACTGCGGCCGCGGGTACCGGTGCTGCGCCATAGGCCAGGGGCAGGCTGAAGTGCAGCAGTGGCAGGCCGGCCTTGACACCGAAACCGAGCCAGAGGCTGGCGATGATCAGATCGCGCTCCGGAGCGCCCGCGATCGCCCGCGGCAGTTCGGCGAGCATGGGTAGTAGCGGCGTGGCGGTGGCCCGGGCCGCGAGGAGCAGACCCACCAGGATCAGGGCCTCGCCGAGCACCGCCAGCACCAGGTAGACGCGACCCGCGCGCTGCGCGATTGCGTTCTGATCGTGCACGATCAGCCCGTATGCGGCGAAGCTCATCAGCGCGAAGCTGGTGTAGAAAAGCGCCACGTCCAGCGCCACGAGCAGGCCGATGTTGCCGGCCAGCGTGAACAGCCAGAACACGCAGAAGCGTTCGCAATGATCGCCCTCGGCCAGATGCCCGCGTCCGTGGATTCCGGCGGCGAACCAGATCAGTGCGGTGAAGAACAGAAAGACCTGGGTGGTATCGGTCATGCCGAGATGGCCGCCGAACAGAAGCCAGCTGAGTTCGGCGCTCTCACCGGGCGTTCCGAACAGTGCGAGCAGCAGCGCCGGGATTGCGGCCCAGGGCGCGATCGGACCGATGTGTCGCCTTAGTCGCGGAAGCCCCCAGAGTACGCCGAGCGCGAGCGGCACCCCGGGTGCGAGGATCAGCGCGGCCGTGTCCAGAAAGCCGCTCATTGCAGATACTCGCGACTGACGATCACATCTGCCCAGTACAGCGGGCTGAACGGCATGCCGGCGAGCACGCCGGCGATCAGCGCGAAGCCGGCGGTGGCCAGCGTCGGGAGCAGCAGCCAGCCCGAGGTCTCGAAACGGCCGAGGACCTTCTCCTCACACCACATCCGTTCGCGTCGGCGAAACCAGATCCGGTACAGGATCGGAAGGAAATAGGCCGCGTTCAGCAGACTGCTCAGGATCAGCACCCCGAGAGCCCAGTTCATTTCTGCCTCCAGCGCTCCGATACC
>JAABSN010000111.1 GCA_011390385.1 Thioalkalivibrio nitratireducens | reverse complement strand
GATCTCCCGCCAACGGGTGGAACTGAAGGTATCGGCGCCGATCATGAACCGGTCGGCGTATTCGATCAGCAGATCGTGCCATTCCAGCGGCAGGAACCCATCTCCGCTCAGCCGTTCGCTGCGCATCGACAGGTCAGCGTAGAGGTTGGGGTAACGGCTCAGATAGTCCCGGATCAGGGCGGGGTAGGGGAAGGTTCCCGCGTGCGCCCAGAGAATCAGCGCGTCCGGTTCGATTTCGTAAGCCCGGTCGATGACTGCCGGATCGCCGTGGATCATCACCGGAAGCCCTCGCTCCCGCGCCATGGTCACCAGCGCCCCGAAAACCGGTGAATGGCGATCGTCGGCGAACAAATGCAGTTCGCCGATACCGCGCCAGTCTCCGGTCTCCAGGCCGGCGTCGAGGCGCGCCCGCATACGCCGAGGCAGGTCCGTATCGTGCATCCAGCTATCCTTGTCCGCTGGCGGTCGGTAGACATCCAGGAATGGCACGATCACCCCCGGAGCCGCGCGCATCGCGGCCTCGATCAGCGCGTCGTCGCGGGCGAGAATCACCGCGCGGCTGATGCCGGCACCCGCCAGCGCTGGCCCAACGCCTTCGGGTGCCACTGCATCCAGATGCGAGGGGTTGTAATGCAGATGGGCGTCAAACAGCGGATCCTCATAGCTGTTTGACGCCGACGGCAGGCAGATCAGGACCATGAGCAGTCCGGTCGTGCGCAGGAATCTGGCGGACATCGTCTCCTCCTTTGGCGGACCCGGCGCAGGGTCCTCGTTTCAGGGCAGGAAATCCGGTTTCACGGAGAGGCGGGTACTTCCCCGTAACTATCGTGCAGCCATGTCCGGAACCGTTCCATTCCCGTTTCCGTATTCCCCGACTCGGGCCAGGCCCCGGCCACGAACCCTCGCTTGCGGAACGGTTCCAACAGTGCCGGGTCGCCACTGATCACATGGACGGGGACACCGGGACTGGGATCCGGTCCCGTGATGATCCGTGCCGGCTGGTGGTCCCCGAGCAGGATCAGCAGGGTCCGTTCGTCGGTGAACTCCGCCGCGTAGCGGCCCGCGACCTCGAGCGCGTACGCGACGGATAACGCGAAATGCTCCCGGACCCGGTCATGACTTCGCCACAGCGACTCCGGGGCTTCGCCCTGGCTCTCCCATTGCCGGAAGACCGCACCATCGCCGATCGTTTTCCAGTCGTCCAGTATCGGCAGGATAGGTACCCACGGGGCGTGGCTGCTGATCAACGCGAGCTTGGCGAAGACCGGGCGGTCGCCGTTTCTGCGCACCGAGTTCTCGAAAAACCACCAGGTGAACTGGTCGGGCATGGTGACCCAGTTGAACGCCGGGCCGATGTAGTCCATGTCACCGGCTTCGAAGACTTCGTCGTAACCGAACCAGCGGCCCTGCGGCCAGGGCCGGGTGATTGCCGGCATCACCGCGACGGTCCGGTGACCTGTCTTCTGGAAGTCCTGGACCAGGATCTCGCGCTCCGTATCGAGCAGGAATTCGTAGTGCATCTGGTTGGGTATCCGGAGCCCGCTCAGCAAGGAGGCGTGGGAAAGCCAGGACTGGCCGCCGAACATGGGCGCGTTGAATGTGCCGCTGACCATGTGCAGACCGGCCTCGTCCACGCGTCGTCCGAGAGCGTCCAGACGCGCTCCGACGACCGGTGCATAACGCTCGTCGAACAGCGCCGAAACACCATAGGACTCGATAAAACCCACGATCACGTCGACACCGGCGAGGCGCTCCAGCCGCACTGCGGTCTGGGTCTTGGCGTCGTGCGCCAGCAGTGACTGAAACGCCTCCCGTTGGACGTGTGCGATTCGGCCGAAACGGATCTGATCCAGCACCAGTGTCATTCCCGGAGTGATCGCGCGTGGCAGGTTGGGCAAGGTGGGGCCGGCATGGAGGGAAACGATTCCCCCGATGCCTACCAGGATGGATGTGGTGGCGATGGCGCGCAGTGTCGCTTGATGTTGGCCGCCGAGACCCAGCAGCAACCACCGCAGCAGCAGGGCAAGCGCGGTAAGCGCCAGGATAAGCGCGACTGCGGCCAGGATCGCACCGGGTACCGAGATACTGCCTGAGACCAGGTGATAGACCGAGCGCGCCAGCGGGTAGTCGAGGTAGAGATTCAGCGACCGCGACAGGCTCAGGTGGGCGAGTGCATCGGCCAGCGCCAGAAGCGTGAGCAGTGCGAGCAGACCACCGCTCAGTCCGGCCAGGTGGCTCTTCCAGCGCCCCGGCGGCATCCAGGTGAAGAGCCCAACCAGCACCAGCGCCTCCAGGGCGATCCAGTTGGGTCCCATGCCGGCATGACGAGGAATCTCGAGGCCCAACAGCAGGGTATTCAGCACGGCGAAGGTGATCAGCAGGCGCAGCAAGACGTTCTCCTTGGCATCCATGTGCCACACGATGGTTGGGCGTTCCGGGGCCGGCAACCAGTCAGCGCCGCCCCAGCGGCCCTGCAAGGGCCCGCTGCCGGGCGGCCGACCGCAGCCCGTTCGGGCATCGCTTTATCATGGCCGCGAAGATCAAGCGGCTGCCACGGGCGTTGCGACAACTTCTGGTCATGAAAGTTGTCCCACGGTTTCGTGAGCATGCCAGGGAAGTGCGGATCGATTGGCCATCGCGTGGAACGTATCCTTCAGCCGCGAGCGCAGTGTGGAGGGTACGCGGCGACCCACCGGGTTTTGACTTGTCTTGCGGCTCTCGTTTTACCGCTGCGCTTGCCCTTCGGGACAGGCTCCGGTTGTTCGATGTGCTTCACGCAGCAGTGCCGCGCTGCGCTGGTAATGACAAGAACCTCTGTTCTGCGTTTCCCTACTTTCCGACAGGGTGCCTCGACATGCATTTCTGGATGACCCTTCATCACTGTCCGGCGGCGCTTCGTCCGGCTCGCCTTTGCTTGACCCTGGATCCGAATCGCTGCGGCGTGTTCGCTCCCCACGCTCGTCTGTCGCGGAGAGAGGGTGTGACTCGGATGCGGTTGATCCAGATTGGTATGCTCACGCTGGCGCTGCTGGCGGTCATGGGTGTCGGGGTTGGGTCCACACCGGCGCACGCCGGGAGTTCATTGGATGCAACGCCGGAGTCGTTGTTCCAGCAGGTTTCCGATCTGGCCCAGGCGCGGGCCGAGATCCCCCATGAGCCGCCGGCCGAGGTGCTTCCGGAGGCCTTGCGGGATATGACCTACGACCAGTACCGGTCGATCCGATTCCGGCCCGAAGTCGCTCTCTGGCGCGGGCAGGCTCGCTTCGAGGCGCAGTTCTTCCACCCCGGATTCCTGTTTCCACATCCAGTTACGGTGTACACGGTGGAGAATGGTCAGGTCGAGGAACTCGCGTTCAATCCCGAACTGTTCCGCTATGACGCGGAGGCGAGGGAATTGGCCGATGCGGGCCATAGTGGTCTCGGCTTCGCCGGCTTTCGCCTGCATTACCCGCTGAACCGCCCGGCATATTTTGACGAGGTGGCCGTTTTTCTCGGGGCATCGTATTTTCGGCTCGTCGGTCCGGAGCAGGTCTTTGGGTTGTCCTCGCGCGGACTGGCGGTGGACACCGCGCTGCCCGCCGGCGAGGAATTCCCCGCCTTCCGGAAATTTTGGCTGTTTCGTCCGGAACCCGACGCCGACCGTATGACCATTCTGGCCCTGCTCGACAGCCCCTCGGTCACCGGTGCCTATCGTTTCGATCTGCAGGCGGGAACGGAGGTCACGTTGGCGGTGGACAAGCGCCTGTTCGCCAGGGCCGACGTGGCGAAGCTCGGCATTGCGCCGCTGACCAGCATGTTCTACTTCGGCGACGTCAGCGTGCGCGCCTACGACGATTTTCGCTCGCGGGTACACGATTCCGAGGGTCTGATGATGCAGACTGCGCTGGGCGAGTGGATCTGGCGGCCTCTCACCAACCCGGTGCGGCTGCGTGGCAGCTCCCTGCGCGATGAGCAGCCTCGTGGCTTTGGGCTGGTGCAGCGCAACCGGGCGTTTTCCGCATACCTGGACATGGAGGCCGAGTACCACCGCCGTCCCAGCCAGTGGGTGACCCCGATCGACGGCGACTGGGGCGTCGGCGGAGTGGAGCTGGTGGAAATTCCCACGACCGACGAGACCAGCGACAATATTGTCGCCTACTGGGTCAGCGACACGCCTTTTCGTGCCGGGGACCGGCGCCAGTACCGTTACCGGTTGACGCTGTTTGACGACGAGCCACCGGGGGAGCCGCCCGCGCGGGTAGTCAGAAGCCGCTCGGGCTGGGGCGCGGTGCCCGGGAGCGCGAATCCGCCGCCGCGAAGCCTGCGCAGGTACATTGTCGATTTCGCCGGGGGTGAACTTGACGAGCTGGATCCGGATGCCGATCTCGCCCCCCGCCTGGAGGCCAGTTTCGGCCGGATCGAGGATCTGCATGTGCGGCGACTGCCGGATGATGCCGGCTGGCGCGCTACCTTTGTTCTCGATCCTGAGGACGGTGAGGCTGCCGACCTCCGCCTGGTCCTGACCCGTAATGGACGGCCCCTGACCGAAACCTGGAACCATGTCTGGTACCCCGATGACCTTTGAGACATTCACTGAACGGAAGGTTTCCGGTGCCGTGCCGGTGTGGGAGGGATTCCTGCGGGCACCATTGCCCGGGATGCGCCGTGGGCTCTTCCTGGGCCTGGTCGCGGGAACAGTCGTTCCCGGCGCGGTGATGATGGCGCTGGTGCTCAAGGCTGCGGGTATGGGACCGCCGCAGTGGGCCATCCTGTTACTGTTTCTGGTCACGTTCACCTGGATCGCAGTGTCGTTCTGGACCGCAGTCGCGGGGTTCGTGCTGCAGGCCCTTCGTCTCGACCCCTTGTCACTGCGGCGGCCACGGCGACCTGGTGCGATCATGCCATCAGTCCCGTTGCGGGCGCGCAGCACGGCGATTGTCGTGCCAATTTTCAACGAGGATCCGCTCCGGTTGGCGAATGGCATCGAGGCGACCTGCGCGTCCCTGCTGGGGACCGGTCAGGGTACTGCGTTCGATCTCTTCCTGCTGAGCGACAGCAACGACCCCGCAGTCATCCCGCGCGAGGAACAAGCGGTTCGGGAACTGCAGGCACGAATACCTGCGCCGGTTCGTACCCACTACCGGCGACGGCGGACGAATTCCGGACGCAAGGCCGGAAACATCGCCGATTTTTGCCGGCGTTGGGGCTCCCGCTATGAATACATGGTGGTACTGGACGCCGACAGCGTGATGGAAGGCGCGATCCTGGTCGAACTCGTACGGCTGATGGAGCACAATCCCAACGCCGGTCTGATTCAGACCGTCCCGCTGCCGGTGCGCCAGGAATCGCTTTTCGGGCGTTTGCAGCAATTCGCCAACGCCGTGCATGGGCCGATGCTGGCGACGGGTCAGAGTTTCTGGCAGGGCGATGCCGGAAACTACTGGGGGCATAATGCGATCATCCGGATCCGGCCCTTCATGCAGCACTGCGACTTGCCGATCCTGCCGGGAAAGCCGCCACTCGGAGGCGAGATCCTGAGCCATGATTTCGTCGAAGCGGCACTGCTCCGCCGGGGCGGTTGGGACGTGTGGCTGCTACCACAGTTGGGAGGAAGCTACGAGGATCTGCCCGGGAACCTGATCGACTATGCGAAGCGTGATCGCCGTTGGACGCAGGGCAACCTGCAGCACCTGCGGCTGCTCGGCATGCCCGGACTTCACGGAGTCAGCCGCCTGCACCTCCTTCTTGGCGCGGCGGCTTACCTGGCATCCCTGTTCTGGCTGCTGATGCTGGCTGCGGGGACGGGTGCTGCAATCGTTGCTTCCGGCGGACCGGATACCGGTGGCCAGATACTGGCTGTTCCCGCGTCTTTGCGCTCGCCGATGGCCTATGCGCTCCTCGCGGTGACGCTGGTCATGCTTCTGCTGCCCAGGATGCTGGGTATCGGTCTGGCGATGTTCAGCCGGCCGCGGGCCTTCGGCGGCGCGTTTCGGCTCGTCGCGAGCGGCTTGATCGAGACGCTGTTCTCGGTATTGATCGCGCCGCTGATGATGGCGTTTCACAGCCTGTTCGTGCTCGCCGTGGCGACGGGGAGCAACGTGATCTGGACTGTGCAGCCGCGCGAGGGCAGGGTGATCGCCTGGAGCGAAGCCTGGCGCCGTACCGGCCTCTTCGTTCTGGTCGCCGGATTCTGGAGCCTGCTCCTCGCATTGTTCGCGCCTGGATTCTTCTGGTGGCTGATGCCGGTACTGGTCAGCTTGGTGCTGGCCCCGGCCCTGGTTCGCTGGACCAGCAGCCAGCGTGCCGGTGCCTGGATGCGCCGCCGGGGGCTGCTGCTGGCACCGTCAGAGGTCGCTCCGGACCCGGTGTTGCAAATGCTCAGCGGACTTGAGTCGGTTGCGCATTTCCTTCCGGGCGGACATCGGGGGGAGGCTGCCCCGCGACGCCGTGTGACGTGGCTTCGGCGGCCGAAGCCGTTGCCGCAACCCGATTGGTCTGGCGCGGAAGTCCGAAAGGCTGCAGGCGGCAACTGATTTCCCGCGCCATTACCGATCGCGTGGTCCAATCACGGCTGGCGTGAAAGAAGCTGCGTAGGCTGCCGTGAGGCGAAGCCAAACCGCAACGGAACGACGCCGGCACTGGCTCCAGCCTCCCGGTCCTCGAACGGTGCAATTCGCTGCGTTCATTGACACCCTACGCCTTTCATGACCAGGCGTGGCCGCTGGTGCCATGGCCGTTAGCGCAAAAGTGCAGCCCGTAGGGTGCCGTGAGGCGCAGCCGAACCGCACCGATGCCACGCAGACCCTGACTCGAGGGTCCCAGGCCGAGAACGGTGGCAATTCGCTGCGTTCATTGACACCCTACGCCTCTCATCACCGGAGATGGATCGGGGTCATGATCTTTGGTGGAAGAGGCTCATCCGTTGCATGACCTCGTCGCGGCGTATCCGCCAGTGATAAAGAGCCCCAGCGACATGGAGTACGATCAGCCCCACGAGCGCATACGCCACATACCGGTGCCACAGGAAAAGGGCTTCGGAGAGTTCCTTGTTGCGGCCGATCAGTCCGGGCAGTTCGATGTGAAACAGGTGCACTGGAAAACCACCGGAAGCAGTGGCCAGCCAGCCCAGTATGGGCATGGCCAGGAGCAGGACGTAGAACAGCGCATGCACGATCTGGCTGGCGATCCGCTGTGGTGGCGGCAGGGGTTGTGCGTACCCGGGTTTGCCGAAGCCGATTCGGGCCAGGATCCGCAATACCATGAAGCCGAGAATCAGTATGCCCAGGGTCTTGTGCGTGGTGTACACGAAGTCGGTGCCGGCCGGCCCGAACGCGTCGCGTAATCCCTCAAAGCCGAAGTACCCGATGGTTCCGCCCGCGACCAGGGCGAGGACGACGAGCGCGACGATCAGCCAGTGCAGCAGGCGCTGAACGAAGGTATAGCGTGGTGGCGTAAGGCTTTCGGCTGCTGCGGCATTGCTCATGGTTTCTCCCTTGGGTTTGGCGACCCGGTTTTGTTGACTCCTGCTTTGAGAAAGCGGGCGGCACAACGGTTCCCTGCCATTTCAGCAGCTGATCATCGCGAAAGCTCCAGAGAACGCCCAGTTCGCGTCCGCGGCGCGTTCCTGTTGAGGACTCAATCTTCGGCGGCGCGCCATGTGTGAGCGGACTTTTCCAGTGCGACTCCTGCGGAATATCCGATCTGATCACGTTCCGGTGTTTACGGCACCTGCGCTGAATCCGATGCGAGCAAGCTTGTTCCGATGCAATGCCCCCAGATGGGGGCAGCGCACAGGGTTACCACGGCATTGCGAAGACCGGCTTGACCGGGACCCCTTCCGGGCTTAATCTTTGGCCCCACTCGGGCGGTTAGCTCAGCGGTAGAGCACTGCCTTCACACGGCAGGGGCCACTGGTTCGATCCCAGTACCGCCCACCAGAAAGCACGGAAGGATGGCCGCCGAGGAGCATGCTCAGGCGGCCTTTTCTTGTCCGGTCAAAGGTGAAGGGGATGTGTGACAGGTAACGCAGACACGTTCGCCATGTTCAGGTGCGGGGTGCTCTGGCGCACGCCATCGTTGGCAACTGTTGCACCCCGCCTCGTCGACCTCGATGCGGATTGGATACCCTACGCCGTCCCACACGACGCAGCGACTCTGGCAAGGTATCGAGTTCGCATTGGTTAATGCGCTCTCGAATCCAGTTTCCGTTGTGGGAGCGCCGCCGGCTCATGATTGATGCCATGCGGAATGGCGTTGGGGCAACACTTGGCGACGTCCTCCGGTTTGTGTGGGTTGAGCGTGAAGGTCCACTCTGAAGGTTGCCGGGAGGCACAAGGCGAAGTGCACGGATACCCCGCCGGTGATCCTCTGATGCCCAGTCCGGAACAGTTTTCGGCCATTGAAGGCGGGTTCCTGGTGATTTGCGATGCCCGCACTGGCTCTGGCTTCCTCTGTGATCGTCTGGATCAACATCCAGAGCTGGCCTGCCATCACGAACTGTTCAACTCCCATTTTACGGGCAGTAAGTATGGTGTCGAGCCTTTCGACCGGTCATCGGAAACAGATCCGTTGGCCTATCTTGCCGACGTCCGCGCACGGACGAGGGTCTGTTCGGGCGCCCGGCTTGTCGGCTTCAAGCTTCATTTTCGCCATTCCCCGACGGTGCTCGAGCATGTTCTCAATGACAGGAAGGAACGGATCATCCTGCTGCGGCGCCGTGACAAGCTGGCCCAATGGGGCTCTTATCAATTGGCAAACGCGACGGGTCAATGGACGCGTACCGACCACGCCGGCGAACGCCATTCCTTGAAGAGGGTGCCCTTTGCATTCTGGCGTTATGTAGTCTTCCTGGTGCATCAACAGGCTTGGGAGCAACTTGTACTCGGATGGCGGCCGGATTGCCTGCGTGTCCACTATGAGGATCTCTTGGTACCTGGAGGGCTGGCGCCCTTACTGCGCGGGCTTGGGGTCGATTCTTCGGTCGAGCCGAGATCGGCTTCGCAGCGGCAGTTCACCGGGGACTCGACCTGCGCGCGTTTCACCAACCCGCGCTGGGCTGCAACGGCCTCACGTATCGGCCAGGGCCTTTCCATCCTTCTCGCGCTGGTTGGCGCAACACCGATGATAAGGCGATTGACGAACTATTGAGCGTGGTAAGCGGCTAATGGAAGAATGCCAGTCGTGCGGCAGGCCACGCTGGAAGCGCTGCTTGCACTGGTCCGATGTTTCACGCAGCGTACCAAGACGCTCAGAGAGGCCGTGCGATGAAGGTCACCCGAGATTTGCAAGTGCCGTGGCACCTTTGGCGTCGAAAACGGCGTGACGCTGCCTTGCGCATCTTGCGCGACCACACCAAGTGCCGGACACGTGGATGATGGGACCGGCCTGCGGACCGTTCGGGTCGGGATCCAACGGGCGAATGGGCCCGAGCCTGGTGCTCACGCCCGTTGAGTGGTGCGCGGCCCGCAAGCACGATGCTGCGGTGAAACAGATCGCGATGGGTGAACTTGAAGACCGCCGTCGGAACTGCCCGACCGAGCGCTTCGCAGGAGGAAGTTTCCCTTGGTGATCCGGGACCCGATTCATGGTGATATCGAGCTCGGAACACTGGAGTCGTTGGTGCTCGACCTGCCGGCGCTTCAGCGTCTGCGCGGGGTCAAGCAACTGGGGACGGCGCATTATGTCTATCCTTGCGCACTGCATACGCGGTTTGACCATTCGCTCGGCGCCTGCGCGGTGGCACATCGCATGGTCGCGGGCCTGCGCCGGTCGGGCACCCCGATTGCGCCCGATATCGAGGAACTGATTGGTGTTGGTGCCCTGCTGCACGATGCGACCCACGTGCCCTTCGGCCACACCCTAGAGGATGAACGCCGACTGTTTCCGCGCCACGACAAGGGTACGCGGTTGTCCGGACTTCTGAACGGCGATCTGGGAGATACACTGACCCGATTGGGTATACTCGAGCCCGTGGCCGGGCTGCTCGGGGCAGGGCCGAATCGGCTTCCGGCATGGGCTTCGTCGGTGATCGCGAGCACATTGGACGCAGATCTGCTCGACTATCTGCGTCGGGACAGTTACTTCACCGGGCTCGCGCAGGATTACGATGACCGGATATTCCGCTATTTTGCGGTAGCCGACGATGAGCTTGCGCTGCGGATGGTCAAGCACGGCATGGACCGGCCCGATGCCCGCTCGGAGGTGATTCAGCTGCTGCGGATGCGCTATTTCCTGACCGAGCGGGTTTATTACCACCACACGAAGGTGGTCGCGGGCGCGATGATTTCCAAGGCGGTTGAGATCGCACTCGACGCCGGTATCCTTGCAGAGTCCGATCTGCTGACCCTGAACGACTGGACGCTTCTCGATCGGTTGGAACGTACCGCCCCGCCTGCCGCCGCGCGGCTCGCAAGGCGCCTGCAGCGCCGGGATCTGCTGAAGCGCGGGTACGTGATTTCGGCGGCAAGCGTGGGTCTCGAGGAACGTAAGCGGCTGGTTTCCCGTATGCACGAGTCACGCGGGGAACGCGCTCGGGCCGAAGCCGAACTTGCGGCGGGGCTCGGGCTGTCTCCTGCAGATGTGATTATCTATTGTCCGTCACTGACCGTCATGAAGGAAGCCGGCGCCTGGGTCGAAACAGCTTCCGGGCTGCGACGTCTCAATGATCCGGGGAGCGCGGCGTTCGCCGAGATCGAGGCGCTCGAAATCCGTTATGCGGGCCTTTGGCGTTTCTACGTCTTCGTGCCGGCCGACGCGGTGCCCCTGGTCACCGGGATGGCCGAAGCCATGTTTGGCCACCGCAGCGAGCACCACGTAGCCACAGTCGACACCAGGCTGTATTAGCGTGAAAGTACATCCACGGAAGGACACGGAAATCACGGAAAATACAACGGGCCGAACCCTTTGTCCGTGTC
>JAABSN010000110.1 GCA_011390385.1 Thioalkalivibrio nitratireducens | reverse complement strand
GATTCGTAGTAATTCTGGGCAGTCAGTGGGGTGACGAAGGGAAGGGCAAGGTCGTCGATCTGCTGACCGAGAACGCGGCGGCAGTGGTGCGCTTCCAGGGGGGACACAACGCCGGGCACACCCTTGTGATCGGTGGCCAGAAAACCGTTCTCCACCTGATTCCTTCCGGTATCCTGCGCCCCGGCGTCGAGTGCATGGTGGGCAATGGTGTTGTCCTCTCTCCCGCAGCGTTGCTCGAGGAGATGGCCATGCTCGAGGCACGCGGAGTGCCGGTGGCCGAGCGACTGCGTCTGTCGGAGTCGTGTCAGTTGATCCTGCCGCACCACGTGGCACTGGACCATGCCCGCGAGCGGGCACGGGGCGCGGCGGCGATCGGTACCACCGGCCGGGGTATCGGCCCTGCGTATGAAGACAAGGTGGCCCGCCGCGGCCTGCGCCTCAGCGATCTGTTCCACCGTGAGCGTTTCGCCGCCAAACTGGGCGAGGTGCTGGACTATCACAACTACGTGCTGAAGAACTACTTCAAGGCCGATACCGTTGACTTTCAGTCGGTACTCGATGAAAGCCTCGCGCAGGCCGAACGTCTGCAACCGCTGGTCGCCGATGTGAGTGGTCGTCTGCACGTGCTGCGTGCGCAGGGTGCGGATGTGATGTTCGAGGGCGCGCAGGGGACGTTGCTCGATATCGATCACGGAACGTATCCCTTCGTTACCTCCTCGAACACGACCGCGGGTGGCGCCGCCACCGGTTCCGGGGTCGGCCCGCGCGATCTCGATTACATCCTGGGTATCACCAAGGCGTATACCACGCGTGTCGGTGCCGGGCCTTTCCCCACCGAATTGTTCGACAGCATGGGCGAACATCTGGCGGAACGCGGCAACGAGTTCGGTTCCACGACGGGTCGACCGAGGCGCTGCGGCTGGTTCGACGCCGTGGCTCTGCGCCGGGCCGGCGCGATCAACAGTATCAGCGGGCTGTGCATCACCAAGCTCGACGTGCTGGACGGCCTGGAGAGCCTGCAGATCTGCGTCGGCTACCGCTGCAACGGTGACCAGATGGATATTCCGCCGGCGGGTGCCGAAGCGTATTCGGCCTGCGAGCCAGTCTACGAAGAGATGCCGGGCTGGCAGGAATCGACGGTGGGCATTCGTCACTATGAAGACCTGCCCGCAAATGCCCAGCGCTATCTGGAGCGGCTCAGCAGTGTCGTTGGGTTACCGATCGACATGATCTCCACCGGTCCCGACCGCGACGAAACGATCGTTCTGCGTGACCCGTTTGCCGGTTGAATGGAGTGCCAAGAGCCGGGGTCTCTCGGGGTCCCGGTGTCGGCCGTCCACGCGCAATGGCGGCCCGCAGGAAGCGACGCATCGCGGCGATGCCGGCAGCATGTGCCGCCGAGCCGAGAAGGGGAAAGAAGAGGAAATGGTGCCGAGGAGAGGACTTGAACCTCCACGAGCTTACGCTCACTAGCACCTGAAGCTAGCGCGTCTACCAATTCCGCCACCCCGGCATGAGGATGGACCTTGCGGCCCGACGCTTCAGGAGGGCGCAATATAGAGTCCTCCGGCCGGCGTGTCAATGTATATGAATGCCCCAGGATCTGTTCGCGGATCTGGCCAAGGCGCAGGTCTCGGGGGGCTCCAAAAAGAGTGAAGGGAATGTCCAGAAAACGCAGCAAACGCCCGCCAGTCGATCCCAATTTCGAGCGCGAGGCACAGAAATACGAAAACCCGATCGCGAGCCGCGAATTGATCCTTGAAAGCGTGATCGACGCTGGCAATCCGCTGGAATTCAATGAGATCGCGGAACGCCTCGGGATCGAAAGCGACGAACAGACGGAAGCGCTGCGCCGGCGCCTGCGCGCGATGGAGCGCGATGGCCAGCTGTTGTGCAACCGCCGCGGCGCTTATCTGCCGGTGGAACAGGCCGACCTGCTGCGCGGGCGGGTGATTGGCCATCCCGACGGCTTTGGTTTCCTGGTGCCCGACGATCAGAGCGACGACCTGTTTCTGTCGCCACGGCAGATGCGCGGCGTACTGCACGGTGACCGTGTGCTCGGCCGGGTGATGGGTGTCGACCATCGCGGACGCCGGGAAGGTGGCGTCATCGAGATTCTCGAGCGCGGTTCGGAGCAGGTGGTGGGGCGAATCCGGATCGAGGACGGTGTTGGTGTCGTCACGCCCGACAACAAGCGGATTACCCACGATATTCTGATTCCCCCCGATGGCCTGGGGCAGGCCGGCGATGACCAGATCGTCGTGGTGCGCATTCGCCCGCAGGCATCGCGCAAGGCCCGGTTGCGTGGAGAGGTGGTCGAGGTTCTGGGTGAACATATGGCGCCGGGCATGGAGATCGATATCGCGATCCGTGCCCACGGACTGCCGTTCCACTGGCCCGACGAGGTGACTGCTGCCGCCGACCGATTCGGTGCCGAGGTCCCCGCGGCCGCCCGGAAGGGACGTCTGGATCTGCGCAAGAAGCCGCTGGTGACGATCGATGGCGAGGACGCCCGCGACTTCGACGACGCCCTGTTCTGCGAGGAAACCGACAGCGGTTGGCGGCTGTGGGTCGCGATCGCCGACGTCTCGCATTATGTGGACAAGGACGGGGCGCTGGACAAGGAGGCGCGTAATCGGGGCACCTCGGTGTATTTCCCGAAACAGGTGATCCCGATGCTGCCGGAAGTGCTTTCCAACGGCTTGTGTTCGCTGAATCCCGAAGTCGAACGCCTGTGCATGGTGTGCGAGATGGAGATCGGCAAGCGCGGTGCGCTGCGCAAGTTTGCGTTCCACGAGGGCGTGATGCGCTCGCATGCGCGCCTGACCTATACACAGGTGGCCTCGATACTGGTCGACCGCGACGAGGCATTGCGCAAAGAACACGCCAGCCTGTTGCCGCACCTCGAGCGACTGCACGCCGTGTTCAAGGTGCTCAATGCTGCGAGAAACCGGCGTGGTGCGATCGATTTCGATTCCACCGAGACCCGGATCGAATTCGGCCCGGATCGGAAGATCGAGCGCATCGTGCCCGTGGAACGCACCGATGCCCATCGGTTGGTCGAGGAATGCATGATTGCGGCCAACGTGTCCGCGGCCCGGTTCCTGAAAAAGCACAAGGTACCGGCGCTTTACCGCATTCATGACCAGCCGCCGACCGAGAAGATCGACGATCTGCGCGATTTTCTGTCCGGGGTCGGCCTGACGCTGGACGGCGGCGACGAGCCTACGCCTGCACACTATTCGGCGGTACTGCGCGCCGCGTCCGACCGGCCGGACAAGCAGCTGATACAGACGGTGGTGCTGCGCTCGCTCAGCCAGGCCGTCTATGGCCCCGGCCTCAGTGGGCACTTCGGCCTGGCGCTGGACGATTACGCCCATTTCACCTCACCGATCCGCCGTTATCCGGACCTGCTGGTCCACCGCGGTATCCGCCACGTCCTTCGTACCGGCAAGGCGAAGGGGTTCGCGTATTCGCATGGCGACATGGAAAGTCTGGGTGAGCACTGCTCCATGGCCGAACGCCGGGCCGACGATGCGACCCGCGATGCCATCGCCTGGCTGAAGGCCGAGTACATGCAGGACAAGGTCGGCGACGTCTTCGATGGTGTGGTCTCCGGGGTGACCGGATTCGGACTGTTTGTCGAAATCGTCGATGTCTTCATCGACGGACTGGTGCACGTGACCAGCCTGGACAACGATTTCTACCACTTCGATCCGATCCGCCACCGTCTGACCGGGGAACGCGGAGGTCGGACGTTTCGTATCGGCGATCGCCTGAAGGTACAGGTGACCCGGGTAAGCCTGGACGATCGCAAGATCGATCTGCGCCTCGTGGATGACGAAGGCCGCGCAACGGAGGCCGAGCCACGCAAGCCGAGGCGGAAGTCAGCGGGCCCCGGACGCGAGTCGGAGGACGGCCGCAAGCCGGGCCGCCGACAGCCTCGGAAACGGAAAGCGGAGGCGCCGGCGCGCGAGCCCGAAGCGTCGCCGAAGGTCACGGATGCGCCGCCACAGCCCGCTGATGCAAGCGGGTCAGCGAACGCCCCGGCGAAGCCTGAAACCACTTCCGGGGCCAAACCCAGGTCGCGGCGGCGGCGTCCCGCTGCCGATACGGCCGAATCGTCGCCCTCGGTTCCACCGGAGGCGGTGAAGGCGCCCGAGCGGGCCGCCGCTGCAGATCGCGAAGACGAATCCGTCGAATCGCCACCGACGGCGGAGATGCCGCGCCGACGCCGGCGCCGCACGCAACCTCAGGGAGAGGTCGCCATGCTGATCCGGCCTTCGTCCAAATCGGCGCCGGATGTGCAGGAGAAGGGATCAGACAGCGCATCCGGTGAGGAGACAACCGCCGCCGGCTCCGGGCGCAAGCGCTCGAGCCGCCGGAGACGGCGCGATTCGTGAGCCAGACCGAGGTCGTCGGCGGCTTGCACGCGGTCGAATCACTGCTGGCGAATGCCCCGGAAAGGGTCAAGCGGCTTCAGGTGGCGATGCAATCGGATGATGCACGCCTGGGGAACATCGTCCGCCGCGCCGAGGGCTTGGGCATCAGTGTCGAACGGGTGCGGCGCGATCGTCTCGACCGCGCACACGGCGATCTGCGTCATCAGGGCGTCCTCGCCTGGACAGCGCCGCGTCCGCGTGCCACCGAGGCGGATCTCGCGGATCGGGTGGCTGCCGGTGGGGACCTCTTTCTTGCCCTCGACGGCGTGACCGATCCGCACAATCTGGGCGCCTGTCTGCGCAGTGCCGATGCTGCGGGAGTCAGCGCCGTGATCGTGCCGAGAGACCGTAGCGCATCCCTGACCTCAGCCGCCACCAAGGCGGCTTCGGGTGCGGCCGAGACCATGCCACTGATTTCCGTGGTCAACCTGGCTAGAACGCTGCGAACCCTGCGCGAGCAGGGCATGTGGGTCGTCGGGCTCTCGGGGGATACCGACACCTCGTTATACGGGCTCGATCTGACCCTGCCGACGGTGCTCGTGATGGGTGCGGAAGGCGAAGGCTTGCGCCGCCTGACGCGCGAGACCTGCGACCACCTGGCCGCGCTTCCCATGGCGGGGAGTGTCTCCAGTCTGAATGTCTCGGTTGCTGCGGGTATCGCGTTGTTCGAGGCCGTGCGTCAACGGGCGCGAGGCTGATCAGAGCTCCGTACGCCCGGCAACAGGAGCCGTCTGCTTCGCACCCTCGTTTCGATGGGGGAGAAGTCGGCATTCTGGTGCAAGAGACAGCAAGGTCGTTGATTCACTGCTGCGTGGGATTCGCCAAGAGGCCTGGTATGCAACGCGCTTCGCGAGTGGCATTCCCATGGGGGCGCCGAGGACCAGGCAGGACGAAGGGGATTCCCGTCTCAATCATTTGCCTCGCCCGCGTCAGCCGCCGGTTGTTCCGAGTATGCCGGGAGTAATGCGGGCGCCGCGGTGGTGTAATTTGAGCGCGCCTTTGACAGCGCGGCACGAGCCCGCGGGTTATCCGGGGCCAGCGTGAGCCCGGTTTCATAGGCTTCGATTGCGTCCTGGTAGTTTTCGAGAATCATCAGAACGTCCGCCCGACCGAAATGCGCCCGTGCGTAGCTCGGGTCGATCCTGGTGGCAATGGTGTAATGCTTGAGTGCCTGCTCGTAGTTCCTGAGTCGCTCCTCGGCAAAACCCTTCTCAAAGTGGATCCGCATATCTCCGGGGCAGAGGGCCAGCGCATTGTCCAGAAGATCCTGTTTTCGCAGGAGATTCCTTTCCTGCTGCACAGCGACGCGTTCGGCGATGCAGTTCAGTGTTTGCGCCATTCCGGGGTTCGGCGCCAACAGGATGACGCAGATTCCCACTGTGCAGAGTCGATTCAGATCCATCCCTTTTCTACCATGAGCATTCGGAGTTCAATGCCCGCGCAGCAGCCAATTCCGCCTGCAGCAGCCCCGCGTGCGCCTGGCAAACTGCAGAGCCCTGCCAAGGCCGCGAGGGGGCATGGTCGTCGCGAACAGACCCGGCAGGGCGTGTGTCGCGGCTATCCGCGCGCCCCACGAGGCCGATGGGCGCAGTGACTCGAGGACACCGCCAAGCCGCCATGCACGTTTGCGAATGGCCGCGACAGTCCTCGGCAACCGCTCATGCGCGTTTGCGCTTCATCATGATGTTGAGGCTGACCCTGAGGCGTTCGATCGCCTTCGAGAGTGCGCCGATCTCGTCGGATCTGCCCGTGTCCGCCCGGGTGTCGAGATCCTGGCCCAGGCTGAAGCGCTCGGTCAGTGTGGCAAGGCCGAGAAGCGGCGAGACCACCTGGCGATTGAGGAACCAGCCGATGACGCCGAGGAGAATCAATACCGCGGCCGCACCGACGAGCACGAGTATCAACGCCGTGTGACGTGCGGCGGCCATGGCTTCGGCCGTCGGAACATAGACGAAGAATGCGGCGACGGTATCGTTCATCTTCCAGTTGTATCCGTTTTCGGAGCCGTAGATTTCGACCTGGTCCTTGGGTGCATCGTCGGGGTTGCCATGGCATGTGAGACAACCCGCGCTCTCGATCCGGATCGGTTGTGCGAAATAGTACTGATCTTCGCCGTTCCTGCTCATCTGGCCCCGGACGGACTCGAGCGCCGGGTTCTGGGCCAGATGCTGGATGATCCGGGCCTCATCGTCGTCGGCCCGGTTCGACGGATGGAGCGGGTCCAGTGTCGCCTGTTTGAAGACGTAACCCGGGTACATCTCCTGGAAAAGCTCGAAGGTGCCCCGGGCGGAAACGAAACCGGACATCAGCTCCGGGTAGAAACGGTCCCGTTCCACGAGCTGCATCGTCAGCGGGCGTTGCACTTTCTGCATGTACTGGCGAGTTGCCATTGCATAATTGAGCACGAGGTCGCTCTTGATCTGCGCTTCGTGCAGCGCATTGGCAACACTCAGCCGATAGCTGGTAAATCCGATGATTCCAATCGCTACAAACCCAAGAATGCCCATGATCAGGATGGATTTCATCCTGATACCCATACGTATGCCCATCTTGCGCTTCCCCCCGTGAAGGTCTGATTGTAGGACGCCATTGCCGCCAAGTTGTCGCCAAGGATAATAGCTCATTCCTGAGTGTCGGGAGACAGCAGCGGGCTCGTTCGAAAGACCGGATGCACGATATACTGACAACATAGAACCTGATTAGCACGAATGCACCGCAGATCGGAAGATTAAGGCCCAAGGCGTCATCGCGAGGAGCGAAACCTTTAGCCGCGAGCGCAGCGTGGCGGGACGTGGCGATCCAACCCACATTGGTTTCTGCTGAGCCATTTGGATTGCCGCGCTGCGCTCGCAATGACGGGGTGAATTCATGCGCGAGTCCGGCTTGCGGAGCATTCGTGCTAATCAGGACATAGAATACAGAGGGCATGTATTTCACGACGGGAGGCGATACGACCTGCAGCAACTGTCCCAGCAGTGGCGAGGGGCCGGCCATTGTCGGGTACCGCGATCGCGTGCAATTGAAGGATGCGCGGCACATCACATCCTGGAATTCGTCTGACGGCACGCGCGGATACAGATGAGGCCTTGCGAAGCGCGGGTGGCGCCGGGCTTTTCCATGACTTCGTTGCCAACTGAGGGTGAGTATCAGCCTGGCAGGCTCCTCAGGTCCGTATTGGCCCTGGTGAGGCAGCAGGGTGTTTCCGCAGTCGCATAGGGACCGAGGCCCGGGGGGAGCGTGAAGCGATCGGTCGACAATAGCACCCGCCCCGACGAAGGCGATACGGGTTCGCTGCAGATGGAGATCGCGGGGCGCGGGCGAATCTCGGAGATCAGCGCGAGTGCTCGCCGGGTTCCATGGATGTGGAACCTGCTTCAGGTGCTTTGGGTTGCCGGCCCGGCGACGTTCCTTGCCATGCAGGGCGGCTATTGGCTGGGTTTCGGTGAGTTCGCGCCCACCCGCAACGTGATCTACTTCGCGTTTTTCACCCTGTTCCTCGGGGTGATCGGCCTCGGCAGCAAGTTCATCTCGGTCGCCATCGTCGAACGTCGGGCGGCGCAGGCCGCCAGCAATCTGCGCCGCACCATCGACCTGCTGCCGGACCTGCTTTTTGCGATCCGCGACGCGGATCTGGCGGCAGAATTGGTGGAACGGAGACGCACGCTGGCCGCTGGGGCGCTGCTGCAGGAGCTGGATCTCGGGCCGGACACGCTGGCACTGGCCGTTCGCGAGCTTTGCGGCGACACCGGCCTGGCACAGATCGCCCAGCAGATCGAGGTATACCGGCGCCTGGGGTTGCACTCGCGGGTCCGCGACCTGGTCGACGCCTCCACCGAGGCACGGCTTGCGGCGTTGGAGCGAGTGCATGCGGAGGTCCCGGAACTCGCCGATCTGCTGCGGGATCGGCTGATCGGGCGTGCACCGAGCCTGCAGGAAGGCATTCCCCGCCGGGAGAACTTTCTGAACCGGCTGCTGGCGGCTGCGGAACAGGACAATCCCGAAACCCTGCCGGTGGCCGATGTTCAGGAGTTGCTCGTGCTGTTGTTCGAGTTGATGAACGGGCGCGAGATCCGGTACCTGAGCTTCAGCTGGAAAGGGCGTTGGAACGTGGCGCGGGGGCTGGTTGCCGTCGAGACCACGCGCACCCGCTACCGGCTGGCCCAGGCACGGGTGGATGGCGATCTGCGCGGTCTGGCGTTGATGCTGGCGGGAACCCCGGGCGGTCTCCTGCAGCGCAGCGAGGTGCACGGCGACAGCGCTCAGCTTGCCGACCGTGTACTTACCGCGCTGGAGCAGTTGCTGGCCACGCGGCCGCCTCGCGGTTCCGCGCTCGCCAAGCGTCTGGGCTGGCTGTTGCGCGGCGTGCAACGGCTGCGCGAAGATCACGCGCGCTGGCTTCAGGCCGGAGAGGCGTTCGATGAAACCCTGGAGGAATGGGAACGGCTGCAGCAGCGGGTGCAGCCCGGTCGGCGTCGCTGGTGGGGGCGGCTGCGAAAGTTCGGTCTGCACATACACGAAGATGTGATCGCATTGAACGACGAGAGCAAACTCGCGTTCGCGCGCGAGTTCTGTGCCTTCGTCGATGATCTCGGTGTGCAGGCGGATCAGCGCGGCCTGCTGATCGCCGGCCACCCGCTGGACCGAAACGAAATCCGCCGTCTCGGCCTGTATCTGCTGACGTTGCTGCAGAACTCGCTGGATCTCAGCGATCTCGCGGTCCAGCGGGCGATCCAGGCTTCGCCGGCGGCATGGCTGGGTGGTCTGCAGACGGGTTTGAGCGCGGACGCACGTGCGGGGCTGGGCGCTGCGGTGGTCAAGGACGTGCGTCAGGACCTCGGTCGCATGGCCGAGCGGCTGGCGACCCAGTTGGCGACCCTGTACCGGTTGCCGCTGGACTCACGCCTGCGGCAGCAACTCGTCGACCGCTACGGGGCCAATCCGGAGCGGCTGGAAATGTTGGCGAGCAAGATCGGCGAGCGCGGCGACCATCCGGTTCGACGGCTGCGGGTGCCCGAGCGCGAGGCGATGCTGCGCGACCCCCGCTGGGCCCTGCTGCTGAAACTCGGCGGCCGCTACATCGATTGAGGTGGAGGGTCATCGCCATTCCCGATGGGCACGAAAACGCCGCCGCTACGACAATGCCGGCTGGCGCCGGCATCGCGGCGCTCCATGGCGCCCGGGGCTCCAGTGCATCCGTTGGATGACTCGCTGCGCTTGCCTTTCGGACCAGTCGGCAGGTTTTCCTTGATGTTTGGGGCTACCCGCACGCGTATAATGTCGGCTTTCGCCCGGCCGGGCGGCGGGACAAAGATTTCATGGTATGAGTAACAAGGACGCGGCTGCGGCCAGCAACTTCATTCGACAGGTCATCGACGAGGATCTCGGCAACGGCAGGAATGATGGTCGCGTTGCCACGCGCTTTCCGCCGGAGCCCAACGGTTATCTGCATCTTGGCCATGCCAAGTCGATCTGCCTGAACTTCGGCATCGCGCGGGACTATGGCGGTACCTGCAATCTGCGCTTCGACGACACCAATCCCGAGAAGGAGAACGTCGACTTTGTGGAGGCGATCAAGCAGGACGTGCGCTGGCTCGGTTTCGACTGGACCGATCTGTTCTTTGCCTCGGACTACTTCGACCGGCTCTACGGTTACGCGGAGGACCTGATCCGCGCGGGCAAGGCGTACGTCTGCGATCTCGACGCCGAACAGATGCGTGAATACCGCGGCACGCTTACCGAGGCAGGCCGCGACAGCCCCTACCGTGAGCGTTCCGTCGAGGAGAACCTGGATCTTTTCCGGCGCATGCGCGCGGGCGAGTTCGAGAATGGTGAACGCGTGTTGCGGGCGAAGATCGACATGGCGTCGCCCAATATCAACCTGCGTGACCCGACGCTGTACAGGATCCGACGGGGGGCCGTGCATCACCAGACCGGTGAAGCCTGGCCGATCTACCCGATGTACGACTATACGCACACCATATCGGATGCGCTGGAAGGCATCACGCATTCGTTGTGCACGCTGGAATTCGAGGATCACCGGCCGCTCTACAACTGGTTTCTGGATAACCTCGACGTGCCGGCGCGGCCACGGCAGTACGAGTTTGGTCGGCTCAATCTCGAGTACACCGTGCTCAGCAAGCGCAAGCTGACGGAACTCGTTGCCGAGGGCCATGTACAGAGCTGGGACGACCCACGCATGCCGACCATTGCCGGTATCCGGCGCCGCGGTTTCCCGCCGGCTGCGGTGCGCGATTTCTGCGAGCGCATCGGTGTCACCAAGTCCGATGGTATGGTCGAAATGGCGCTGCTGGAGAACTCGGTCCGCGAAGCGCTCGACGCCACCGCACCGCGCGCGATGGCGGTGCTCGATCCGCTCAGGGTCGTGATCGAGAATTATCCGGAGGACCGGGTCGAGTCGGTGACTGCGGCCAACCATCCCAAGGATGAGGCCATGGGCAGTCGCCGCCTGCCGTTCACCCGGGAGCTTTTC
>JAABSN010000011.1 GCA_011390385.1 Thioalkalivibrio nitratireducens | reverse complement strand
ACGAGGAGGTGCGGGGGATTCTGGATCTTGCCCTGAAACTCGAGGGTCTGACTCGAAACGCCGGGAAGCATGCTGGCGGTGTGGTCATCGCTCCCTCGGCTCTGACCGACTTCTCGCCCCTCTACTGCGAGGCCGGTGGTGGGTCCCTGGTGACACACTTCGACAAGGACGATGTCGAGGCGGTGGGCTTGGTGAAGTTCGACTTTCTGGGTCTGCGGACCCTGACCATCATCGACTGGGCCCTGGAAGCCATTCGCCAGTTGCCGGGTAACGAGCCGGTGGATCTGGACAGTATTCCGCTGGATGACGCCGCGACATTCAAGCTGCTCCAGGCGTACCAGACGACCGCCGTTTTCCAGCTGGAATCGGGGGGTATGAAGGACCTGATCCATCGTCTGCAGCCCGACACCTTCGAGGACATCATTGCGCTGGTGGCCTTGTATCGACCGGGGCCGCTGCAGTCGGGGATGGTCGACGATTTCATTGATCGCAAGCACGGGCGGGCACGGGTGGAGTACCCGCATCCGGATCTGGAGCCGATCCTCAAACCAACCTACGGTGTCATCCTGTATCAGGAACAGGTGATGCAGATCGCTCAGGTGCTCGCGAACTACACCCTGGGTGGAGCGGACCTGCTACGGCGTGCAATGGGCAAGAAGAAGGCCGAGGAAATGGCCAAGCAGCGCGAGATTTTTGTACAGGGCGCGCTGGCGCGCGGCGTGAAGGAACAGACTGCCACCTACATTTTCGATCTGATGGAGAAGTTTGCGGGTTACGGTTTCAACAAGTCGCATTCGGCGGCGTATGCCTTGCTCGCCTACCAGACGGCATGGCTGAAGGCACATTTCCCCGCACCATTCATGGCGGCCGTGCTGTCCGCGGACATGGACAACACGGACAAGGTCGTGGGCCTGATCGATGAGTGCCGCGGCCTCGGTCTGCGTGTCGTTCCCCCTGATGTCAATCGGTCCGCCTACCGGTTCGCTGCGGTGGATGCCGAGACGATTGTCTATGGTCTCGGAGCCATCAAGGGGGTGGGCGAATCTGCGATCGATACCCTCCTGCATGCGCGCGACGCCGGTTCAGGGTTCCACAGTCTGGTGGATCTCTGTCAGCGGGTCGATCTGGGAAAAGTCAACAAGCGCGTGCTCAATACATTGATTCGGGCCGGTGCCATGGATGCCATTGGTGCGAATCGGGCGACACTGGCCGCTGCGATGCCACTGGCGATCGGGGCTGCCGAACAGGCTGGGCGCAACGCCGAACTCGGTGTGGTGGATCTCTTTGGTGAACCAGCGAGCGCGGTGTTGCCGGAACTGGAAACATTACCCGAAATGGACGACGACGAGCGTCTGCGTGGGGAAAAGGAGACACTGGGCCTGTACCTCACCGGACATCCGGTCGCGCGCTACCGGGACGAATTGAAGCGGCTGACCGGCACATCGTTACAGTCACTTGCGAGTCGTCTTGAAAGCGTTCCGGAGCAAAATGGTCGCCGTAAACGGCAGGAGACTGCCCGGATCGCGGGTCTGATGGTGAGCATACGGCTGCGCAACACACCGAACGGACGTATGGCCATCGTGACTCTGGATGATCAGACCGGCCGGGCCGAGGTGGTTCTGTTCAACGAGGAGTACCGTGAACATCAGGCCCGCCTGGTGCCGGACACCCTGATCGTCGCCGAGGGGGGTGTGGCACGGGATGAATACGCGGGAGGAGTGCGCATGCGAGCCCAGCGGGTCCTGACACTGGACGAAGCGCGGGCGGAGTGGGCGCGGGTTCTGGATCTCAGCCTCGTCTCCCTGCGCCCTGACCAGGTTCGTTCGCTGCACCGGGTCGTTGCCCAGTGTCCGGCGGGTGCCTGCCGTCTGCGTATGCGCTACGAACGGGAGGATGCGCGCGTGGAACTTGAACTGCCCGAACGTTGGCAAGTGCGCCCGGACGAACAATTTCTGCGCCGCTTGCAGGAGACCCTGGGTTCCGAGAGCCGGGTGACGCTGGTGTACGGCAATGGCGCCGGTGACGCCGCTCGTGGACTCTGAGCGGATGATGATCGTATTGGTTACAATCCAGGGTTTGAGCGGTCAGAAACGGGACGTTTCATGAATCCGGATTTTCTCGATTTCGAACAGCCGATCGCGGAACTGGAAGCGAAGATCCAGGATCTGCGCTTTGTGGGCGACGATGCCGAGGTCAACATCAAGGAAGAGATCCAGCGCCTCGAGGAAAAATGCCTGGCGCTGACCGAAAACATCTTCAGCAAGCTCAAGCCATGGCAGGTCTCGCAACTGTCCCGGCATCCGCGTCGGCCCTATACCCTCGATTACGTTCCGCAGTTGTTCACCGATTTCGTCGAACTGCGCGGCGATCGCGCGTTCGCCGATGACCCCGCCATCGTCGGTGGTCTGGCGCGGCTCGACGGGCGTCCGGTCATGGTGATCGGGCATCAGAAGGGTCGTCTGACCAAGGAAAAGGTGCTGCGCAATTTCGGGATGCCGCGGCCCGAGGGGTACCGCAAGGCGCTGCGTTTGATGGAGATGGCCGAACGCTTCCGGTTGCCGGTGCTGACCTTCATTGACACCCCCGGCGCCTATCCGGGCGTTGGGGCGGAGGAGCGCGGTCAGAGCGAGGCGATCGCTCGCAACCTGATGGTAATGGCACGACTGGACACGCCGATCATTGCCACCGTTATCGGCGAGGGCGGTTCCGGGGGTGCATTGGCCATCGGTGTCGGTGATGCGACCATGATGCTCCAGTATTCGACCTACTCCGTGATCTCGCCCGAGGGCTGCGCGTCGATTCTCTGGAAGAGCGCCGACAAGGCGCCGGAGGCCGCCGAGGCCCTGGGCATCACTTCCGAGCGCCTGCGCGAGCTCGGATTGGTCGATCGGGTGATCGCCGAGCCCCTCGGCGGCGCCCACCGGTCACAGGAGATCACGGCAGGGCGGATCAAGTCGGCGCTGCTGGAGACACTGGAAGAACTGGACCGGCTGGACCCCGGCCAGCGTCTCGAACGGCGTTACCGGCGATTGATGGCTTATGGTGCATTCCAGGAAGCCGGGGCCTGATCCGGTCACAACGGCCGTCGGGACCTTCCTGGAGCAACACCCGCAATTCACTACTCTGCGTGTGGCCTTTAGCGGCGGGCGGGATTCCACGGTGCTCCTGCATGCGCTCGCCGCGTTGGAGCACGGACGCACGCTGACCCCAATCCATGTGCATCACGGGCTGCATCCCCAGGCTGATGCCCAGGCGGCACATTGTCTTCGGATTTGCTCCGGGCTCGGGTTGCGTTGCCTGATCCGCAAGATCAGCGTGCCTGGCAGGCCGGAGGAAGGAGTCGAGGCGGCCGCGCGGGAGCTCCGCTATCATGCCCTCGCGGAAGACGCCGGGCCGAAGGACTGCGTTGTTACCGCGCATCATGCAACCGATCAGGCCGAGACCTTTCTGCTTGCGGCGATGAAAGGCAGTGGTCCTGCGGGTCTTGCTGCCATGCCGTCGCTGCGACCGCTCGGAGCCGGGTGGCTGGGGCGTCCCTTGCTGGCGGTTGCGGATCAGGCGCTCGCGGCCTACGCCGATCGGTATCGTCTGCACTGGATCGAGGATCCGACGAACCTGGATATCCGGTTTGATCGGAACTTCATCCGCCGCGAGGTGCTCCCCGTTCTTTCCCGGCGCTTCCCGGTGGACGACCGGCTCGGTGGGGCAGCGAGTCTGCAGGGTGAAGTCATCGGGGTTCTGGACAGTCTCCTGGATCCGATACTGGACGAACTGAGTGGCTCGTCACCTGGAACCCTCGATCTCGTTGGATTGCTGTCCCATCCGGCGCAACGGCGGTCGTGGCTTCTGCGCCGGTTCATCGCCCGCTCCGGGGCTCGAGCACCACGCCGTGCGCAACTGATGGAGTTTCTGCGTCAGCTCGCGGAGGCGGGCGCCGAGGCGCACCCGGCCCTGTACTGGGACGGGTTCGGTCTGAGAGTCCATCGCAGGGTGCTGTATCTGACCCGGGAGCCGGAGTCGGATGCGTTGTCGGCGGCCGGCGGAACATTCGACTGGCCGCCGGGCAACGATTTCCTGGTATTGCCCAATGGCACCAGGCTGTCGGTCACGCAACTGCAGGCGGCCGGGGTCATGGCCAGGGAGGGGGTGCAGATCTGCTTTCGGCAAGGAGGCGAACAGGTCCGCATGCCTGGTGGTCGTCGGCGAGCCCTGAAGACGTTGATGCAGGAACACGGGATTCCACCGTGGCAGCGTTCCCGAATTCCGCTGGTGCGGGTCCGGGGCGAGCTGGTGGCTGTCCTCTGGGCTCCTGACGGAGCGCATGAATGGCCCCCACATTGAGCGAACAGGGTCTTTTTGGTAATCTCGCGGCGCGTTCCGGCACATTGTCGGCCGGTCTTCCATGGGTGCCCACATGACACGTTTCGTATTCATTACCGGAGGCGTGGTCTCGTCTCTGGGCAAGGGTATCGCCGCCGCATCGCTCGGGGCGATCCTCGAGGCCCGGGGCCTGAAGGTGACCCTGCTGAAGCTCGATCCGTACATCAATGTGGACCCGGGCACGATGAGCCCGTTTCAGCACGGCGAGGTTTTCGTCACCGACGACGGTGCGGAGACCGATCTGGATCTGGGACATTACGAGCGATTCGTGCGTATCCGCACGGGGCGGAGCAACAACTTCACCACGGGCCAGATCTACGAAAGCGTGATCCGCAAGGAACGCCGGGGCGATTACCTGGGCGGCACGGTTCAGGTCATCCCGCATATCACCGACGAGATCAAGCGGTCGATTCGCGCGGGTGCTGCAGATGCCGACATTGCCCTGGTCGAGATTGGCGGCACGGTCGGCGACATCGAATCGCTGCCGTTTCTCGAGGCGATCCGGCAGATGGGCGTCGAACTCGGCCGTGAGAACGCGCTGTTCATCCATCTGACTCTGGTGCCCTATATTGCCGCTGCCGGGGAGATCAAGACCAAACCGACGCAGCATTCGGTCAAGGAACTGCGCTCGATCGGCATTCAGCCGGATGTGCTCATGTGTCGTGCCAATCAGCCGCTGCCGGAGGGCGAGCGGCGCAAGATCGCGTTGTTTACCAATGTCGAGGAAAGAGCGGTGATCTCGGCCGTCGATGTCGATAACATCTACAAGATTCCTCTCTGGCTGCATTCCCAGAAACTCGACGAGATCGTATTGCGCAAACTCCGTATCGATGCCCCGCAGGCGGATCTGTCGGACTGGAAGCATGTCGTCAACGCCATGGAATTCCCCGAGTCGGAACTCACCGTGGGAATGATCGGGAAATACGTGGAGCTTACCGAGTCGTACAAGTCGATCAACGAGGCGCTGACTCATGCCGGCGTTCATACCGGCACCCGGGTGCGCATCCGCTACATCGACTCGGAGAAACTCGAGGGAGCCGATCCCGCGATGTTGCCTGAACTCGAGGGACTCGCCGCGATTCTGGTACCGGGCGGGTTCGGCGAGCGGGGAGTCGAAGGCAAGATTGCCGCGGTGCGCCATGCCCGTGAGCAGGGAATCCCCTATCTCGGGATCTGCCTTGGCATGCAGGTTGCGGTGATCGAGTTCGCCCGCCACGTGGCGGGGCTGGAGGGAGCGCACAGCACCGAGTTCGTGCCGGATACTCCACACCCTGTGATCGCACTCATCACCGAGTGGCAGGACCAGGAGGGACGCATCGAGCGTCGTGATGCCGCGAGCGATCTCGGTGGCACCATGCGCCTTGGGGCGCAAACGGCCATATTGCAGGACGGCTCCCTGATGGCACAGGCGTACGGAGAGCCGCATATCCAGGAACGTCACCGGCATCGTTACGAGTTCAACAACGCCTACGCGGAGCGCCTTCAGGCAGCAGGCATGGTCATTTCCGGACGCTCGGAGGATGGCAGTCTGGTCGAGGCGATCGAGCTGCGGGACCATCCATGGTTCGTGGGCTGCCAGTTCCATCCCGAGTTCACGTCAACACCACGGGATGGCCATCCACTGTTTACCGGTTTTGTGAGTGCCGCGCGCCGTTACCAGGAAGCGAAGGCCGCCCACAGCAAGCTGCCGGCTCCTTGAGGCCCCCATGGAACTCTGCGGATTCGAGGCTGGTCTGGATCAGCCCCTGTTCCTGATTGCCGGTCCCTGCGTGATCGAGTCCGAGGAACTCGCTCTCGAGACGGCTGGAATGCTCAAGACGATGACCCGGTCATTGGGTATCCCTTTTATCTACAAGTCCTCCTTCGACAAGGCGAATCGTTCCTCGACTCGAAGCTTTCGTGGTCTCGGGATGAACAGGGGTCTGCAGATACTGGAAAAAGTGAAGAAAACGCTGGACGTTCCGGTGCTCACCGATGTGCACGAGGATACACCGCTGGAGGAAGTGGCCAGCGTTGTCGATGTCCTTCAGACCCCGGCATTCCTCTGTCGGCAGACCAATTTCATCCAGAATGTCGCGCGCCAGGGTTTGCCGGTCAATATCAAGAAAGGGCAATTCCTCGCCCCGTGGGACATGGACAATGTCGTTGCGAAAGCCCGGGAGGTTGGGAACGAGCGAATCATGGTCTGCGACCGTGGGGTATCCTTCGGTTACAACACCCTGGTTTCCGACATGCGCGGCCTTGCGCTGATGCGGCGCACCGGCTGCCCGGTCGTGTTTGACGCCACCCATTCCGTACAGCAGCCCGGAGGACAGGGGACGACGTCTGGCGGCCAGCGAGAGTTCGTGCCGGTGCTGGCACGTGCCGCGGTCGCTGCCGGCGTGGCCGGCGTGTTCATGGAGACGCACCCGTACCCCGAGCAGGCGCTCTCGGATGGACCGAACGCATGGCCGATGCCGATGATGCGCGAATTGCTGGAAACGCTGGTGACACTGGATCGCGCGGTGAAGGCCCGGCCGTTCGCCGAGGCCGCGTTCGGCCTGGGTTGAGTCACTGACGCACACGAATTCCGATGCTCCCGGCAAGTCCGCCGGGCCCCTATCTTCAAGGAGAGAGTTGATGTCGAAGATTGCCGAGATCCATGCCCGGGAGATCGTCGATTCCCGAGGTAATCCCACGGTAGAGGCCGATGTGGTTCTGGATTCCGGAGCGCAGGGGCGGGCAGCCGTTCCCTCGGGTGCTTCGACCGGAGCACGCGAGGCGATCGAACTACGCGATGGCGAAGGCCGCTACGGCGGCAAGGGCGTGCGCCGCGCGGTGGGGCATGTGAACGGAGAGATCCGCGATTCGCTTCGTGGTGTCGAGGCGGATCAGGAGGACGTCGACCGTTCGCTGATCGCGCTCGACGGGACGCCGAACAAGCAACGGCTCGGCGCCAACGCCATACTGGCGGTTTCGCTGGCCCTCGCCCACGCCAGGGCAACCGAAGCCGGTTTGCCGCTCTTCCGCAGTCTGGGAGGGGCCGATGCCAATATCCTGCCGGTTCCGATGATGAACATCATCAACGGTGGCGCCCACGCCAACAACAGCGTGGACATGCAGGAATTCATGATCGTGCCGGTTGGCGCGGGCAATCTCACCGAGGCGGTCCGGTACGGTGCCGAGGTCTTTCATGCCTTGAAGAGGGTTCTCGACGGGCGCGGCCTCGGCACGGCGGTGGGTGACGAGGGCGGCTTTGCGCCGGATCTTCCGTCGAACGCGGCGGCGGTAGAGGTCATTCTCGAGGCGATCGAAAAGGCCGGATTCAAGGCGGGTGAGGATATCTGGATCGGCCTTGATTGCGCCAGTTCGGAATTCTATCGTGATGGACGTTACCATCTGGCCTCCGAAGGGCGCGATTTTTCGGCCGAGGAATTCACCGACTACCTGGCGCATTGGGTCGATCAATATCCCATACTCACCATCGAGGACGGCATGGCGGAGGATGACTGGGACGGTTGGAAGATCATGACCGATCGTCTGGGTGATCGCGTGCAATTGGTCGGCGATGACCTGTTCGTCACCAACACGGAGATCCTCGAGCAGGGTATTGCGCGTGGAGTCGCAAACTCGATTCTGATCAAGGTGAATCAGATCGGCACACTGACCGAAACCCTCGCAGCCATCGCGATGGCCCGGGCCGCGGATTACAGCGCCGTGATCTCGCACCGCTCCGGCGAGACGGAAGACGTGACCATCGCCGACCTGGCGGTTGCCACCGGTGTTGGCCAGATCAAGACCGGGTCGTTGTCCCGATCCGACCGGGTGGCCAAGTACAACCAGTTGATCCGCATCGAGGAGAGCATTGGCGCTGCGGCTCGCTTTCCGGGGATCACGAGCTTCCGGGGTCGTGGCGCGTGACAGCGGGTCCGCGATCGATTCGGAATGGTCGCGCTCGCGGTTGAGTGCTGGATGATGCCGGCGCCGGCCGCGGGACGGGGGATGCCGGTGCGGGCTACGCCGTGTTCGGTCACGGTCTGTGGAGCGGAAGCCGATGGGCTTGCCGATGCGGCAAATCAGCCTCGTGAACGGCAGTCTTCCGGTTCGGATACAGACTGATGCGCTGGCTTGCCCTGTTGCTGCTGGCGGCCCTGCTGGGTCTGCAATGGTCCCTGTGGTTCGGCCAGAGCGGCTGGCCGTATGTGCATGAATTGCGTGATGCCAAACATTTACAGCAAATCGAGAACGAACGGCTGCGTAATCGCAACCGCGCACTCGAGGCGGAGGTCGAGGATCTGCGTAGTGGCTCGGAAGCGGTCGAGGAGCGCGCACGGAGGGACATGGGCATGATTCGGGAAGACGAGGTTTTCTTTTTGCCCGTCGGCCCGCCGGCAGACGGCGTTTCCGTGCCGGGCAGAGCGGATGATTGAATCCGATACGCCCGCGTTATGGGCGCTGATCCCCGCGGCGGGCGTGGGGCGACGCATGGGTACGGGTCGACCAAAGCAGTTCCTGATGCTCGGGTCGCATACGGTTCTCGCGCATACGCTGGGCATTTTCCTCGAACACCCGGCGATTCATGGCGTGGTGCTGGTACTGGGCCCGGATGTCGACCCCGACGCGGTCGAACTTCCGGTGGCGGGCGGGCGTCTGTTTCGTGTTGCGGGCGGTACGGAACGATCCGATTCCGTGCGCAACGGCCTGGATTTCCTTGCTGCTCGCTGTGAGGCCAATGACTGGGTGCTCGTACACGACGCCGCGCGGCCTTGCCTGCCACGCGAGGATCTGGATCGCCTGATTGCAACGCTACGGGATGAGCCGATTGGAGGTCTGCTGGCGGCGCCGAGTACCGATACCATGAAACTCGCCGATGCCGGAGGGAGGATCGAGAAGACACTGGACCGGGCTCGGGTCTGGCGGGCACTGACGCCGCAGATGTTTCGCCTGAAGGCGCTACGGTCGGCACTCGCTGCGGCTGCCGAGGCGGGAGTCCCGATTACGGACGAGGCCAGCGCGATGGAATTGCACGGTCAGCGGCCACGGCTGGTCGAGGGTAGCCCGATGAACATCAAGATTACGCGCCCCGAGGACCTGGAAACAGCGCGTCTGTACCTAACCATGCAAAACCGATTGAGGAACCCGATATGAAACGAATCCGAGTGATCGATCCCGGCTTCGTCGCGCCTATCGAATCGATGGCGATCTTTCATGCCGTTGCCGAGGCCATGCGGCCGGACGACGATCCTGTGGTGACGCTGGTCAATCCCACCCAGCCATTCGTATCGGTGGGGTTGCATCAGGACATCGAGCAGGAAGTGGACACCGCCTATTGCGAGCGTCAGGGCCTGCCGGTGGTACGGCGCGACGTCGGGGGCGGCGCGGTGTATCTGAACCGCGACCAGATGTTCTTCCATTTCATCTATCCACACCGCATGGCACCGGCCCGGGTCGAGAAGATCTACTCGCATTTCATGGCGCCGGTGCTGGCGACTTACCAGGCATTGGGCGTTCCTGCGGTATTCCGGCCGGTCAACGACATTCATGTGAACGGGCGCAAGATCGGTGGTACCGGATCGGCACGCATCAATGACGCGACCGTCATGGTCGGCAGTTTCATGTTCGATTTCGACATGGACACCATGGCCCGTTGTCTGAAGGTGAGTTCGGAGAAGTTCCGGGACAAGCTGCGGCAGGGAATGCAGGACTACATGACCACCCTGACAAGGGAATTGGGTCAGCCTCCGGAACGTGAGCGGGTGAAGTCGCTGTTCCTGAGCGCGATCGAGGAACACCTCGGCGTGAAGCCGGAGATCTCGGACCTGACCGAGGCCGAGAAAGAAGCATTGGTCGAGGTTCGTCATCTGCTGCAAGATCCGGAATGGGTGTACCAGAAAGGCCGGCGTCTGGTGACAACCGGTGTGAAAATTGCCGCAGGAACGTATCTGGTGGAGGGTGTCCACAAGGCCATGGGCGGGTTGATCCGTGCGCGCATGCTTACCCGGGAGAACGTGCTCGAGGATCTGGAGTTCTCCGGGGACTTCACGGTCCTGCCGGCCGACGGGGTCGAGCGGCTGGCCGAACGTCTCCGCGGTGCTATCTTGCCGATCAGCGCCGAGGCGGATGCAGCCAGGCTGCAGGGCCACATTGCCCATGAAATGGAAGCCCTCGGACTCGACATCCCGGGCGTTGCTGCACAGGATTTTCTGGCGGCCCTGATGCACGGTCTTCATCGTGAATGATTCGGCGCGCAGGCATCTCCACGACGGAGCCCCGGAATGACCATCTATTGCGAGCGAGGTATTCCCGGATGGTTTGCAGAGCCTCTGAATACCGTTTCCGGCCTCGCTTACTTCATCGCAGCATGGCAGGCCTGGCGCCAGTTGGAACGCCACCGTTGGCGCGAGCATTGGGACCTGTACGCTCTGGCGGGGCTGGTTGGGTTGGTGGGTCTTGCCAGCGTGCTTTGGCATGCGAGCGGGATCGATTGGCTGCACTGGCTGGATCGTGCCGTGGTCGCGGTTTTTGCATTGCTCTACTGGCATATCTTTCTGGTGCGGGTAAAGGCCCTCGGGCCGCTTGGGCTGATACTGGCATGGCTGTTGACCGGTGCGGGCCTGGTCGCTGTTTATCTTCCACTGCCCGGAATGTTTGTGGGAAGCACGCTGCTCTATGCTCCGTTGCTGGCCCTGCTGGGTGTCGGAATGGCGCTGGCAGCGAGGATTGACCGGCGGCTGGCCCGCGATCTGCTGCTGGGCAGTGCACTGTTCCTGTTGGCCATGGTCGTGCGGGCGTTGGATCAACTGCTCTGTGACTGGGTGGTTGTCGGTACCCATTGGCTCTGGCACCTGTTGACCGCCGGTGTGCTGTTCGTGCTGGTGGACGGCATGATTCGCCATGTGCATCTACGCGAAGCGCGGGTTGCTGACGATGCGGGCTGATCTGCGCGTTGGCCAGGGTTTCGACGTGCATGCGTTTGGGCCCGGCGATCATCTGGTCATCGGTGGAGTGAGAATTTCCCATGATCGGGGAGTCGTGGCCCACTCCGATGGTGACGTGCTGCTGCATGCGCTGTGCGATGCCCTGCTTGGGGCCGCCGCTCTCGGTGATATCGGTCGGCACTTTCCGGATACCGAGCCGCGTTATCGGGGCATGGACAGCCGGGTGCTGCTGCGCGAGGTGGTGGCGCGGGTGCACACAGCGGGCTGGGTTCCGGTGAACGTCGACAGCGTGATCATCGCCCAGGCCCCGAAAATGGCCCCGCATGTCGACACCATGCGCGGGCACGTCGCGGCGGACTGTGGTCTCCCGTTGACCGCGGTAAACGTGAAGGCCACCACCACCGAACGCCTTGGGTTCACCGGTCGCGGTGAGGGTATTGCCGCGGAAGCTGTGGTTCTGCTTCGCACAGCGGGTTCCTGAGTGGGCTGTCGTATCGGGGCGGCAGGTAGGGTTGGCGTGAAAGAGCCCGCGTAGGGTGCCGCGAGGCGAAGCCGAACCGCACCGAAACCGCGCCGGCACTGCCCGCCCACCCCAAGCCTCCGGGCCTCGAGCGGTGCAATTCGCTGCGCTCATTGACACCCTACGCCTGTACCTTTCATGGCCAAGGTTGGCACGGAGCCATGAGAGTCAGCCCCAGAATCCCTGCGTGTGCCATTGGCCGCTGCGCAGATCGCGGAAGACCCAGCAGCCACGCCCCTGGTGATCCCGCGCGAGCGCGTAATCGCGGCGCTGGTCGTTGTCACCGGCCCACCAGCCGCCTTCCAGCCGCCCCAGCCACACAGGGGAACTCGGGGCCGGGCAGGGCTGAATGGGTTGCAGCCATAATGCAGCTCCGACGACCCGCTGCGCCGGGGTTGCCGTTGCCGGTGCTGCGCGTGGAACCCCCTCAGGGAGACACTCTTCCTGGGCCTGTTCCGGCAGTGGATTCAGGGTTGGTACGAAACGTACGATCGCATCGTCACCGAGCCGGGCGCGCAGTCGGGTCAGGAACCCGGTTTCGTCCGCGGCTCCCTCAGCGCTGCCAAACAGACCGGACGTTGCCCCTGCAACCGGAAGCAGGCGGGCTACCTGCAATCGCATGCCGCGTACCGGGGCCGGCAGTTGCACCCTGGACAGCCGGATACTCCATAGTTCCAGCCATTCCTCGGCGAGACTGCCAGGATGGCTGCGCTCCAGGGTCAGTGGCGTTATCGCTTCCCGATGCAGTAACTGCAGTTCCAACCCCTGGATACTCCGATGTCGGGCGCGCAGTACCTGCTCCAGTTGCTGTAAAAGGCGCTTCAGCGGGAAACGCAGGGCACTGGTGGAACTGACCTCCTGGTCGAATTCCAGATGGAAGAAAGGGAGGTCCGGGGGCTGAAAGCGTGGCATGACCTCCGGGCTGTCGCCGAGCAGACGATCGAGAAGCGTCGGTAACCGGTTGCCGTAGCGCAGTGCCAGGTCATCCCGCGGCAAGCGCAGCAGTTCGCCGATCCGGGTCAGACCGATACCGCGCAGTGCGGCGAGATCGCCGGTGGGCAGCGGCAGGGTGGTCAGCGGGAGGGGTGTCAGCACCCGGTGCAGGCTATCGCGATCCCTGGGGCGTTCGGGATGGCCCAGTTGGGCCAGTAGCCGGGCCATGGCCGGAGTCCGCGCGCAGCCGATCCGGGGGCTGTAACCCAGTTGCCGCAGGGTGCGCATGATTCGCCGTTCGAGCGCTTCCAACCCCTTGAACAGGCGCAGGCTACGACCGATTTCGAGCAGGACACGCTGCGGTCCGGGTTCGGGACAGACATGATCGCTGAATTGCAGCAGTACCGCGGACAGCGCCTGCAGGTGCTGGCATATGGTTTCCGGTGTGTAATCGACGATGATCGGGGCGTTCAGCACAGCCAGGGCATCGGCCAGCGCCATGCCGGGGTGGATACCGGCACGTCGAGCCGCCCGGTTCCCATCATGCACCCGCGGGTGTGCGGCATCCTCGACAATGATCAGTGGCCCTGCCGGTGCGGTTCCGGTCTGCGCCAGGGCATCCAGCGCCAGATGCGGCAGCCACACCGCGATCCATAACGGCGGACCGGATAAAGGCTCCGGCTTGTGGATGAGTGTTGTTGCAGACGCGGGAATGGGTTTCAGGCGGGAACCCGGATGAAGTTCCCGGTTTGCTGTGGCGGCAACAACCGGGGGCAACAGTGGAAGTTGCGTGTTGTTTTCTGCCATGGCCGGTCCGGATCTGAGGCGCCGCGGCGTTCTGTCGCCGGGTCCCGTGGTCATTGTCTGCCCCGTGTCTTCATGCAAATCCGGGATGATCGCTTTCAGAACGATGATCCGGTGCGTTCCGGGCAATCATTACGAACCGGTTTTGCGGCAGCCATCCGCCGCTATGCTTGACGATTTCCAGTCGCAGTTGATCCGCTGCGCTCTGCCAGCGGATGCGCAGTTGAGCCGGAGAAGGCTGTTGCGATGCCGAAGGCTGGCGATACAGGAAGACGCAGGTATCGCCGTTGCCGGCGGCGAGGCTCAGGCGTCGCAACAAGGTGGTATTCGGGCTGCGCAGCCAGGCGAGCAGAGCACCGGTTCCAGGCTGGCGCAGTATCTGCTCGCAACTCCAGACGGCATCATCCCTGGTGGCCGCACGGATCATCAGCACCAATCTCGGGTCTATCCCCAGTTGCCGCCAGCCAGGTATCCAGGGTGTGGCCGGGGGGGAAACCAGTACGACCCGGCGTTGCTCCCGGGTACAGGCGGCCAGCACGGGCAGCAGCATCCGGGTTTCTCCGGAGCCGAACGGGCCACCGATCAGTTCGGTCAGTCGTCCCCGTGGCCAGCCGCCACGCAGGGCTTCGTCCAATTGAACAAAACCGCTGGAGCGAACCGGGGTTGTTACGGACGCGCCGGCTTCGCGACCGCGCCAGAGCCCGGGATGGGCGAGGAGTTCGTCCAGCGCCGACATGATTCAGGGTCCCGGGTTGTCGAGAAAGGGCATCCATGCAGTTGGCGTGATCAATCCGTGGTAGAGATTGCCGAGGCAGAAGGACAGCGGTGCTGTCAGCGGTGAGAAGCTTCGCATGATGTCCGGACCCCACCCGTCTTCGGCCTATTCTTTCAGTGCCCGCACCACGCCGACACCGATGCCTTCGATCACCAGTTCCCGGTAACCCGGATCAATCTCGATCGGGTTGTAGTCGGGATTGGCTGGCAGCAGGCGAACGCGATCGCCGGTACGCTGGAAGTACTTCACCGTGACCTCGTCCTCGATGCGGGCGACGACGATCTGGCCGTTATGGGCCTCCGGACTCTGCCGTACCGCAAGCAGGTCGCCATCGAGGATGCCGGCATCGCGCATACTGTCTCCCCGGACCCGCAACAGGTAATCCGGGCGCGGGTGAAACAGTCGTGGATCGAGCCGGTAATGCTCCTCGACATGTTCGGTGGCGAGGATCGGTGCACCGGCGGCGACCCGGCCAACAAGGGGGACTTCCGCTGCCGGTCCGGGGCCGAGAGGCAGCCGGATTCCACGCGCACTGCCGCTGATCAGGTCGATCGCACCCTTGCGTGCGAGGGCATGCAGATGACACTCGGCTGCATAAGGCGAGCGGAAACCGAAGGCCCGGCAGATTTCCTCCCGGGTCGGGGCTGACCCCTGTTTCTCGACCTGCCTGCGGATGAAATCCAGAATCTCCTGTTGGCGCGCGGTGAGTTTCATTGGCGGAGCCACCCCGGCAAATGATCTGTTCATATATACAGTATATCTGCGATCACCTTAGCGTGAAAGAACCCGCGTAGGGTGCCGTGAGGCGAAGCCGAACCGCACCGAAAGCACGCCGGCCCTGGCCCCGGGGCCTCGAGCGGTGCAATTCGCTGCGCTCATTGACACCCTACCTCTGTAGTTTTCATTTTTCGGCGCGGCTTACGCCGGTGCTCTGGCATTGAGCGCGGCGTGGCGCGACATTCTGTGTTCGCTCAGCGGATCAGGCGGCGATGGATCAGTGCGCTGGCGGCGATCAGTGCGATGACGCCATAGGTGGCGATGACTGCCAGATGCAGCGCAACCTGGGTTGGCCAGGTCCCGGTCATCAGCGGGCGAACGATCTCCACCACATGCGCCAGGGGTAGCGACAGGGCCAGCATCTGGACCCATTCGGGCAGACCCTGAAGGGGGAAGAAGACACCGGAAAGCAATAACATTGGAGTTACCGCTAATGTAAAATAATAAAGAAAGAAATCATAGCTCTTGGAGACCGCTGTGACCACCAGCGCCAGCGATCCGAAAGTGAAGGCAGCCAGGAAAATCACCGGCAGCGCCAGCAAGGCACGGGCGTCGCCGACCAGACCCAGCACGGTTGCCACGGTCAGGATCGCGATGGCGCTGGCGAAGCCCTTGGTCGCCGCCCAGACGGCCTCTGCGAAGATGATGTCGTCCAGGGTCAATGGCGTGGCGAGCATGGCGAGCCACGTATTCTGTTCCGCCATCCGGGTATAGGCGGAGTACATGCCCTCGAAACTCGCAGTAAACATCGCGCTGGAGCAGATGATTCCGGAGGCGATGAACATCATGTAGCTCATGCCGTCCAGTTCGCCGACCAATTGTCCGAACCCGTAGCCGAACGCCAGCAGGTACAGTACCGGTTCGCCAAAGTTGCCGAGCAGTGACGGCACCATCAGCTTGCGCCAGACACGGAGGTTGCGCCGCCACACCGAAACGAAGCGGAGGCTGGGCCGGGGCAGCAGGGGGTGGCGAATGCGTTTCCGGTCAATCACGCAGATCGTGGCCGGTCAGTTTCAGAAAGACATCTTCCAGATTGGCTGCACGCAGGGTGTGTGCGAGTCCGGCGGATTCGAGTTCCGTGCGTACCGTTGCCGGATTCTCCGTGTAGATCAGCCAGGTGTCAGCAATCTCCAGCATGCGTGCTGGCAACGTGGCGGGATCGGCAATGAATTGCCGTGCCGAAGCGGCATTCAGGCTGATGACCCAAGGCTCGACATGGGCTGCGATCATCGCGCGCGGTGAATCACAGGCGATGATTCGGCCGGCATCGATGATTGCGACGCGGTCGCAGAGCTCCTGCGCTTCCTCCATGTAATGCGTTGTCAGCACCAGGGTGACGCCATGCTCGCGCAGCCGCCGAAGCTGCCGCCACAAGTGGTGCCGGGCCTGTGGATCGAGCCCGGTGGTCGGCTCGTCGAGGATCACCAGATCCGGTTCATTGATCAGGGCGCGCGCGAGGGTCAGACGTCGTTTCATTCCACCCGAAAGGGTCTCGATATTGGAATGCCGACGGCTCTCGAGATTCGCCAGGTCCAGCAGGTCGTCAATGCGTTGTTTCAGCGCGGAACCCGTCAGGCCGAAATAAGAGGCGTAGGTGAGCAGGTTCTCCTCGACCGTGAAGTCGGGGTCGAGGGTGTCGAATTGCGGGACAACCCCAAGGCGTGCCCTTATTTCCCGTTCGTGATCCTGAATCGGGAGCCCCAGGACCCGTACCGAACCGCAATCGATGGGTGTCAGACCGAGCAACATCCTCAATGCCGTGGTCTTGCCGGCACCATTGGGTCCCAGCAACCCGAAGAACTCACCGGTCGGAATCGACAGGTCGATGCCATCCACCACGGGAATTCCGTCATAGATCTTGCGCAGTCCTCTGATCGCAATGGCGGGTTCGGTGTTTGAGTGCGGGCGCATTGAAGGCTCGGAAAAAAGGGTTCATGGTCCAGATGGCTCCGCCACCATGGCAGTGGTCGCGGGCAGGAACAGGCGGTAGCATACGGGACCGCCGGTTCTGCATCACTATTCCCGGTAAGCGTGCAGTCGCACGGGTGCCCTGGACTCAAGCACAAGGTTTTCATGAAGAAGATCATCATCCTCGGTGCCGGACAGGTCGGCCATTCGCTGGCGGAAGCCCTGAGTGCCGACGGGCACGAGATCACAGTCGTCGACCGGCACAGACAGCGCCTCCAGGCGCTGAAGGCCGATCTGGGGGTCAGTGTGCTGGTGGGCTTTGCCGCCCATCCTCCCGTCCTGGAAGCTGCGGGCGCGCGCGATGCTGCGATGCTGATCGCCGTGACCGACTCGGACGAAGTCAACATGATGGCCTGCCAGGTTGCCGCTACGCTGTTCAATGTCGAGACCCGCATCGCCCGTGCCAGGGCGCGCGATTATCATGAGCACCCACTCCTGTTTGCCCGTGACGCGGTGCCGGTGGATATGCTGATTTCGCCGGAGGAGATCGTGACCAGCCAGATCCACCGGTTGATCGAGCATCCGGGGGCATTGCAGGTTCTGGACTTCGCCGCTGGCAAGGTTTCGCTGGTAGGAGTCCGTGCCTACCATGGCGGCCCCCTGGTGGGCCGCGAGCTGCGGCACCTGCGGAGAATCCGACCTGGCGTGCAGACCCGGGTTGCTGCGATTTTCCGCCGCGACCGTCCAGTGGTGCCGGATGGTGACACGGTGATCGAGGCGGATGACGAGGTCTTCTTCGTATCGGCACAGAAGAACATCCGTGCCGTCACCGCCGAATTACGTCACCTGGAGCGCGCGTACCACCGGGTCATCATCGCGGGTGGTGGAAACATCGGCCAGCGTCTTGCCGAGATTCTGTCCGATCGTTATCAGGTCAAGGTGATCGAGCGGGACTCCGGACGTGCTCGCTTCCTGGCCAGCCAGCTTCCGACCGATGTACTGGTCCTGGAAGGCGACGGCTCCGACGACCGCTTTCTCCAGGAGATCGACGTGGCCCATGCGGATGTGCTTTGCGCAGTCACGAATGATGATCAGTCCAATATCTTCGCTGGAATGTTGGCGAAGCGGCGCGGTGTGCGCAAGGTCATCAGTCTGATCAACCGGCCCAGTTATGTCGATCTGGTGCAAAGTGGCACGATCGATATTGCCATCTCGCCGCAACTCGCCACCGTCGGTGCGCTGCTGGCTCGGGTGCGCGAAGGAGGGACGGCGACCGTTCACACCCTGCGCCGTGGTGCTGCGGAGGCCATCGAGACCGTAGTGTACGGCGATTCTCGTACTTCGAAGGTGGTCGATCGGCGAATCGATGAACTCGATCTGCCCCAGGGGACAAGTATCGGCGCGCTGGTCAGGAATGACGAAGTCATCATTCCACATCACGATACGATCATTCACGCTGGTGACCATGCGATTCTCTTTCTGACCGATCGCTCCATGGTGCCCTCTGTCCAGCGCCTTTTTCAGCCCAGCGCCCTGTTCTTCTGATGTCCTTGTTCACTCGATCGGCTGGACTCGCCAACAACAGGGCTACACGCCGATGTTCCAGTTGACGACGACACTGCGTTTGCTGGGAATCCTGGTCACGCTGTTCAGCCTGACCATGCTGCCGCCAGCCCTCGTCGGCTGGATCTACGATGAGACCAGTCGGTGGGTGTTCCTGCAGGCGTTTGGATTGCTGCTGGGGGCCGGGTTGCTGATCTGGGCCGCATTCTTCCGGTCCCGTGGCGACCTCCAGGTGCGCGATGGATTCGTCGTCGTGGTGATGTTCTGGCTGGTACTGGGTGTCTTCGGAGCCCTGCCGCTGTATCTGGATCCGGCGCTGCATATCTCGGTGACCGATGCCGTGTTCGAGTCCATGTCCGGGCTGACCACTACTGGAGCGACGGTGATTGTGGGTCTCGATGACCTCCCGCGCGCGGTACTGTGGTATCGCCAGCAATTGCAGTGGCTTGGCGGTATGGGGATCATCGTGCTGGCCGTGGCGATCCTGCCGTTGCTTGGGATCGGAGGCATGCAGTTGTTCCGCGCCGAGATGCCGGGTCCGATGAAGGATACCAAGCTGGCGCCGCGCATCGCCGAAACGGCGCGCAATCTCTGGTTCGTTTACGTTGGTCTCACCGCGGCTTGTGCGTTGGCTTACTGGATCGCCGGCATGGAGGCATTCGACGCGATCGCGCACTCCTTCACCACTGTCGCGATCGGCGGATTCTCGACCTACGACGCGAGTATCGGCCATTTCGACAGCGCCGCGATCGAAGCGGTCGCGGTTGTGTTCATGCTCCTTGGCGGGATGAACTTCGCCCTGCATTTTCTTGTTTTCAGAAGGGCAAGTTTCGCACCGTACCGGCGCGATGAGGAGGTGCGGCTCTATCTCGTGTTGTTGGGTTCGGGTTCGGCGATCGCGATTGTCTACCTGCTGTATGCCGGTGTCACGGGGGATGTCGCGGCGGCGGTGCGGTGGGGGATTTTTCATGCCGTCTCGATCGGCACCACGACCGGATACGCGACGACGGATTTCTACCTCTGGCCAGGCTTTCTGCCGTTGATGCTGGTCTTTCTCTCCTTCGTCGGTGGCTGTACTGCATCGACGGGTGGAGGCATGAAGGTGATCCGGGTTTTGCTGTTGGGCAAGCAGGGTTTGCGCGAGATTCAGCGTCTGATCCATCCCCACGCTCATATCACCGTCAAGGTGAACGAAAAAGTGATGCCGAACCGGGTGGTCGAGGCGGTTTGGGGATTCATGGCCGCCTATATTCTGGTGTTTGCCGTGATGGTGCTGATGCTGATGGCGTCCGGCCTTGACCAGGTGACATCGTTCTCCGCAGTGGCGGGCACATTGAACAACCTGGGGCCCGGGCTCGGCGATGTTGGTCCGAATTACTCCGGTATCAATGACTTCAGCAAATGGGTTCTTGTTTTCTCGATGCTGCTTGGGCGGTTAGAGATATTCACGGTTCTGGTGCTGCTTTCGCCCGCCTTCTGGCGCCGCTGATGTTCCCCGAGTCGTTTCCGCAATGGGTATGCTAACGTCCCGGTTCAGCCATCGTTCAATCCAACCCGAATAAGGTACGCATGTTCACCTATATCGACCCGTCGGTCCGAACCCGACTGCTGGCGCAGGGAAAATTGGTGCGGATCAACGCCGCTGGCGGCGTCATCGATGCCACCTCGGCGGATGTTCCGGCCGAACCCGCGCTCGAGATTCTTGGCCCGATTCCGATGCCGGTGGCGTTGTCCGAGGAGCCGCTGACCGTGCAGTGGTACGCCTTCGTTCGGCGTACCGAATTGGCCAGGGTCGATGAACTCGCCGCCGAACTGCGGGAGCAGGGAGGGCAGCATCTGTTTGCATCGCTGACCTCATCCATGGCAGTCAACAGCCTGCTGGTGATCGGTGACCCGGACCCGTCCCGGGAACCTCTGGTCCGGGTTCACTCGAACTGCCTTACCGGCGATGTATTCGGTTCCAAGCGCTGTGACTGTGGTCCGCAACTGGCGGCCGCCATCCGCCAGATCCAGAAGGATCCGGCAGGGGGCTACCTCGTGTATATGGCTGGACACGAGGGCCGCGGTATCGGTCTCTGGGCAAAGGCCGCGACCTACTTGCTTCAGGACGCCGGCGAAAACACCTACGAGGCAAATCGCAGCCTCGGGTTGCCGGACGATTCCCGAGACTTCTCGGACGCTGCGTCCATCCTCAAATGGCGACTCGGAGACAAGCCCTTCCGCTTGCTGACCAACAATCCGAAAAAGCTCCAGGATCTCGCCGCGCATGGGCTCGAAAATGTGCGCCGAGTCAAACACGTGGTTGGCGTCGACGAATGGAACCGGCGCTACCTCAAGGCAAAACAGGGTTGGGGGCATGCGATCGCATCCCAGGATCTGGACGGCTAGGTTGTCACGGGCGGCCGATGGTGGAATGCAAGGAAAGCTGATGTGAGAGTCCTTGCCGCGAGGTGCCGTGAGGCGAAGCCGAGCCGAACCGATACCGGATCAGCTCGAGTCTTCAGTCCTTCGGGGCACTATCGGTGCAATTCGCTTCGCTCATTGGCACCCTACAGCCTGCACCTTGCGGGGTGGCGTGCACCACTATGCAGCGTTGACGGGGTGGCCAGTCCATGTTGTCGGGCCAGGGATACCAATGGGAATGCGGAACCCCTGACGCCGGATTCCGACCACACCTGTGACCGGGTGGTACCGCGCGCGTGAACCAGTTCAGGGAATTTCTCGGGCTGCTGTACCACTCTTTCCGCAACCTGCTGCCGATCATCATCGTGGTTGGCGTCTTTCAATTCCTCGTCATTCGGCAGGTGCCGGAGGCGTGGCTGCCGATGGCGGTTGGCCTGCTGGTGGTCGTGCTGGGGGTGGCGCTGTTCCTGCAGGGGCTGGAACTCGGGATCTTTCCCATTGGCAAGAACCTCTCGAACGAGTTCGCGCGCAAGGGCTCGCTGCCGCTTCTGATGATTTTCGGGTTCTGCCTCGGCTTTGCGGCGGTGGTCGCCGAGCCCGCGCTGATCGCGGTGGCCAGCCAGGCAGAGATCATCAGCGAAGGGCGCATCAGTGGTTTCACGCTGCGGGTGCTGGTTGCCGTGTCCGTGGGTGTCGTAGTCGCGCTCGGGGTGGTCCGCATTCTGCTTGGACACAGCCTGCACTGGTACATGATCATCGGCTACATCACGGTTGTTCTGGTGACCTTCTTTGCCCCGGAAGAGATCGTCGGGCTGGCCTACGACTCCGGGGGGGTGACCACCAATATCGTCACTGTGCCGCTGATTGCCGCATTGGGAATCGGGCTGGCGGTATCGATTCGGGGGCGTAGTGCCCTGATCCACGGCTTCGGACTCGTGGGCCTGGCCGTGATGGTTCCAATGATCTCGGTGCAGATCTACGGAATCATCGTGTACAGCTTCGGAGAGGCCCGGGAGGTGACGCAGGGCATTCGGGACGCAGTGGACCCGGAGGTTGCGGAAGTCGTCAGGGAGGTCGGGGGGAGCCTCCTGCTGGGCATGCTACGCGACCTGATGGTGATGTTCCGTGACGTACTCCCGATCATCGCGGTGGTGCTGGTGTTCCAGTATCTGGTGATCCGCAAGCACATCGCCCATGTGCATAAGGTCATGGGCGGCTTCCTGCTCGTGATCGTCGGTCTCTACGCGTTCGTGGTCGGGTTGAAGATGGGCTTGTTCCCGATCGGTCAGAGCATGGCCGAGCAGCTGATCGGGTTGGACCGCTGGGTTTTCGTCTACCTGTTCGCTTTCGCGATCGGCTTCGCAACGACGATGGCGGAGCCGGCTCTGATCGCGATCGGCCAGAAGGCCGAGGAAGCGGCGAAGGGACGGCTCAACGGCAATGTCATACGCGTCCTCGTCGCGGTCGGCGTGGCGGTGGGGATTACCATCGGAGTGCATCGCATCATCAGCGGTGACTCCATCCATTACTACATCATGGCCGGATATACGGTGGTCATTCTGCTGACGTTCCTGTCCCCCCGGTACATCGTTGCGCTGGCCTATGATCTCGGCGGTGTGACCACATCCGAGGTGACGGTGCCGCTGGTGACCGCGCTCGGCATCGGCCTGGCCACCCACATCGAGGGACGCAATGTGATGATCGATGGCTTCGGCCTGATCGCATTCGCCTCGATCTTTCCGATAATATCCGTGATGCTTTATGCCATCGCGGCCGAATTCACCAACCGGTGGAGAGGGACAGACCCATGAAATTTGCCGTGCTCGTTGCGATCCTCGCCGAGGATCTCGAGGAAAAGGCCATCGACATCGCCAAGGGTGCGGGCGCCGGTGGTGTGACTCTGCTGGACGCCCGAGGGATCGGTGCGAAAGAGAAGAAGACATTCTTCGGCCTGACCTACGAGGGCAGCCAGACCGTACTGATCTGTGTGCTGGAGAAGAAGCTCTCGCTCGCCGTCATGAAGGCGCTGACCGTGGAGCTCAATCTGGCGCAACATTCAAAGGGCGTCGTGTTCACCGTGCCGCTCGATCATATCGCCGGTATCGATACGCGCCAGCTGGAGAGTTTCGAGGAGCACATTCGCGAAGATATCTGAATTGGTTCGCGTCCTCGCCAGGCAGAACGCCCGGGAACCCAATCGCTGCCACCAGCGGCTTACCTGGCGGCGGATGCAGGGCGCGAACTCAACGCCGGCTTGTTCCGGATTCCTCCCGGGTTTCGGAGAGAACCACCGTTTTCTGGAGTGACTATGCTTGTCAAGGACATCATGCAGTCGGATGTGATCACCATTTCACCACTCGCTACGCTCCGCGAGGCGATGGCGCAGATGCGTTCGCACAAGGTGAAATCTCTGGTCGTTCAGCGACGCGACGAAAACGATGCGTACGGCATCATCACTTATACGACGATACTTCGAACCATCGTCGCCGAAGAGGGCGATATCGATCTGGTCAATGTCTACGACGTCTGTACCAAACCGGTGATCACGGTACCACCAAGCATGGATGTCAAGTATGTAGCTCGCCTGATGGTAGCCCAGCGGCTAAGGAGACTGGCGGTGCTGGAGAGTGACCAGCTTGTGGGTCTGGTGACGATGAACGATATTGTCGGTGAACTGCTCGCGATGGCGGCAAAGGCGCATGTCGAAGCCTAGGGAAGCGCTGATTAATTCGTCATCGCGAGGAGCGGAGCGACGCGGCGATCCATGAGGCGTTGATTTCAGATACGCCGTTTGGATTACTCGCTGCGCATGCCCTTCGGGCCAGCCTTCGGCTGTTCAACGCGCTTCGCGCATTAGTGTCGCGCTTCGCTCGCAATGACAGATGCATTAATCAGCACTTCCCTAGGAAAACGCTGGTTGATGCGCTTGTCATTGCGCGTGAAAGGCATCGAACAGCCTTGGTCTGGCACGAAGAGAGAGAAACGCGAACCATCCAGAAGGCGCTTGTGAAATCAATTCACTGTGGATTGCCTATTCCGAAGCACTGCGCTTATGGCTGAATGCTCCGGCCCCTGCGATGGCGGATTGGTGAGCGTTTCCCCGGGAGCAACGCTGACCAGGCAAGGGCTCCCGGGGTTTGCGAAGCAACGAGAAGTGCCTACGGGGCCGGTCTTCTATTGAACGAGCTCGCTGGTGCATCTGGGAAGCTGCGTATACCTGTGAACAGTTGATCCATGAGAGAAATGAGGGTCGCTGGTCTGTGGGCGCCATATCCGCCACACAGAGCTCGGGAGAATTGCCGGTCGGGTATGCCTGGCGGTGCGAGAACTTGCTCGGGTTTTTCTGTAAAGTCACCGGTATAATCGGCTCGGGATTGCACGGTTTCCGTCGGCTGACGGAAACCGCTTCGGTAGCCTTGGGTGATAGATAACCGATCAGTGAAAGGGTGTGCAGGCTATGGTTGATGTCCGGATTCCCGCGAACTTCCTTATTGACGGCACCAAGTCTCTGTATTTGCACCACATTACCAATCCAGGCGAAGCAGCGGCATTGTTGAAGCATCGCGTGTTGAAAAATCCGAACGACCTGCGTAGCCACGTCCGGCGCATACTCCTGTCGATTGATCAGGACGACGACCACGATCTGGAGGGGGCACTGACCGACCTTTTCATCGTGTTGCAGTCCAGGGGGCTTGCCTTGAAGGATCTCCTTCTCGGTCTTGCGGAAACCCGTCTGCCAGAATCCAGAACCGACTTCCTTCGCCAGCATCGGACGGCCGGGTTTGAACCCTGGGACACCTCAGTCTCCAATGTGCAGGCATCCGTTCTCGCACTCGGCTTTTCGGGTACTCACGAACTGGTGGTGCGAGGGTCCCCGAAACCCGCCTCGGAATTTTCGAATCCGGTGGAGGAGGCGCGGTCATGTCTGGAATACGGCCAGGTCGATGCCGCGCGCGATGTGCTGGAGCGGGCTCTCGAGGATGACCCCACGGATGAACTCGTCGCCAGCGAGCTCCTGGAGATCTACATTTACACGAATGATATGCAACGCCGTGCGGTGATGCGCAACTTTCTGGAGGCGAATCTGCCCAGCGTGCCGCCGGCTTGGTACGATTAGAGATGTCGTTGAACGAGTCTCGTGCCTTGGGCCGCGGTTCTTTACTCGCCAATCGCCTCGCCGGGCCATTTTCTACTGTACCCGGTCCCCCCTCGCCAACCAAACCGGATGATGAACGGAGCGGATTGTGAAGAATTTCTCTGACACCCAGCCCCTGCGTGTGGCATTGCTGGGGCTCGACGCCAGAGGGGAGAACCTTTTTGGGTTGTTCGTTCAGGGGCCGGCCCGCGGCGTTTGCCAGCTTTGGCCAGAGGATCAGGCCGATGTTGCCATCGTCGACCTCGACGGTCCGGATGGGTCCCGGCTCTGGGCCGATGTCCGCAAGCGTTTTCGGGGGCCACTGGCAGTGATGTCAGTTCGGGAACAGGATCTCGGCGATGTGGTGTGGATCAGGAAGCCATTGACTGCAGATCATTTCCGGGAATCCATCGAACGGATACGTGACCAGCTCGCGCGGGCGCGGGCCCACGTCGAAACTCGGCGACAGGCACAGAACGAGCCGGGTCGTTCGGTTCCATCGAATTCCGTTCCGGATGGCGTCACGGCACGCGGGGCGCCAGAGCCAGTGCCGACGCCTGGGTCAGCGAGCCAGGACGAGGTCTTCAGCCGGCCCGCCCGCGCCGGCGAAGCGAACAGGAATCCGATCAGGATAGCGGTGCTTGGGGTCGACCCAAAGTCTCACAACCTGTTTGGAATGTTCGTTCAGGGGCCGGCCAGAGGGCTTTGCTCCCTTGTCGGAGAGCGCGATGCCGAGGTGGCGATCGTCAATGGTGACGGGGATAACGGACTGGATCTTCTCTCCCGTGTCCAGGCCCGATTCGCGGGTCCCGTGGCACTGATGTCGGCCCGCGATCACGGTTTGGCAGATGTCGTCTGGATTCGAAAGCCTTTGACCACGGATGGTTTCCGAGTGTCGATCGATCTGCTGAGGGACCAGCTTGCCGGAAAGAGACCATCCCCAAAAGCGAACCCCCCGTCCAGCGAACTGACAACCCATTCTGCAGGGATGCCAAATGACGTTGCCAGCAGCAGAACCGAGCCTCCGGCGCGAGAGCCACCGCAATCAGGTTCTCCAGTGCATCAGGAGCCGGATGCCGGAGAGCCCGCGGCATCTGCAGATCTCAATGGCAGCCAGGCGGCGGGGATGGTTTGGACGCCGGCACAAGCGGAGGCATGCTGCGGCGATATCGAAGATGCGTTGTATCTGGATCCGGCCCGCCGTGCAGAAACCGAGTACGATCCTGGGCAGTATTTGCAAGGTCTGCTCGAGAAGGCCTACGCGGATTCAATGCGCTTGGGAGTGCCCATCGTTCTCGATGATCTCGGGCAGAAAATCATCATTTTACCGATCGGAAAGAAGGTCTACAGCGAACTCAGCGAGAAGATCTTCCGGCCGCTGTGTGTATTGCCGATGGGAATCGCACGAGGAAACCTGCGCGTTCTCAACCGGGACGAACCCGCGGAGTTCGAGCAGGATGATCCCAGGCTGCACGACTACTATCAAGTCCTTTGGCTGGCGACCTTGTGGGCTTCGAGAGGGCGTGTTCCTCGAGGAACGGATCCCGACGCGCCGGTACGGTTTCGGCATTGGCCGAATTTCACACGATTACTGATTCCTCCACACGCCATGCAGATCGCCGCATTGTGGACGCGGGAACCGGTTTCGCTGATCGATACTGCCCGGATGCTGGGGATCCCTTATCGGTATGTTTTCACGATGTACAGTGGGTGTGTTGCGTTGGGACTGGTCGAACGGCGGAACAAGCCGCGAGGGGAGATTCCACAGGTTGTGCCTCAGCCTGTGGCGGACCGGCCGGTATCGGAGGAAAAGCGAAGTTTCCTGAGCAGGTTGCTGCGGAAACTGACCTGGGGCCGCTGACAAGGGAGCATCATGGCGAACTACAAGATCATCTTTGCGGGGCCAGTGGGAGCGGGGAAGACCACGGCGATCCGTTCCATCAGCGATATTCCGATCGTCAGTACCGACGAGTTGGCGAGCGACATGGCCCGGGATCGCAAGCCCGCCACGACCGTAGCGATGGATTATGGCCTGATGAAGCTCGATGGAGCCAACAACGTGCATTTGTACGGAACACCCGGCCAGGAACGTTTCGACTTCATGTGGGATATCCTGACGGAAGGGGGGCTCGGTCTGGTGCTGTTGCTTGACAACACCCGTGCCAACCGTTTCAAGGACCTCAGTTTTTTCATCACGGCATTTCGTGAATTCATTGATACGACAAGCCTTGCGATCGGTGTAACACGCATGGACGAACAGCGTGAACCGAGTCTGGAACTATGCAACGAACACCTCAGGTCGCTGGGCCTGAAGTGTCCGATATTCGAAGTCGACGCCCGAAGTCGGCAAGATGTATCGTTGCTTGTGCAGGCCCTGCTGTACTCGATAGATCCGGGGGTTATCGAAGATGTCTGACTATGAACTCGTGCCGGGGCTCTACATAGCGCCGTCCCCGGCAGGTGCCTTTCATGCTGTGTCGGGAACCAGGATGGATTCCCCTCGCCGATTGCTACTCCATTTGATGTCCATGAACGTCAGCCCCGCTCTGGCTACGGATCTGTTAGCCGATGTTGAGGGACTGGAAGCCGAGGATCCACTTGAATACCTGCATCGAATGCAGTCGATGCACTTGATAGAGGGGTTCCGCGATCCGCGGGCGATGCCGTCGGAAAGCATTGAAAACGCAATGCCGGGGCTTCTTGAACAGCTCGCCGGTTCCCAGGGGAAGGCACTCCTTGCGGATGAACAGGGATTCTATCTGTCCAGTCATGGGTTCCGACACGAGACTGCCGAGGAGTTGGCTGCATTGGCAGCGGATCTTGACAGTCTGAACCAACGCCATCAAGGACTGGTTGCTGGCAATCTATCCCTCGATACATCGGCGTGGGGTCTACTCGGTGCCGGCGGCAACAGCGAACTCGGCTTCTGGCCGCTTTATATTGGTAACGTTCGCTTCTCTCTGGTCTTGATGGGGCTCCCCCGGCTGAACAAGTCGGCCCTCGTTGATCTCATATGGATGCTGGTCAATCGGTACGGGTAGTGCCGGTAAGGAGATTCAATTTGCGAAACCTGGTTCGGTCCGGACGCGGCAAATGTAATCATCGGTTTATATTTCATACAAGGGGTACGTGATGCGCGCAGATATGTTAAATTCCATTCTAAATGACCTGAATGGTACCTCGGCGGATATCGAGGCGTCGGCGGTCATTTCTACTGACGGCCTGATGATGGCCGCGCTTCTGCCCGCAGGCATGGACGAAGATCGCGTCGGTGCGATGAGCGCAGCGATGCTTTCCCTGGGCGAAAGAACCGCTCAGGAATTGGCGCGCGGGACCATGGAACAGGTTCTGGTGAAGGGCAACAAGGGATACATCCTGATGACCGGAGCCGGTCATGAGGCGGTATTGACGGTTCTGTCGAAGCCCAATGCCAAACTGGGTCTGATCTTTCTGGATGTAAAACGCGCAGCCGAGAGCATCATCAATGTGATTTGACGCCAGCGAAGAGAGTTCATGAGAGCGGCACGGGGTTGAACGTGTGCATGCACGGCACGGATCATCCGCTCCAGACCCATGAGCAGTTCTCGAAATCCTCGTCCGGCGACGGAGGGCAGCGCGATGTTGCACGATATGAACCCCGACGACGTTCAGGGTCCTTACCAGGAAGTGACGCTCGAACTATATGAGGTCGGCCCCCGCAGAGTCCTGTGGGTGGACGAAGAAGTACCTTTCCCCGATGGACGGCTGATCGTATCCAGGACTGATCTCAAGGGAATGATCACCCATTGCAATGCTTCCTTCGTTGCGATGTCCGGATATTCCCGGGAAGAGTTGATTGGTGCCGAGCATAGCATTCTGCGGCACCCGGACATGCCTGCCATTGCGTTCAAGGGTTTGTGGGATGATGTCGAGGCAGGCAAGAACTGGCACGGCTATGTGAAGAACCTCCGGAAGGATGGGAAATTCTATTGGGTCCACGCAGCGGTGGTCCCCAACATCCGACAGGGTAAAGTGGTCGGTTATACATCCGTGCGTCGCAAGCCCTCCCGAAAGAAGGTGGACGAGGCGACCGAACTGTACAAGACGCTCCTGGCCGAGGAGAAGGGACAATGAGCGACGTTCTCCAGATGACGGCAAGCCCGGATTTTCCGACCAAGAGGATCCCCGGCTGGTTCTTCCTGAATACCTGGCTGCAGAAGGCACTGAAGACCCGTATACATCTCGAGATCTATCAGGATTTCGAGCGGCAGCGCGAAGCGATCGACGCGGATCAGGTGGATCTGATCTACGCCAATCCGTTCGACGCCGCGATGCTGGTGCGCGAGAAGAACTTCGTGCCCGTGGTACGTCCGGCGGGGCGGAGTGACGAGTGCATCGTTGCGGTGGCGGCCCAATCATCGATCAAGGGTGTGGAAGACCTTCGCCCTGGCTGCAGGCTGGCGCGCACGGACGATCCGGACGTGAACCTGGTGGGAATGATTCTTCTCGAACCGGCGGATCTCGACGCCACCAATATCGAGATCGAGCAAGTGGACAGCTACCCGCTCGTGGCCAAGGCCTTGTTGCGCGGATCGGCAGACGTTGGCTTCTTTCTCGAGGAATCCTATGACGAGCTCACCGGTCTGGTGCGCAATCAGATGCGTCCATTGGTCCGCAGTCAGATTTTCGACATCTGGCATGTGCTTCTGGTTGGGCCGCGGCTCAGCGAACGTCGGGAAGAAGTACGTCGGGTCCTTCTTGGCATGGTCGACGATACGAGCGGTGCGGAGATTCTGAAGGAACTCGGTTTCTCATCGTGGGAGAGCGTCGAGGATGAAGACACCGAGTTCATGATCGACCTGATGGATACACTCAAGATCTAGGGAAGCGCTGATTAATGCGTCATCGCGAGGAGCGGAGCGACGCGGCGATCCATAAGGCATTGATTTCAAAGACGCCGTCTAGATTATTCGCTGCGCTCACCCTTCGGGCCAGCCTGCGGCTGTTCAATGCGCTTCGCGCATTAGTGCCGCGCTTCGCTCGCAATGACAAGTGCATTAATCAGCGCTTCCCTAGGGTTGCGGGCCGGCCATCGAGGAGATTCGGCGACCGCTTGTCGCAGGCTCTGCGAGCGTTGCTACAATGCGAACGACGCGGCATCGCGTCGGCAGCACTGCGCACGCGACTCTTTTCTGTTTCAACCACGTTCACACAATAAACAAGGAAATATCATGAAATCTCGAGCCGCTGTTGCCTGGCAGCCGAAAGCACCGCTGTCGATTGAGGAAGTGGAGGTCGAAGGACCCCGTGAGGGCGAAGTATTGCTTCAGGTTGTCGCGACCGGTGTTTGCCACACCGATGCCTTCACGCTCTCGGGTGATGACCCGGAAGGCGCTTTTCCATGCATCCTCGGACACGAAGGGGGCTGTATCGTGGTGGAGTGCGGACCCGGTGTGAAATCGCTCAAACCGGGCGACCATGTCATCCCGCTTTACATCCCCGAATGCGGGCACTGCGAATACTGCGAATCGCCGAAAACCAATCTGTGTCAGTCGATTGCCGGAACCGTCTGGACCGGCTACATGCCCGACGGTACACGCCGGTTCTCGAAAAACGGCGACTCGATCTTCCATTACATGGGCTGCTCGACTTTTTCCGAGTACACCGTCGTCCCCGAGATCGCGCTTGCCAAGATCAACCCCGCCGCCCCACTGGACAAGGTCTGTCTGCTCGGGTGCGGCGTAACGACGGGCATCGGCGCGGTACTGAACACCGCCAAGGTGGAACCGGGATCCACCGTCGCGGTGTTCGGCCTTGGAGGAATCGGTCTGTCCTGCATCCAGGGCGCGGTGATGGCCAAGGCCAGCCGCATACTTGCCGTCGACCTGAACCCCGCGAAATTCGAGATGGCCAGAGCATTGGGCGCGACCGACTTCGTCAATCCGAAGGAAATCAATGGGTCTCTGGCCGAGTACATCCGGGACATGACCAACGGGGGGGTGGATTACTCCTTCGAATGCATCGGCAACGTCAATGTGATGCGCGAGGCGCTCGAGTGCACTCACATGGGCTGGGGAGTCTCTACCGTCATCGGCGTTGCAGGCGCGGGACAGGAAATCTCCACCCGGCCCTTCAACCTGGTCGTGGGACGGACCTGGAAGGGCACCGCGTTCGGTGGAGTCAAGGGTCGCACCCAGCTGCCCGGTTACGTCGACGACTACATGGCGGGCAAGATTGTTCTGGATGAATTGGTGACCCACACCATGCCGCTCGAGGACATCAACAAGGCCTTCGACCTGATGCATGCCGGCCAGAGCATTCGCTCCGTTATCCTTTTCTGAGGCATTGATGAAAAAAGTTGAGAAAATCAAGGAATTCGGCGGATGGCTGGAGCGTTGGCAGCACAAATCCGAGGCCTGCCAATGCAACATGACCTTCTCGGTCTACCTTCCCCCCCAGGCCGCCAAGGGTCCTGTGCCAGTCGTGTACTGGCTGTCGGGACTCACGTGCACCGACGACAACGTCAGGGTCAAGGCAGGAGCGCAACGCTACTGCGCGGAACTCGGTCTGATCCTGGTCATGCCCGACACCAGCCCGAGGGGACTTGCGGTTCCGGACGTACCGGAGCGCTACGACCTCGGACAGGGCGCGGGTTTCTACGTGAATGCCACGCAGTCGCCCTGGAAAACGAACTATCAAATGTACGACTACGTATCCCGTGAGCTACCCGGCCTGGTCGAAACCCATTTTCCCGTGATCGCTGGCAAGAAAAGCATCAGTGGTCATTCGATGGGTGGCCATGGCGCACTGATATGCGCCCTCAAGGACCCCGGTCGGTATGCTTCGGTCTCAGCGTTTGCCCCGATCTGCAACCCGGTCGTCAGCCCTTGGGGCAAGGGCTGCTTCAGGGCCTACCTGGGCGAGGACACCAGACTCTGGGAGGCTTGGGACGCCACCTGTCTGGTCAACGCGGGCGCGACGCTGCCGCCGACCCTGATCGACCACGGCACCGGCGACGAATTCCTCGCCGAGCAATTGTTTCCCGGCAATCTGGAAGCCGCCTGCGCCAAACGTGGCATGCCGCTGACGTTGCGCATGCAGGAGGACTATGACCATAGCTACCACTTCATCAGTACCTTTATCGGTGAACACCTGGCTTTCCATGCCCGGGCACTTGCCGACTACTGAGCACCGCCACCCTTCGTAGCGCCGTGGGTCCTCCCGGGCAACCGGGACGGATCCACTTGTACCTCGGCTTCAAACACTGCGGCCCTGACGCTCCATCGCGTGCACCTGCCGGATCCCCGATGGTCCACCCCGTCAGGTCGCGCCCCGCAGACCGCGACTACCGGCCTTGATTTTTCCACGGTCCCCAAACCCGATGGACCGGTTCCTGGTGCAACGTTCGGACGTTCGTACCAAGAAGGCCGCGCTGCGTTCAGTCGCCGTTCCACACCGGCTGTGCGAAAGGTTCGACCACGACTCTGTCTCCAGCCGATACGTTGCCAAGCTCGGGGGCGAGGTTTATCAGGCAATCGGCTTCGCTCATTGAGCGAAGGACTCCCGATCCTTGCTGGCGAAACGGCGAGACAGCCAGGCCCTCATCGGTTTGCACCAGTCGAGCGCGCTGGAACTCGCGCCGCCCGGGCCGCTTGCGGATGTCGCCCATGACCGGCAGGGACATATGCAATGGCGACATCGGCCTGCCACCGGCAAGAGTGACCAGAGCCGGTCTCACGAATTGCAGGAAAGTGACCATGACCGCGACCGGGTTGCCGGGCAGACCAAAGAACCAAGCCCGGTCGATCTGTCCGAACACCAGTGGCCGGCCCGGTTTCATGGCCACTTGCCAGAAGCCGAGATTGCCGAGCTTTTCCAACGCTTCGACCACGTAATCGGCGTCACCGATCGATGCTCCTCCGGTGCTGAGCACGGCATCGAAGCGAATGGCCTTGTGCAGGACGTCGTCCAGTGCATCGCGCTCGTCTGGAACAATTCCCAGATCCTCGATCTCCACGCCCAGTTCGCTGAGCATGCCGAACAGGGTGTAGCGGTTCGAGTCGTGAATCTGGCCCGGTTCCAGAGTCTGGCCGACCGGCTTGAGTTCGTCGCCGGTGGAGAAAAATGCCACCTTGGGTCGGCGCTTGACGCTCACCGTGGGCACGCCAGCCGAGGCCAGCACACCCAGATCGGCTGGCGTCAGCCAGCGTCCGGGTCGCATGGCGACATCCCCACGGGCAAGATCTTCGCCGGCCAGCCGGACATTGGCACCCGGTTTGCCGGGCTTGTGGAAACGGATCTGGTCGCCTTCACGCTCGGTCTGTTCCTGCATGATGACGGTGTCACCACCTTCCGGCACTACGGCTCCGGTCATGATGCGCACGCACTCCCCGGCTCCGACTCGCCCCTGAAACGGGCGGCCTGCAAAACTTTCACCGACCAGATGCAGGGTGGCACCGGCTTCGGTCAGGTCGGCAGCACGCGCCACGTAGCCATCCATGGCCGAATTCGCGTGAGCCGGAACATCAATGGCCGCCGTCACCGGTTCCGCGAGTACCCGATGCAAGGCCTGCCGCAGTTCGACGGTTTCGGTATCGACCAGGGGTTCGACTGCGCCGAGGATGCGCTCGAGCGCTTCCTCCATCGACAGTGCCGGTTTGTCTTGGCCACCGGCAGCCTTGCGTGCATTGATATCCATGACTGGTTTGGGTCTTCTTTCTGAAGTAGTGCCGTCAGCGCACCGCGCTGCCCTAGCGTGTTGATGCGGTCAAAAGCCTCTCCCGATATCGCCGACGTCGATCCGGGACCAGCGGCGCACAGCGTACCACGCGTCCGGTTTACTCTCGATGTCACTGGGAACGCAAAGGTATCCGGCGACAAATTCGTGGAGTCCGCGCTTCTTGCCCCCGGCGCCCTTGGCGGTGACGATGCGCGGCAAAATCGTCGCCTCGCCTCAATACCTCCAGCCAGTGACGCCCCGCGCACTTCATCGCGCCACCCCGACCAGTGCCTCGACGGTGTCAAGATCACCGGGCGTATTGACGTTGAAAAAGGGATAGCGGGCGTCGCCGAACATCGCCTTCGCGCAACCCATGGGCTCAGCCCATTGAATGACCTTGCGGGTTCCCGCGGCGAGTGCCGCGCGCAGCTCCTCGCGCAGGGCGACCGACCAGAGTGCGAAGGTCGGGTGGCGCGACATGCCGCGCTCGGGGTCTGCGGTCATCGCCATCGCGATCGGAGTGTTATGGGCCATCATCGCGGAACGCAGGTCGGCGACCAGCGTCTCGGGGAAGCAGGGCGAGTCCCCGGCAACCGAAACGATCAGGTCAAGACCCTGCCCGGCAGCCCAGTCCATGCCAGCGAGAATACCCGCGAGAGGACCCGCGAAGCCCGCTATGCTGTCGTCCACCACGTCGAGCCCAAAGGCCGCGAAGCGCGCTGGGTCGCCGTTGGCATTGAGCACCAGCGCATCCACCTGAGGCCGCAGGCGATCAAGCACATGAGCCAGGATCGGCCGGCCGTTCACTGGACGGAGGGTTTTGTCGCCACCGCCCATCCGGGTCGCCCGCCCGCCGGCGAGAATGACACCCGCGACGCTACCAGTGGCACCGTTCATCCGACGCCCGCTCATTCCAGCACCGCTTTGGGACGCAGATCGCGCAGTGCAGAATTCGGGGGACCGGTTGCCAGTCCGGCGTTCTGCAGGGACTGCAACGGGAAAGCCCGGCATGACGCCGGGCTCGACAGGGCGGATCAGCAGGTCAACCCCTAGTCGCCGGCTTTCCACTCTGCGTCCGCCACCGTACC
>JAABSN010000109.1 GCA_011390385.1 Thioalkalivibrio nitratireducens | reverse complement strand
GGCCGCCGCAGCCAAGGTGGCCGAGGTGCTCGAAGGCGGCTCGCATGGATTTGGCAGCGCCACCGAGGGCCATGTGCTGCTGGCTCCCATGGAGTCCAACGTCATTCCGCTGCCGCACCAGATCCACGCCTTGTCCCGGGCCATCTCAGGCGACCGAGTGCGCTACCTGCTGGCCGACGAGGTGGGCCTCGGCAAAACCATTGAGGCCGGTCTGGTCATGCGCGAGCTCAAGCTGCGCGGGCTGGTTCGGCGAATCCTGGTCGTCTCTCCAAAAGGCATCGCTACCCAGTGGGTGGCGGAAATGCAGACCCACTTCAATGAGCAGTTCCAGCTCGTGCTGGGCGACGACATCGGCACCTTGCAGCGTCTGGCTCCCCAATTTGGAAAGAGCGCGGATCAGCGGAGTTCGGCCTGGTCGGTGTTCGATCAGGTCATCGTCTCGCTGGATTCGGTCAAACCCATGGACAAGCGGCTCGGCTGGAGCAGCGAGCGTGTTGCCGACTACAATCGCAGCCGGTTCGAGGATCTGATCACTGCCGGTTGGGATCTGGTGGTGGTGGATGAAGCGCATCGGCTGGGTGGCAGCACCGATCAGGTCGCCCGATACAAGCTCGGCAAGGGATTGGCGGAAGCTGCGCCCTATGTGCTGCTCCTTTCAGCTACACCCCACCAGGGGAAGACCGACGCCTTCCATCGGCTGATGAGTCTGCTGGATGAGGATGCTTTCCCGGACGAGAATAGCGTCTCCCGCGAGCGGGTGGCGCCCTACGTCATCCGCACCGAGAAACGCAGGGCGATCGATGCTGACGGCAAGCCGCTCTTCAGGCCCAGGCGCACGCAGATGGCGCCGGTGGCCTGGGAGAGCCGTCACCATTTGCAGCGGCTTCTGTATGAAACGGTGACCGACTATGTGCGCGAGGGCTACAACCAGGCCCTGCGCGAGAAGAAGCGCCACATCGGCTTTCTGATGATCCTGATGCAGCGCCTGGTGGTCTCCAGCACCCGGGCGATCCGCACCACGCTGGAACGGCGACTTGCCGCGCTTCAGGAGGATGAAAGGCAAGCCAGCCTGCGCCTGAAGGTAGTGAACAACAGTGCTGATGGATCGACAAGCCCTGACGATGAACTGGCCGAGCTGTATGACATGGATGGCCAGGAGTTGCTCGATGAGCTGCTGAAATCCCATGTCTCGGCTCTGCAGAGCGAAGGCAGTCATGTGGAGACCCTGCTGGATGCGGCGGTTCGCTGCGAGCAAGCTGGACCGGATGCCAAGGCCGAGGCGCTGATCGAGTGGATCTACAAGCTCCAAGCCGAGGAAAACGAACCGGATCTGAAGGTGCTGATCTTCACCGAGTTCGTGCCGACCCAACAGATGCTTAAGGAGTTTCTGGAAGCCCGGGGAATCTCTGTGGTCACCCTGAACGGCTCCATGGCCATGGAGGAACGTGGGGCAGCCCAGGATGCCTTCCGCAAATCGCACCGCGTGCTGGTTTCCACCGATGCGGGCGGTGAGGGCCTGAACCTGCAGTTCGCCCATGTCATCATCAATTATGACATCCCCTGGAACCCGATGCGGCTGGAGCAGCGAATCGGCCGCGTGGATCGAATCGGCCAGCCAAAAACCGTACAGGCGATCAATTTCGTTTTTGAGGATTCAGTCGAGTTCCGGGTCCGCGAAGTGCTGGAGCAGAAGCTCTCGGTAATCTTTGACGAGTTCGGGATCGACAAGACCGGCGACGTGCTCGACTCGGCCCAGGCAGGCGAGTTGTTCGAGGATGTGTTTGCCTCAGCTATCCTCAATGCAGAGGGTATCGAAGCCTCTGTTGATCATACGCTGGAACGACTTCGCGATGAGATTCAGCAGGCGCGCAAGGCCTCCCCCATCTACGGCATTTCAGAAGAGCTGGATGTGCAAACCGCCGAACGTCTGCGCTCGCATCCTTTGCCCCACTGGGTGGAACGGATGACGGTGGGCTACCTCAATTCGCACGGCGGCGCAGCCAGTCGCAAACGCTCATGGTGGGATCTGAATTGGCCGGACGGTCAGGAGCATCGCAAAGCCGTGTTTAACGCTCGGGAAGCGGACCGCCTAAGCGATGCCACCCTGCTCAATCTTGAAAACAGTCGCGTTCGTGGGCTGGCCTTGAACCTGCCGCAGGTCGCGGCAGGTCAGCCATTGCCCTGCGTAACCGTAAGCGAGCTGCCAGCCGGCATTTCCGGGCTCTGGGGGCTGTTTGAGATCCGCCTTCAGGCAGGAATGCACAAGAAGACACAACTCCTGCGCATCCCCATGGTGCGACGCAGTTACGTGAGTGTTTTCCTGAGCGAGGAAGGCAAACTGTTTCTGCCCACGGCCAGGCATATCTGGGATGCACTGCAGACAGCGGAAGCCGAGGTGCAGGCCACCCTCGGCCAGGACGAATCCATCATCGCCCATGAGCGGTTGCAGATTGCTGCCGAACAGGCCGGACATGAGCTGTTCGAGGCCCTGCGACAGGCGCATCTCGCTTCGGTGAACAGGGAAGAGGAACGCGGCATGGTTGCCTTCACCTCTCGGCGCAAGGCCATCGAACGAGTAGGGCTGTCCGAAGTGCGCCAGTACCGTCTGTCCCGCTGCGTTGCTGAGGAAAATGAGTGGCGGCATGAACTGCAATCAGCGCGGCAGATCGTACCGGAAATCCGGTCGCTGCTGATGCTGCGGTTCGAGAGTAAAGCTCAATGCAGTTTATAGCCAATGGTCCAGATATTCCCGACGTCCTCTTGCAGGCGCACGAGGATGGCCGCGTGGTACTTTTCTGCGGTGCCGGCATCTCCTACCCGGCGCGCCTACCGGGTTTCGCGGGTCTGGTCGACAAGCTCTACAAGGCACTGGCCGTCACACCAGACGCGGTGCAGCAGGCAGCGATCAAGGCTGAACAGTTCGATACCGCCATCGGCCTGCTGGAAGCGGACATCGTCGGTGGCCGCGAGAAGGTGCGTCGGGAGCTGGCGGACATCCTGACACCCGACATCAGCGCCCCGAACGCGACCACCACGCATGAAGCCTTGCTGACACTGAGCAAGTGCCGTAACGGCCATACACGCCTCATCACCACCAATTTCGACAGCCTGTTCGAGGAGGTGATCGCCGCGAAGTCGCTGCCCATCGAGCGCTTCAAGGCCCCGCTGTTGCCGGTACCGAAGAACCGCTGGGATGGCCTGGTGTATCTGCATGGCCTGCTCGGCGATGAACCGACCGCGAGCGAGCTGGATCGCCTGGTCGTCTCCAGTGGTGATTTCGGCCTGGCCTATCTCAACGAGCGCTGGGCGGCGCGTTTTGTCAGCGAACTGTTCCGCAACTACACCGTTTGCTTCGTGGGTTACAGCATCAACGACCCGGTACTGCGCTACATGATGGATGCCCTCGCAGCCGACCGCCTGCTCGGCGAGTCGCCGCCGGCGATGTTCGCGTTCGGCAGCTATTCCAAGGGCAAGGAAGATGAACGGGCCAACGAGTGGCGGGCCAAGAACGTGACGCCCATCCTCTACCGCGAGCATAACCGGCACGCCTACCTGCACAAGACCCTGCGCGCCTGGGCCGAGACCTACCGGGACGGCGTGCGCGGCAAGGAGCGCATCGTGGTCGAATGCGCCATCGCGCGACCGTTGGCGAACACGAAACAGGACTACTTTATCCCCCGCATGCTGTGGGCGCTCAGCGATCCGGACGGCCTGCCCGCAAAGCGCTTCGCCGAGCTTGACCCGGTGCCGTCGCTGGACTGGTTGGAGCCTTTGAGCGAGGACCTCTACGGCCACGCGGACCTGGACCGTTTCGGTGTTCTGCCGAAGACGCCTGCCGATGACAAACTCGCCTTCAGCCTGACCCGCAGGCCCGCGCCATATCCCCTCGCGCCGTTGATGTGTGTTGTCGATGCTGGTGTGCACGGAAGTGGCTGGGACAAGGTAATGGAGCATTTGGCACGCTGGATGATCCGCCATCTCGATGACCCTGCCTTGCTGCTGTGGCTGGTCAAGCGCGGCGGACAACTGCACGACAACCTGATCCGATTGATTGAGAGCCGCCTCGACGAATTGGCTCGGCTTGAACGCGAGGGCGACACCGCCAAATTGGCACTCATTCGTGAAAACGCGCCCAAGGCGATCCCTAGCCCGCTGATGCGCACCTTGTGGCAACTGCTTCTGACCGGGCGTGTAAAATCGTGGCTGCGCGACTTCGGCCTGCATCGCTGGCGCGACCGCTTCAATCGCGATGGCCTCACCGCCATCTTGCGCCTGGAGCTGCGCGATATGCTGACGCCGCGCGTATCTCTGCGCGAGCCCTTCAGTTGGTCGGATGATGAACGGGAAAGCCGCGAGCCCGAGCGGAGCAAGGATCTGGTGGAATGGGAAGTCGTGCTGTCGACGGATCACGTCCATTCCAGCCTGCGTGATCTGCCCAGAAATGAGCGCTGGACCGCCGTGTTACCGGAGCTGCTGTCCGATTTCAGCACCTTGTTGCGCGATGCGCTCGATCTGATGCGCGAGCTTGGCGGTGCCGAGGACAGGAGTGATATGTCCTACGTGCATCAACCCTCGATCAGCGAACACCCTCAAAACCGGGACTTCCACGATTGGACGGCGTTGATCGAGCTGAATCGCGACGCCTGGCTCGCGACGCGAGCGCAGTCGCCGGTGCGGGCCGCGCTCGTAGCAGAATCCTGGTGGCATACGCCTTATCCACTATTCCGGCGTCTCGCCTTCTTTGCCGCCGCACAGGACAACGTGATCCCCTGCCGCCAAGCACTCGACTGGCTACTTTCGGACGATCACTGGTGGCTGTGGTCAATGGAAACCGAACGGGAAACCATGCGCCTGCTGGTGGCCCTGGCACCGCAACTCGATGAGATGATGCTCCAGGAACTGGAACAGGCCGTGCTCAACGGGCCTCCCCGCGAAATGTTCAAGGATGACATCGAGCCCGAACGCTGGACCCGGATCGTTGACCGCGAAATCTGGCTGCGGCTAGCAAAAATTGTTGAGGCCGGCGCAGCGGTGGGCGTTGACGGCAGCGACCGGCTAGAGGGGCTTTCAGCAAAGTATCCGGCGTGGAAGCTGGCAGCGGATGAGCGTGATGAGTTTCCGTACTGGATGGAGAGTAGATGGGGCGGTGACAGGGATCCTTGGCGGGACTTCATATCAATACCTCGCAGCAGGCGCGGCGTATTGAACTACTTGATATCAAACCCAGTGTTATCCGAGTCGAAACAAGACGACTGGCGAGAGAGGTGCAAGGATAGCTTCCAAGCAACCGCATACGGCTTGTGTTATCTGGCAAGGCAGAATATCTGGCCAAACGATCGCTGGCGGGTCGCGTTACAGGCGTGGTCAGAAGAGGAACTACAAAGTCGTTCTTGGCGGTATATGGCCCCGGTCCTGATCAATGCGCCCGATGAAATGCTGCAAACGCTCACCCATGGCGTTAGCTGGTGGTTGCATGCCATCGCCAAGACCTTTGAAGGCCACGAAGCTTACTTCTTCACGCTCGCTCGCCGTATCGTAGCCCTGGATCAACAGGGCGGCGTCGACACCGACGACCCTGTCATGCGAGCCATCAATCACCCGGTAGGCCACGTCACGGAGGCACTGCTGCGCTGGTGGTATCGAAGCTCGCTGGAGGATGGGCAAGGCTTGCCCGAGGAGATTAAGCCCACGTTCACGGAGCTTTGCGATGCCAGGATAGAGGAGTTTCGGCATGGTCGTGTGTTGCTGGCGGCGCATGTCATCGCGTTGTTCCGCGTGGACAGAGATTGGGTGACGCAACACCTATTGCCGTTTTTCGACTGGCAGCGATCGGAAGCCGAAGCCCGCGCAGCCTGGGAAGGCTTCCTGTGGTCACCGCGCCTGTACCGTCCTCTGATGGAAATGCTGAAGCCGGCCTTCCTCGACACCGCACGCCACTATGGGGCATTGGGCAAGCACGACGGACAGTACGCATCTTTGCTGACATTTGCCGCCCTCGATCCAGGTGACACGTTCACCACGGTCGAGCTGGCAGCCGCCACCCGCCTACTGCCGCCGGAGGGTTTGCACGATGCAGCACAGGCATTGGTGAGAGCGCTCGATGGCGCGGGTAATCAACGTGCCGACTACTGGACCAACCGGGTTGCCCCATACCTCAAAGCCATCTGGCCTAAAACGCGAGACAACATTTCACCCGCCATCGCCGAAAGCCTGGGCCATCTGTGCGTAGCGGCACAAGATGCGTTCCCCGACGCATTGGCACTGCTCCGTGCCTGGCTGCAACCGATTGAACACCCGCACTATGTCGTGCATCTTCTGGACGAATCTGGACTGTGCAGACAATTCCCTGCGGAGGCACTGCTGCTGCTAAATGCAGTAATTGCCGACCAGCAGGGAGCACCCAGGGAATTGGGTCAATGCTTAGACGAAATTGTGCGGAATGCGTCACAGTTTGCGCAAGATACCCGTTACTTGAAACTCCGAGATTATTTGCGCAGATGAGGATCACAATGACCCCTGGTGCAACTTCAAAATTGAGTAGCTGGCGAAACGCCATCCTCAATGACTTTGTACCCAACGTCAGCAAGCTGACCCTGGTCGCGGACCCGGATTGCCTGCTGACCGAGGAGAAACTGGCATTGGAGCTTCGGAGGAGGGGCTTCGATCTGATCGAGTTCAGTGACCCTGTCGAATTCAGATATGCCTATGAATCGAGGTACCGTTCGATCTGGGATCGGGGCGAGCACACCGATCTGGTGGTGGTCCTCCGCTTGCAGAATACGGAGCTGGAATCGCTGCCTTATGACCTCCTCCAGGCAGGCCGCAAGCTTTCATTCAACCTGGGGGATCTCTTTCCCAATCTGAGCTACCCGGTCATCGAGAAGCTCGACCGAAGCCTGCTGGACGCGCTTTTTGAGGCCCAGCGCAAGTCGCCGCCGGATCGCATGGGCGATAACGCCACCAAGGATTTCATTCTCCGTCATGTGTTCGGCATTGCGGCGGAATTGATCGCCAACGAGGTGGAGCTGCTTCGCGCCTTGCTGCGCGTGCACTACGGCAAGCTCCAAATACCGCAGATGTTGGCCGAGCGACTCATCCAGCTTCTCAAAGGCCATGATGGGTTCAAAGCCTGGCCGCTCTTTGAAATCGTTCCGGACGATGATGCCTTTTTCGCCTTTTTGCAGGAACGCTGGCCGGTGTTTTTGAGCACGAGTTTCGACGTGCAAAGTGCGGAAACCGCAGTACGAGAACCTGAGGCGCACCACGCGCCACCCACGACGCACTTTCGTTATCCCGGCCCTGACCGTCTGCCGTTCGACCATCAGGACATCAAGGTCTACATCGACAACCTGTTCCTGGAGGGGAAACTCACCCCTGTCAAGGCTGCCGGTATTGAAGTGGATGCAACGTCCTGGATTCGAAGCGGTATCGCCACGTCAGGCGTGAACGATGATGAGCTGCGGATCTCTCGCTTGTTTGGCCTTGTCGAGAAGGAGCTGCCTACTGCGGAAGCGCGTTACTCGGACTGGACCGCTTTTGCATTGAAATGGGCCGAACTTTCTTCGCTGGTTCATTGTGGCAACAGCACTGAGCATCGGACTCGACTCGAGGAAATCGGCGATGGGCTGAACGCGGCCTTTGCCGGTTGGCTAACGGATCACTACTCCAGTCTGGCCAACTTGCCGCCGACCAATCCCGCCATGCTCCACCATTTGCCTCGCCGCTTGGCGCGGGATATCGAGGACTCCGGTAGCAGCCGCGCCGCGCTGATCGTGGTCGATGGCCTGGCCCTGGACCAGTGGGTGACCATCCGCCAGCTGCTGCAAAAGCAGGACGCCACTCTGATCATGCGCGAATCCGCGATTTTTGCCTGGATACCTACGCTGACTTCTGTATCAAGGCAAGCGATCTTCTCAGGTCAATCACCGTTCTATTTCTCACCTTCCATCAATTCGACCAATAGCGAAGAAAAGCTTTGGAAAAAGTTTTGGGAGGACCAGGGGCTGTCCCGACTGGATGTCGCTTACCAGCGGGGCCTCGGAGACGGAGATGCCATTGGTGTCCTCGACTCCTTAATCCACCCAGGGAAGACCAAGGTGGTAGGAATGGTCGTGGACAAGGTCGACAAGATCATGCATGGCATGCAACTCGGCTCGTCCGGGATGCACAATCAGATCAAGCAGTGGTGCCATGCCGGATTTCTTTCCACACTGGTCGGCCAACTGCTGGAATACGGCTATGATGTATGGCTGACAGCCGATCATGGAAACATCCAATGTGAGGGCAAAGGTCGTCCATCTGAAGGTGTGATTGCCGAAACTCGCGGCGAGCGGGTTCGTGTCTATCCCACGCCGGAACTCCGCGCTCAGGTGGCTGGGGCCTTCCCGTTTGCCCACGAGTGGCAAACGGTCGGATTGCCAGCAGAGTATTTCCCTCTGGTAGCCGGTGGCCGCGATGCATTTGTGAAACCGGGAGATTCTATCGTAGGCCACGGCGGTATCGCTATCGAAGAAGTCATCGTGCCCTTGGTGAACATTGAAAGGAGGTCACGTTGATGAAAGCTGACCGTTTTAGCAAAATAGGAATTCAGCGTGAATTGCACGTAGAGTGGTTCGAAAAAGCGGCTCAACTAAATTCAAAAGGCCTGAGTAAACGTGACGCCAGGCTGGAACTCTACGACTATCTGGATGGGGCGCCAGGCTTTGATACTCCACCTTCGAAACAAACAAAAACTTATGTGGCAAATCCACTAATCAAGAGCTGGATAGCCCCAGAAGGAGATTTATGCAGTCTGAGAGATTCCGCGATGCGTTTGCTGCAGGATCACCCAAGCAGTAATATCCCAATCCACTGGTGTCTATTGGGTGCGGCATATCCATTTTGGTTCTCCGTTGCGGGAGTCGTTGGTCGCCTGCTTAACCTCCAAGACCAGGTGACGCAGACACAAATTGTTGCGCGCCTCAAAGAGCGGTATGGGGATCGTCAGACCATCAGCCGACGCGCTCGATATGTTATTCGCTCTTTCGTTGCGTGGGGGGCACTAAAGGATTCTGGCGCCGCAGGATGTTATGAAAAAACCGCCCCTACTGACATTACCGAGCCTCACCTGGCTCTGTTGATGATGGAGGCTATGCTGCTAGCTAATCCGGACGGAAAGTGCCCACTGGGACTGCTACTTGACAATCCGGCACTATTTCCATTCCAGGCTCCTATAATTTCCGGCGACTATATCTCGCAGCATAGCAATAGAATGGATGTAATCCGTTACGATATAAATAACGAGCTGGTTATTCTAAAACCCATCCCATCGAGTTAATCGTCGTCTTCTCAATTTATAGCAACATACCGCGAAGGCATGCAGAAAAGCCACATATACGCCTCATAAAGTATTTTATTTCTTTTTACTACGATAACTCTCCCAGTCTAGCGCCAGTACCGGAGAACCGCCCTCCATCAGGCGATCCCAGATCCGTGGGCCGAGATATTCCTGCATTTTCTGCTGCGTGAGATTCCCCATTAATACGGTAGGCTTTAAGGCAATATATCGCGCATTCAGTATGTCGAAGGTGGTGGCTTTTCGCTTTTCCGCATCCCCGATCGACACTCCTATTTCGTCGAGGACGAGTAGATCCGGCTTGATATACACGTCAAACGCCTCTAGCTCTGACATGGTCGCCCGCGGCGAATATGTCGACCTGATCATACGTAACATTTCGGACACCGAAGTAAATAGCCCAGACCTTCCCTCTCTCATGACTTGCTCTAGAACCGCTATTGCAAGATGGGTTTTTCCTGTGCCTGGCGTACCAGTGAGAATCAGATCTACTCCGCCCCGACTCAGGGAATCGAAATCATCCGCGTAGCGCCGGCACAGGCTGAGCACCCTCGCTTGCTCGGCAGTATCGGTAACGTAGGAGTCAAATCTTTTACCTTGGAATTTTGGCGGAACTCCCGCCCGCCGTATCGCCTCCTCCATAGCGGCTTGGGTCTGCTCTACACGTGACTGGCGCAGTCGAGCGAACTCGCATCGGCTAGCGGCCTCGGTCTGTATGCGAAATTCCTCAGGTGTCAGAGAGGATCCCTTCTGTCGCGCCAGCTGCATAATCCCTGTCGCCAAATCCACCCCCTTGCTCATTTCCGCTCTGCTCATCATTGCTCTCCTGATGTAGTACCCTCGCATTACGCAAAATAACATCGAGATATGCCAGAGGAATAGCCACTGGCCGAGGCTTATATTTTCGGGCCATTGCGATCGCCTGCAGGAGCTCTTTCTCGGTATATCTAGCATCGAGCCACTGATCGAGGACAGGGCTGGCGATCGGGACCGTAATCTCCTCACGACTCAGGATGCCCGCTAGCCAACAGCGCTCGCGTGAGCGTTCATCCTCACTCTCTATCCTGCCTACGGACATCGGAGGAGTGCCCCGATTCGCTACCGAGAGGTCTGTCTCACTAAGCGGCGTGCATTTTCCTATCATACTGTTATTTAGACCATTATTAGCACATTGATCCATGTGCCTAACGTCTGCCCGACGTCTGCCCCGATTCCCTGGGGTGGATTGATCCGTATCTGCCAATGGCAAAAAAAATAGTAGACGACGGTCCGCTGACATGGATTCCACGAGTCCAGCGCGCGCCAGCAGATCGAGAGCAAATCGTATGGATTTTTTCGATGGCGATCCGTGATCTCGCCTCCCTCGACTCGGCTCGACGAACAGTACCTCACGTAGCGACTGGTAGGATATCCCCCGCTGTATTCCCACCATACCGGTAGCATAGTCCATGTGCCGCCTCAGACCCTGCAGATATAGCACGCGAGCAATCATGGGGAGCCCCGCCAGGGCATCCTCCTCGTGATCATTCCAGCTAGTCGTAGTCATAATACAGACCTCCCAGGTTTGAGCTAAAACGGACGAAGTTTTTGGACGATCTTTGCCGCCAGATGGGAGCCGTTCGATCAGCGCTAGGCAGAAAATCAAGCGCTTGGCGCAACTTCTGGCTG
>JAABSN010000108.1 GCA_011390385.1 Thioalkalivibrio nitratireducens | reverse complement strand
AAAACAGCGATCGTGCGAGATCACGATCGCGGACCCGGGGAAATCGAGCAATGACTCCTCAAGCGCCCGCAGGGTTTCCACGTCGAGGTCGTTCGTTGGTTCGTCGAGCAGAAGCAGGTTGCCACCGCTCTTCAATACCTTGGCCAGATGCACCCGGTTGCGCTCTCCCCCGGAGAGGTCCTTCATCCGCTTCTGCTGGTCGGCGCCCTTGAAGTTGAATCTTCCGACGTATGCGCGCGACGGCATCTGAAAATTGCCGACCTGCACGATGTCCTGCCCATTGGAGATCTCTTCCCAGACCGACTTCTCGTCCGCCAGCGCATCGCGGCTCTGGTCGACATAGGCGATCTGCACCGTGTCGCCGATGTGGATACCGCCGCCGTCCGGCTGCTCCTGTCCGGTGATCATGCGGAACAGCGTGGTCTTGCCGACGCCGTTCGGGCCGATCACTCCGACGATCCCGCCACGAGGCACGGAGAAACTGAGTCCCTGATAAAGCAGGCGGTCACCGAAGGCCTTGGTCAGATTCTCCGCCTCAAGAACGACATCTCCAAGACGAGGGCCAGGTGGGATGTACAGATCCTTGGTTTCCGAACGGCGCTGATAGTCGCTCGAAGACAGTTCCTCGAAGCGCTTCAGCCGCGCCTTGCTCTTGACCGTGCGGCCCTTCGGGTTGCTGCGCACCCATTCGAGTTCCGATTCCATGGCCTTGATCCGCGCCTGCTCGGTCTTCTCCTCCTGAGCGAGGCGTTTCTCCTTCTGCTCCAGCCAGGACGAGTAGTTGCCTTCCCAGGGGATTCCGTGGCCACGGTCCAGCTCCAGAATCCAGCCGGCGACGTTGTCGAGGAAATAACGGTCATGGGTCACCGCGACCACGGTGCCGCTGAATTCCTGCAGGAAGCGCTCGAGCCAGGCAACACTCTCGGCATCCAGATGGTTCGTGGGCTCGTCGAGGATCAGCATGTCGGGGCTCGACAGGAGCAGCCGGCAAAGGGCGACGCGGCGGCGTTCGCCACCGGAGAGGGTATCAACGTCGGCATCCCAGGGCGGCAAACGCAGGGCATCGGCCGCAACCTCGAGTTTGCGTTCCAGATTGTGGCCATCGCTTGCCTGGATCAGGGATTCCAGATCCGCCTGCTCGGCGGCGAGCTTGTCGAAATCCGCGTCCGGTTCGGCATAGGCGGCATAGACCTGATCCAGCCGCGCCAGGGCATCCTTGATCGGTTGTACGGCCTCCTCGACATTGCCACGCACATCCTTGCCGCCATCGAGTTGCGGTTCCTGCTCCAGATACCCGATGCGGATGCCGGGTTGCGGTCTCGCCTCGCCGACGATGTCCTTGTCCACCCCGGCCATGATCCGCAGCAGCGTCGACTTGCCGGAGCCGTTGTATCCGAGCACGCCGATCTTGGCGCCCGGAAAGAAATTCAGATAGATATCCTTCAGGATCTGCTTCTTCGGCGGGACGATCTTGCCGACGCCATTCATGGTAAAGATGTACTGCGCCATGGAGCCTCTTTGGGTACGTGTGCGTGTTGAAAGCGGGTCAACCTCGCACTTTACCACGACTTCGCGATGAATTTTTTGGGCCTCTTGGACGTCTATACGGTTCGTTCCCTTTCCACTGCGAGGAAGTGCCATGGTCCATGCGCGAAAAGCCCGGTTCGTTTCCCTGTTCCTCCTGCTCTGTTGCCTCCCGCTTGTCGGCCACACCGCTGAGCGGGTGACCCTGGAGCATGATGGGCTCACGTTGGTCGGTCATCTGCAGGCCCCGGCGGATCCGGCAAACGGGGTCTTGCTGATGCTGCACGGGACCTTGGCGCACGGTCGCATGGAAACCATGGCAACGATTCAGGATCTATTGGCCGAGCAGGGATTGAATTCGCTTTCGGTCAACCTCAGCTACGGGATCGATACCCGGGAGGGGATGTTCGAGTGCGATCGGCCCGTCACGCACGGGGTGCAGGAACATTTCGCCGAGCTCGATGCCTGGATGCACTGGCTCGAGGCTGAAAACTTCGGCCCCGTGACGCTCCTCGGGCATTCCAGGGGTGGCAATCAGATCGCGCGGTATTTCCGGGAGATTGGGCCGGATGGGGTGCAGTCGCTGGTCCTGATCGCTCCCTCGACCTACGACGCGGAAGATGCGGCAGCGAGCTATGAGGCACAATCCGGAATGCCACTGATTGCGCGTCTCGACCAGGCCCGGGAACTGCTGCGCATGGACCAAATGGAAACGCCGCTACGCGATGTTCGCTTCCTGTATTGCGAAGCGCTGGATGTTGCGCCGAAAGCGTTCCTCGGCTACTACGCACCGGATGCGGCGCACGATACACCAGCGCTGATCAATGGCATTGACACACCCACGCTGGTCATCATGGGTTCCGAGGACACCGTGGTCGCCGATTTACCCGAGCGCATGGCCGGGCTCGCGGATACGGCTGCCATCACCACCGTCACCATCGATGGCGCGGACCATTTCTTCCGTGACTTCTTCGCCGACGATGTGGCGGATGCGATTTCGGCGTTTCTGCGCTGACTCCTGCGGTCGCCAGAAACGACCCGTTGACCATGATGGTGCGACGGGCACTCCTGAGAAGGCAAGGATGTCCTTGGAAAGTCAAGATGTAGGGTGTCAATGAGCGCCAGCGAATTGCACCGTTTGAGGGCAGTGTTCCCCTGCCGCGCGCGATCGGTGCGGTTCGGCTTCGCCTCACGGCACCCTACGCAAGGGCGATCGCAGCGTGCCAATGAGCGCAACGAATTCAACATTCGGGACCCCCTTGGGTCTGGGGGCGGCACAGGCGTGGTGTCGGTGCCGTGGTTCAGGCGTATTCGCGAAGAAACGCCTGCACCTTGTCCACCATTGGCCGGGAGCCGACATAGAACGGGATCCGTTGATGCAGGTCGTCCGGGATCACTTCCATCATGCGCCGCGACCCATCGGTCGCGACTCCGCCTGCCTGTTCCGCTATGTAGGCGACCGGGTTGCACTCGTAGATCAATCGGAGCTTGCCCTTCGGCGCGCTCCGGGTCTCCGGATACATGAAGATGCCGCCCATCAGCAGGTTGCGATGAAAGTCCGAGACCAGAGAGCCGATATAACGTGACGTGTAGGGCCGGTGGCTCGCCGGGTCGATCTCCTGGCAGTACTTGATGTACTTCTTCACGCCCATCGGGAAGTGGATGTAATTTCCCTCGTTGATGCTGTAGATCCTGCCGTTGTCCGGGGTGCGAATATGGGGATGCGAGAGACAGAATTCGCCGATTCCGGGGTCCAGGGTGAAGCCATCGACGCCATTGCCCGTGGTGTAAACCATCATCGTCGATGACCCGTAAATCACGTAACCGGCGGCCACCTGGCGGTCTCCCGATTGCAGGAAGTCCGAGACCTGTGCGCGTTCGCCCGCGGGGCTCATTCGCCGATGGATGGAAAAAATGGTGCCGACCGAGACATTGACCTCGATGTTCGAGGAACCATCCAGGGGGTCCATGCAGAAGACGTAGTGGCCGTCACGCGACAGGCCGTCGTCAAAGGTGACGATCTCCTGGTTTTCCTCGGAAGCGATCGCACAGACCTCGCCCGAGGCCTGAACCGCCGCAATGAAGTGATCGTTGGCGAAGACATCGAGCTTCTTGACGTCCTCGCCCTGGACATTGACTTCGCCGGCCTCGCCGAGGATGTCCACCAACCCCGCCTTGTTGATCTTCTTGTTGACGATCTTCGCCGCGACCCCGATGTGGTGCAGCAGTCGGGAAAGGTCGCCCCTGGCCTCCGGGTGCTCTTCCTGGCGGTTGATGATGAACTCGTTCAGGGTAACGATCTGGTAGCCCGCGCTGGCTTTCATCCCCTTTCTCCGGCGCCTCCAGCAATGCCGCCAGTATACACCCGGCAGGGGCCACCTTCTGCCGTGGCATCCTCGTGCAGGATACGGCAGCCAGGCATCCATGTTCGGAACGAACGGCGAACGCTGGCAAGTGTTCTCAGGAGGCCGGTGATTGTTCCTGAAGCAAACGCAAGCTGTGGCGGGCGATCATCCGCTCCTCGTCCGTGGGAATGATCCACACGCCGACCCCGCTCCATTCACGCTGAGCCTGCTCGGCATTCGTGCCGTTGGCCTCGGGTTCGATGTCCACGCCCAACCATTCGAGCTGCCGGCAGATGCGTTCACGTATCGGGCTGGAATGTTCGCCGATGCCACCCGTGAAGACGATGTGGTTCAACCCACCGAGAAGGGCCACCAGGGCACCGATCTCGCGAACTGTCCGGTGCACGAAGACGGCGACCGCTTGCTGCGCGGCCGGCTCGTCGCTGTCCAGCAGGGTTCGCATGTCCCCACTGATACCGGAGATCCCAAGCAGTCCCGACTGCTCGTAGAGGAGCGTGGTGACATCCTCGGGGCTCATCCCTTTTTCCTGCAGGAGATAAAGCACGGCGCCGGGATCAAGGGAACCGCAGCGTGTGCTCATCGGCAGCCCGTCGAGCGCGGTAAAGCCCATGGTCGTCGCGATGCTGCAGCCGTCACGCAGCGCGGCCAGACTGGCGCCGCTGCCCAGATGCGCGACAATGACCCGTCCGGTCTTGGCGTTGCCCAGCCGTTCTGCCAAAGCCCCGGCGATGTATTCGTAGGACAGACCGTGGAAGCCGTAGCGCATCACGCCCTGTTCCGAGATGTCACGCGGCAACGCGAGACGGCGTTCCAGGGCCGATTGGGTATGGTGGAAAGCGGTGTCGAAGCAGGCCACCTGGAACAGGTCAGGCCGTGACCGGGAGAGACTGCGGATGGGAGCGATGTTGTGCGGCTGATGCAGCGGGGCCAGTGGCACCAGCGCCTCCAATCGATCCAGTACTTCCTTCGTGATCCGTACCGCTCCGAGAAAGTCTTGCCCCCCATGCACCACACGATGGCCAGCGGCGCGCAGGGTATGCCCATCGAGTTCGCGGTCCAGCCAGTCGAGCAGGAAGTCAAGTGCTTCGCCATGTTCGAAGCGGCCCGAGCCGTTCGAGGGATCACGTTCCTCGACCTTACGCCCGTCAGCATCTTCGACCGTGAACCGGGGCCTTGCGTCCAGCCCGGTGATCTGACCCCGCAAGCGCCGCCGGGGCTCGGAATCGGTTGCTGCATCGTGCACGTTGTAAGTGGCAAACTTCAGGCTCGAAGAGCCGCTGTTCAACACGAGAAGATCCCCCGGCATCGTCAGTCTCCTTCGAGGTGGCTCTGGTGTTCGGCGAGAAGGAGCGCGAGGGCGCAGGAGGCCATGCGGGTGATCGCATCGTCGGCGCGGCTCGTTAACATGATCGGCACGCGTGCGCCAACGACAACACCGGCGCCGGTGGCGTCTGCAAGGTAGGTCAGTTGTTTCACCAGCATGTTTGCCGCCTCGAGGTCCGGCGCAACGAGGATATCAGCGCGGCCCGCAACCTCGGATTCGATGCCTTTCGCATGAGCGGCGCTTTCCGAGATCGCGTTGTCGAAGGCCAGCGGTCCGTCCAGGATGCCGCCCTCGATCTGCCCACGTTCCGCCATTTTGCACAGCGCGGCAGCCTCCACCGTCGAGGCGATTCGGGGATTCACCGTTTCCACTGCGGAAAGAATGGCGACACGCGGTGATTTGATCCTGACCGCGTGAGCCAACTCGATCGCGTTGCGGATGATGTCCGCCTTGTCCGCCAGCGACGGGTAGATATTGATCGCCGCATCGGTGATGAAGAGCGGCCTCGGATAGGTGGGCACGTCGAAAGCCATGACGTGGCTGAGGCGTCGCTCGGTGCGCAGGCCTTTCTCCTTGTGCAGTGCGGCGCGTAGCAGTTCGTCGGTGTGCAGGCTGCCCTTCATCAGCGCGCCGACCGTGCCCTCGCGTGCGAGTGCCACGGCGCGTTCGGCAGCGGCGTGGCTGTGCCGGGTCGCAACGAGTTCGAATTCCGAGAGATCGACCTCGGCTTCTTCGGCGGCCTTGCGGATCCGCTCTTCGGGACCGACAAGGACCGGGATGATCAGCCCCCGGCGCGCGGCCTGCAGCGCACCCTGCAGTGACTGCGCGTCAACCGGATGCACCACGGCGGTCGGCAAGGGCTCCGGTCTCGATGCCGCCTCCAGGAGTTCGTGCAGATGCCTGCGCTCGGCCATTCGCACATGAGGCATCACGGTCCGAGGTCGCCGCACTTTCCTGGTCGGCGCAAGAACATCGGCATCGCCCTCGATCACCGTCTTGCCTTCCTGGTTCTTGCACAGGCACTGGAAACGGATACGGTGCTTCTCGTCATTCTTCTCGGTCGCCTCGACCGTGACCGTGAGCACGTCGCCGAGCACCACCGGTGCCTTGAAGCGCAACGTCTGGCCGAGGTAAATCGTGCCCGGCCCCGGAAGCTCGGTCCCCAGCAGGGTGGAGATCAGGGCGCCGCCCCACATGCCGTGGGCGATGATCTCCTGGAAGCGGCTGCTCTTGGCGAAATCCTCATCGACGTGCGCCGGGTTCACGTCCCCCGACATCACCGCAAACAGCTTGATGTCGTCCATCGTGAGACGCCGCTCCAGGCGGGCGGTGTCGCCGATCTCGATCTCGTCGTAGGTGCGGTTCTCGATTTCCTTGTCGGAAGGTGACATCGGTTCAGCCTCGGATGTGCAGGCCACCATCGACGTAGGTGGTGACACCAGTGAGCGCGACGGCTGCATCGCTGACCAGGAAAGCGGCGGTTTCGCCGATATCGTCGATACTGATCAGTTTGCGTGTCGGGGATCGCGACTCCGCATCCGCCAGCAGCGCGTCGAAGTCGCGGATCCCCGAGGCGGCGCGGGTCGCGACGGGACCCGGGGAGATGGCGTGCACCCGGATTCCGGCACCACCCAGTTCGGCGGCCATGTAGCGCACCGAGGACTCCAGGGCGGCCTTGACCGGACCCATGATTCCGTAGTTGTCGATCACCTTCTCGGCACCGTGATAGCTCATCGTGATCAGGCAACCGCCGCTGTGCATCAAGGGCTCGGCGTGTTTTGCCATGCGCATGAAGGAGTGGCAGGAGATGTCCATCGCAAGCAGAAATCCGTCACGGCTGGAGTCGACCACGCGGCCATGCAGATCGTCCCGGGGGGCGAAAGCGATCGAGTGGATCAGAAAATCCAGCTTCCCCCAGCGTTCGGAGGCGGCCGCGAACAGGGCCTCGGTCTGTGCGTCATCGCGCACGTCGCAGAGCAGGAGAGGGGCGTCGCCCAATTGCGAAGCCAGAGGGCGGACATGCGGCTCGCTCTTCGGGTGACCATAGCTGAGAATCAGGTCGGCGCCGGCCCGATACAGGGCGCGGGCGCAGCCGAAGGCGATGCTGTCGGCATTGGCCAGGCCGGTGACGATGCCGGTCTTGCCTTCGAGCGGTTGGGGCTGACTCATGAGAACGCTCCGGGATGATTTGGCCGGTCGATCCGGCACTTTCGGACGGGCGCCAATCGATGATGCGTTGCATCATGAGTCTAGCAAAGGGAAAGACGGAGTGCGCGCTAGTGGGCCATGCGGAAAGTTCGGTGACTATGGAGCATAGCCAGAAGCACCGGAGCAAGGCGGGCAAGTGCAGGAATAGTGGACCTATTGCAAACTTGCCCAACGCAGCGCCGGTGCTTCTGGCGAAGCGATCTGGTACCGAACTTTCCGCATGGCCCACTAGCCGCAGGCAGGGCGCAATCAATGGCCGGTGGCGCCCGCGAGTGCGCCGCGGTCGAAGCGGGTTTCGTAGAGGCGCAGAAGGGCCGGGATCACCAATAGCACCAGCACGGTCGCGACGCCCAGGCCGAATACGATGGAGATCGCCATCGGGATCAGGAACTGGGCCTGCAGCGAGCGCTCGAAGAGCAATGGCGTGAGGCCGGCAATGGTGGTCGCCGAGGTCAGGATCACCGCGCGCAGGCGCTGGCAGGAGGCCTCGATGATCGCGTCGCGCAGAGCCAGTCCTTCGTCGCGCAGGCCTTGGTAGAAACTGACCAGGATGATCGAGTTGTTGACCACGATACCGGTCAGACCGAACAGGCCGAACATCGAGAGGATGGTGAGGTCCACGCCCATCAGCCAATGCCCGAGAAAGGCACCGAGAATCCCGAACGGGATGATGGCCATCACGATCAGCGGCCAGCCCCAGGAGGCGAAGACCCAGGCGAGTGTCAGATACATGAGGCCGAGCGCCAGTATCAGACCCACGCGCATGTCCGCGAAGGTTTCGGCCTGATCGGCGGCGCGGCCCTCGAAGGAGTAGTCAACACCATGGCGCCGGGCGAGCTCGTCCAGCGGCCCATCCTCCAGGGCCGCCCGGATGCGTGTGGCATTGTTCACGCTGCGATCCACCTCGGAGGAGACATGAATGGCGAGCCGCGTGTCGGCATGGCGCAGGGTCTCGAAACCCTGGCGCGACTGGATCTCCACCACGCTGTCCAGGGGCGCCAGTGCGCCCGAAGGCAGGCGGATGGAAAGCCGGTCCAGAGTCTCGGTGTGGTATCGCTCCCAATCAGGCAGGCGCACCCGGACCTCGACCTCTTCCAATCCGTCCTGGAAGATCTGGGCCAGGCGTCCGTCAAAGGCATCGCGCAGTTGCGTGCCGACGCTCTCGGTGGTCAGACCCAGGGCGAGACCCTCCGGCCGCAGCGAGTAGATGAGTTGCTCGCGTCCGAATGGCGTGTCGTCATTGATCGCATAGGTACCCGCAAAGTCATCGAAGATCTCCGCAAGGTCGAGAGCCGCCGCCTTCAGGCGGTCGGGATCGTCGCCCGTGAGGCGGACGTCGAGATCCCGGCCAGGCGGACCCGCCGCGCGCTCGCTGATGTTGAAGTTCTCGATTCCGGGCGTCAGGCGGACCCGATCTTCCCAGGCGCGGATGATGTCGCGGTTCATCACGGTCCGTGCTTCCGGAGAGACGAGTTCCACCTGGATGTTGCCGAACTGTTCGCCACGCGGGACATTGCCATCGCCAGGATCGATCCCGAGTCCGCGTCTCACCACCGCGGCATGCACCAGGCCGCCGCCCAGCGCCCGTTCCGTATCGTACAGGGCTTCCTCGGTTGCAGTCAGGAATTCCGCGACCCGTTCCGGCGGCGTACCGGCGACGAAGTTGACGCCGGCGTTGAGCACGGTGCCTTCAGGCGCCGGGAAGAAAGTGAAACCGATTCGGCCACTCGCGGCAAGCCCGATGGCTAGAATCAGGGCTCCGATGGCCAGTGCCAGGGTGATCCCGGCATGATCCACGGCGCGGGCGACGATACGCTTGAATGCGCCGTAGCGAAGGCGTTCGAATCCGTTGTCGAAGCGTGCGCGCAGGCTACCCTGAGGCGGCGGCTCCAGTCGCGACAACACGCCCTTCAGATGCGCAGGAAGGATAAGGAAGGCAATAACCAAAGTGGCGAGAATCACGCAAATCACGACCAGCGGGATATCGAAAAGGATGTTCCCGATGACACCACCGATCAGCATCAGCGGCAGAAAGGCGGCGACCGTGGTCAGCGATGCCGAAATGACTGGTGCCAGCATTCGCCGTGCCCCGTTACCCGCCGCTTCAGCCGGCCCTTCACCCTTCTGGTGCAGGGTGTAGGCATGTTCCGAGACCACGATGGCGTTGTCGACGATGATCCCCAGCGACATGATGAAACCGAACAGCGAGATCATGTTGATCGTCCCGCCCACCAGCCACAGCACGATCAGAGCGGCGGTGAAGGCAATCGGGATACCCAGCGCCACGCGCACCGCGACGTGCCGATTGAGGAACAGGAACAGGATACCCAGGACCAACAGCAGGCCGCCGGCACCATTCTTCAGCAGAAGCATGATCCGCTCGAAGAGCAACTCCCAGAAGGCGTCGATCATCTCCAGGGACACGCCCGGGGGCAGAACCGGACGGACGTCCTGCAGCCACTCCTCGAGAATCCGCGCCGCTTCCAGCGAGTCGCCGGATTCCGTACGCAGCAGCTGCATCTCCAACGCCGGCCTCCCGCCGACACTGACACTGACCTCGCCATCGCGTGGACGCCGCTCGATGTCGGCAATCTGGCCGAGCTGCAGCAGTCCAAGTTCGGGATCAGCGCGTAAGGAAAGTTCCTCGAACGCGGGGATGTCACGACGCTGATCCAGGCTGCGCAGTTGCCGTGCGGTATCGGCCCTTCCGGCACTTCCCGCAGGGATGTCGCGGCTAAGCCCCTCGATGCGCTGCGCGATATCGCCCAGCGTCAAATCAGCGGCGTACAGGCTCAGTGTCGGCACCTGGATCGCCATCTCGTCCTCGGGCAACCCCGTGAACTCGACCCGAGCGATGCCACGATCCAGCAGGTCTCGCTCGAACTGGCGGCCCAGAATGCGCAGATCGTGAATATTCCCGAGGCCGCTGATCAGCATCCGTGCCACGGGTTCGTAACGCACGATGCGGGTCACCACCGGCGTTTCCGCCGCCTCGGGAAGGTTACGCTGCTGATCGACCCGGTCTTTCACCTGCTCGAGCGCCAGGGTCATATCGGTGCCGGCCTCGAATTCCAGAGTGATCGACACCACGCCAAGCGCCGAAGTCGATGTCATGTTGCGGATGCCGTCAACCGTGCGCAGATCCTGTTCCAGCGGGTTGGTGATACCGCGTTCGACATCCTCTGCACTGGCACCGGTCCAGACGACCCGCACCTGGACGAAATCCAACTCGAACGAGGGAAAGAACTGTGTATTCAGCTTGGTCAGCGCGAAGCCACCCCCGAGCACCATCAATGCCACCAGCAGATTGGCGGCCAGACGATGATAAAGAAACAACCCGATCGGCCCTCTTCGGGGATCCGGAGGCGCGGCGGCGGAACCGGGATCGTTCATCGACTCATTGGTTGTCATGCGACCGTCACGGGGTTCCTGCAGGGGCGTCCATTTCGACCTCGACCCGGAGCCCATCGACTGCGTTGGGGAGTCGGGTCGCCACGAGTACGTCGCCCGATGCGAGGTCCGGGTGGCGGATCAGCGCCCGCGTACGTCCGTCCGGACCCGTGATTTCGCCGAGGCGTTCCACCTGCAGACCCTGCAGGCGCTCGTCGACAATGCGGTACACCCGGTCCCGCCCGTACAGCGATTCGAACGGTACGGCAACACTCCGGGACTCTTC
>JAABSN010000107.1 GCA_011390385.1 Thioalkalivibrio nitratireducens | reverse complement strand
TATGCCGGGATCTGACGGACCAACCGTCTCTGTTGAAACCGCTGCGCCTCGATGCGAAGACGGAGGCGCGGGTGCTGGATGAGTGTCGCTGGATTCTCGATCGCGGCAGAGCGCGGAAGGAGCCGTCATGAAGCTCACAAGCTTTGGCGGTGCTGCCGGTGTGACCGGATCGAAGCACCTGCTCGACGCCGGCGGACAACGAGTGCTGATCGACTGCGGCCTGTTCCAGGGCGAGAAATCGGGGCGGCTGCGGAACTGGGAGCCCCCACCATTCGATCCCGGCGACGTCGACGCAGTGCTGTTGACCCATGGGCATCTGGATCACTGTGGCTATCTGCCACGGCTGGTCAAGGCGGGCTTCCGTGGACCCATCTACGCAACGCGCGCGGGGCGCGAGGTCGCGCGCGTGATCATGATGGACTCGGCCCGGATCCAGGAAGAGGATGCAGCGCAGGCGAACCGCGGCGGCTGGTCGAAACACCACCCGGCGCTGCCTCTGTACGATACCGGTGACGTTGAGAGGACACTGCACCGGTTCCGTTCCGTGTCCTATGGGCAGCCGATCCGGTTGGGCGAGCTGGAGGTCCGGTTCTTTTACGCCGGGCATATTCTGGGCGCCGCAGGGGTTCTGGTGGACGATGGCAGGCAACGGATCTGGTTTTCGGGAGATGTCGGCAGGCTGCACGACATCGTGATGTTCCCGCCGCACCCGCCCGAGGCCGTGGACGCGCTGGTGATGGAGTCGACGTACGGTGATCGTCTGCACCCGCACGGAGATCCACAGGAACAGCTCGCCGATATCCTGACGGGAATCGTCGAGCGCCGGGGTGTACTGCTGGTGCCGTCGTTTGCGGTGGGACGTGCCCAGACCCTGGTGCTGTTGCTCGACCGCCTGCTGCGTCGGCGTCCGGAACTCGAGTTACCCATCTACCTGAGCAGTCCGATGGCCGCCGAGGTCTCCGAACTGTACCGAAACTACCCCGATGAGCACCGGCTGGCGTCCGAGGAATTCGAGTCGGTCTTCTCTCGCGTGCGTATCGTCGAACATGCCCAGCGGGCCCGGCGCCTCGATCGCAAGGAAGGCCCGTTCGTGATCATCGCCGGCAGCGGAATGCTGACCGGGGGACGCATTCTCGGGCATCTCCTCGCGCACGGCGAGGATCCGGACAACCGTGTGCTCCTCACCGGCTATCAGGCACCGGGGACACGCGGCCGCGCACTGCTGGACGGAGAACGGGAGCTGAAGATCCAGGGCCGGCGATTGGTGCTGGAGGCGCCGGTCGAAATGCTCGATGGCCTGAGTGCGCATGCGGATCGCGACGAGCTTCGCCAATGGCTGGCCGCCGCGCCGGCGCCGCCGAAACAGGTCTGGCTGGTGCATGGAGAGGGACCTGCACGCGCCGCACTCGCCGAAGTCCTGCGCGCGGACCGGGCGAGCGTTGCCGGGTCCGCTGTGGCCGAACTGCCCGAAGGCGTCTCCGTCGACGCGGTGTCCGGCCAAGCGACGTAGGAGGCCAGCCTCTGGCCGATCGATTCAGAGATCGGGGGGGGCAGGGCCGATCGGCCAGAGGCTGGCCTCCGACGGCTACAGCGTGCGCGAGAAACGCCGTTCGCCGCCGGTGTCGAGGTAGCGATCGAAGGTCATGCAGATGTTACGGATCATCAGCCGGCCGACGGGCAGTACCTGGATCCGGTTGCCCTCCAGCGTCAGCAGGCCATCGTCAACGAAGGGCCCCAGGTTTTCCAGTTCATCGGCGAAGTAATCGCCGAAGTCGATCCCGAAACGTTTGCCGACGGTATCGCCGTCGAGCTCGAAATGGCAGATCAGGTCGGTAATGACCGCCCGGCGCAGCTTGTCGTCGTCATTGACCACGAAGCCGCGTTCGATCGGCAGGCGGCCCTCGGCCAGCATCGCGTGGTAGGTGTCCAGATCCTTCACGTTCTGGCTGAAGGCATCACCGACCTGACCGATGGATGACACGCCCATGGCGACCAGGTCGCACTCGGCGTGTGTCGCGTAGCCCTGGAAATTCCGATACAGGCTGCCCTCGCGCTGAGCACGGGCCAGCGGATCGTCGGGCTTCGCGAAGTGGTCCATGCCGATCAGCACGTAACCGGCACCGGTCAGGTGATGAATGGTCGACTCGAGGATCGAGAGCTTGGCTGCCGGGGTTGGCAGTTCCTCCTCCTTGATCCGCCGTTGCGGCATGAAGCGGGTGGGAAGGTGGGCGTAATTGAAGACCGAAAGCCGGTCGGGGCTGGCCTCGATCACGCGATCCAGCGTGCGCAGGAAGCTGTCTACGGTCTGGAACGGCAGACCGTAGATCAGGTCGATGCTCACGCCATGAAAGCCTTCGTCACGTGCAGCCTGCAGCACCGCCAGGGTCTCGGCCTCGGACTGGATTCGGTTGACCGCCTTCTGTACCTTCGGATCGAAGTCCTGCACCCCCAGGCTCATTCGGTTGAAGCCGAGTTCCCGCAGTAAAGCCACCGTGCGAGCGTCCGCCTCGCGGGGGTCGATCTCGATCGAATACTCGCCGGTGTCATCGTTCTTCAGTTGGAAATGCTCGCCGGTGCGCGCCATCAACTCGCGCATCTGTTCAACGCCGAGGAAGGTGGGCGTGCCGCCACCCCAGTGCAGTTGCTCGACCGGACGGCTGCGATCGAAGAGCGCGGATTGCAGCGCCAGCTCGCGGTAGACGTCGTCCAGGTACGGCTGTGCCTTGGCGCGGATCTTGGTGACCACCTTGTTGCAGGCGCAGTAGAAACAGACCGTGTCGCAGAAGGGAATGTGGAAGTACAGCGACAGCGGGCCGCCACGGGTATTGCTGAGTGCCGCCTGCTGCCGATACTCGGTCTCGTCGAACCCGCCGTGGAACTGGACCGCCGTGGGGTAGGAGGTATAGCGCGGTCCGGCCTTGTCGTAGCGGCGGATCAGGTCGGCATCGAAGATCGGGTTGGCTTGCATCGGTACATCCGTTTGGCTGGCGTTTGACCATCGCGCGAGGTGGGGTCCCCGGACTCGACCGGAATCCGGCCTCGGGTCCCGGTTCCGGTGGGGCTTGGCTCAGGCGCTTGGTTCCATGAAGATCTCGCGGTCATCGAAATCCTCCATGCGGCCACGCAGCCGCCAGCTTCCGTCCTCGGGTTCGAGGTGCACGCGCCACAGCGCCACGCCGAGTTCTTCGATGTCAGCGTAGTAGAGCCTGCGCCCCACATCGTAGGACAGGGGCAGTTCCTGATCATACTGATCGCGCGTCGGGTGCATGAAGACGAGTTTCAGCGTCTGCTGGGGCATGGGAACGCTGCTCTTGAGGTCCAGCCAGACCCGGTTGCCATCGACCTGTACGTCGGCGGCGAGGCCAAGGCTGAACGCGAACTGGGCTCGCTCGATACTCTGGTTGATACCTCGGCCTTCCCTGGAGTAATCGCTCACAACCATGCCATCGGGGTCGTGGGTGGCCGCGGTGACCAGGAGCACGCCGAGAACGACTCCGAGGAGCGGTGGCGAGATCACGAACCAGGGCCAGAACTGCTTGTACCAGGGTACGGTGTCTTCTTGAGGATAGCGCATCGGTACAAGTCCTCTTCAGGTAACATCTCTAGCGTGAAAGAACCCGCGTAGGGTGCGGTGAGGCGAAGCCGAACCGAATCGATATCGCGCGGGCACGGACCTCCACGCGCTCGGGCCTCGAGCGGTGCAATTCGCTGCACTCATTGGCACCCTACGTCTTTTTTTCGTCAGCGGCGCCAAAGTGCCCGAGGGCATCATGCTAGCGTAGCGGCCCGACGAAGCGGCTGGAGCGCTCATTACTCAACTCTGGTTGGTCCACCACCTGAGCATGGAAGATGACCTCGCTGCTGGCACCCGACAACTCGACCGGATCGATCCGGACACTGATCGGGAACTCGATCACGCGGCCACCGGGAACCGCGACGAAGTCATCTTCCTCCCAGGCGAGTCGGGCGCCTTCGAGTCCGGAGATGCTGATTTCGAAATGGCGGACGTCGGTGTGCCGGTTGGTGAGTTTCAACGTGTACACGTTCTCGACCTGGCCATCGGGCAGTTCGCGATACAGCACATTTCGGTCGCGGATCACGTCGATACCCACCGGGCTCCGGGCCGCCACACCGTAAACGAAGCCGGCCAGCAGGATCAGGAGCAGGGTACCGTACAGCAGAACGCGTGGGCGCAGGACCTTGGCCGGTTTTCCGGCCATCGCGTTCTCGGTGGTGTAGCGAACCAGTCCCCGTGGATAGCCCATCTTGTCCATGACTTCGTCACAGACATCGACACAGGCCGAACAGCCGATGCATTGGTACTGCAATCCATCGCGGATGTCGATGCCGGTCGGACAGACCTGCACGCATAGCGTGCACTCGATGCAGTCCCCAAGCCCCTTGGCCTTGTAGTCGGAGCCGCGCTTGCGCGGGCCGCGCGGTTCGCCGCGTTCCTCGTCATAGGAAATGATCAGGGTGTCATTGTCGAACATCGCACTCTGAAAGCGTGCGTAGGGGCACATGTAGATGCAGACCTGTTCACGCATGAATCCGGCGTTACCCCAGGTCGCGAAGCTGTAGAACAGGATCCAGAATGTCTCCCAGGCACCGGTATCAAACGTGAGGAAGCGGGGAATCAACTCCGCGATGGGGCTGAAATACCCGACGAAAGTGAGGCCGGTGAACAGCGCGAACAGCGCCCAGGCGGTATGTTTGCCGGTCTTGCGGAGGATCTTTTCCCGCGTCCATGGCGCCTTGTCGAGCTTCATCTGCTTGGGCCGGTCGCCTTCGAACCAGCGTTCCATGCGCAGGAAGGCTTCTGTCCATACGGTCTGCGGACATGCGTAACCGCACCAGAGCCTTCCGGCCAGCGCGGTGAAAAAGAAAAGCGTCAGCGCCGCAATCACGAGCAGCAGCGCGAGCAGGAAGAAATCCTGAGGCCAGAATGTCAGGCCAAAGACGTGGAACTTGCGTTCGGGCAGGTCGAACAATACCGCCTGCCGACCCTCCCACTGCACCCAGGGCAACCCGTAGTAGATGCCGAGCAATGCAAGCATTGCAGTGACGCGCAGCCTGGCGAACAGACCGTGGACCTGGCGTGGGTAGATCTTCTGATGTTTGGCGTAAATCTCCGAATCCAGTCCTTCCGCGGGTTCTACACCGGTTTTCTGCTTGCGCGACTTCGATTCAGACATGGTGTTGCTCGACATGGTCAGTTGGGGCAGACAAAAAAGGCGGGCTACGCATATTGTAGCCCGCCTTCGCCAGGGAGCCTAAGTCCTACTGGCGATCAAGGCTGTAGACGTAAGCCGACAACACATGTGCGCGTTCTTCGCCCAGGAGTTCGCCGAAAGCGGGCATCACGCCCGCGCGCCCTTCGGCAATCGTGGTCTTGATCGCGCCGAGCGAGCCACCGTACAGCCAGGTGTTGGCGGTCAGATCGGGAGCGCCCAGCATCGTCATGCCCTTGCCTTCAGCGCCATGGCACCCGGAGCAGAACATGCCGTACTTGGACTGCCCTTCGTTCGCGAGAGCGCTGTCGGCGTCATCGCGTCCTGCAAGCTGAAGCACGTAATGCGCAACCTGCTCTACGCCTTCGTCACCCAGTGCACCGGCGAGGGCGGGCATGGCGGCCTGGCGGCCATTGACGATGGTGTGACGGATCTCTTCCGCCGATCCCCCCCATTGCCAGACCCCGTTGGCCAGATTCGGGAATCCGGATGCACCGCGTGCGTCGGAGCCGTGACACGTTGCACAGTAGTTCAGGTAGAGCCTCCGACCGGTGGTCAGGGCGTCGAAGTCACGGGCGAGTGATGAGATGTCGCGCTCGGCCATGGCTGTGAAGATGGGTTGGTAGCGATCCTCCGCCCGCTGCATCTCCCGCTGATACTGGCTGTCCTCGATGTTCAACTCGTTGCCCGAATGCCACCCCAGGATCCCGGCATAGCGGCCGAGGCCAGGATAAAGGACGAGGTAGACCAGGGAAAACAGGATCGTGATGTAGAACATCCAGAGCCACCAGCGCGGCAACGGATTGTTGTACTCGGTCAGGCCGTCCCAGCTATGTCCCGTTTCCGCGCCCTCGGCGGCTTCGCCGGGGCGCTTCTTGCTGGTCCAGCGGATCAGCCAATAGATCCCGGCGATATTGGCGAGCGTGAGGACCACGACCCACCAATGCCAGAAGGTGCTCATGTCATGCTCATTCATTGCTTGTCTCCTTTCTGCGACCGCTTGTTGGGGGCCGACTGATCGTCTTCGTCCGCAAAGGGAAGGTTGGCGGCTTCGTCAAAGCGCTTTTTCTGTCTGCTACTGAAGGCCCACCAGACGATGCCGCCGAAGAGAATCATCAGCAGCGCCGTCAACAGACCATGTATCAGTCCGAAGCTCATTCCTTACCTCCAATGCGCGAGTGCGGTACCCAGACCCTGCAGATACGCTATCAGGGCGTCCATTTCGGTCATGCCACGCACTTCGTCCGCGGCAGCCTCGATCTGCTCATCGGTGTAGGGGTCCCCCAGTCGTTGCAGCGCACGCATTTTCAGCGGGGTAACGTCGGCATTGATCTCGCGGCGTTCCAGAAAGGCATACGCGGGCATGTTCGATTCCGGCACCACGGCGCGTGGGTCGATCAGATGCAGACGATGCCAGTCATCGCTGTACCGGCCACCCACACGGGCCAGGTCCGGTCCGGTGCGCTTCGAGCCCCACTGGAAGGGACGGTCCCAGACCGATTCACCGGCCACCGAGTAGTGCCCGTAACGCTCGGTCTCTGCCCGGAACGGACGAATGTGCTGGGAGTGGCAGGTGTAGCAGCCCTCGCGGACGTAGATATCCCGGCCCTCGATCTCCAGTGCGGTTCTGGGTTCCATCCCGTCGATGGGTTGTGTGGTGCTGGTCAGGAAGAACAGCGGGACGATCTGCACCAGGCCGGCCACGCTGATGACCAGGATGATGAGCACTACCATCAGGCCAATGTTTTTCTCGACAACTTCATGACTCATGGTTTCATCTCCCCCGTATCAGTGTGCAGTCTGCGGCACGGTATGCGTGACCGCCTTGGTGCCGGCGATGGTCTTCCAGACGTTCCAGACCATGATGAACATGCCCAGGAAGAAGACGAGGCCACCGAGGAAGCGCAGGAAGTAGTAGGGATACATCTGCACCAGGGTCTCGACGAAGTTGTACGTCAGCGTGCCGTCAGCGTTGACCGCGCGCCACATCAGGCCTTGCATCACGCCCGAAATCCACATGGACACGATGTACATCACGGTGCCGATGGTCGACAGCCAGAAATGCCATTCGATGGCCTTGATCGAGTACATCTTCTCCTTGCCGAACAGCGCTGGAATCAGGATGTAGAGCGAACCGATGGAGATCATCGCAACCCAGCCGAGAGCGCCGCCGTGCACGTGGCCGATGGTCCAGTCGGTGTAGTGAGAAAGCGCGTTGACGGTCTTGATCGACATCATCGGGCCTTCGAACGTCGCCAGACCATAGAAGGACAGCGCGACGATCAGGAAACGCAGGATCGGATCGGTGCGCAGCTTATGCCAGGCCCCGGACAGGGTCATGATGCCGTTGATCATGCCGCCCCAGGAAGGCGCCAGCAGGATCAGCGAGAACACCATGCCGAGCGACTGCACCCAGTCGGGAAGTGCGGTGTAGTGCAGGTGGTGGGGCCCCGCCCACATGTACAGCGAGACCAGTGCCCAGAAGTGGACCACTGACAGCCGGTAGGAGTAGATCGGACGACCGGCCTGCTTGGGCACGAAATAGTACATCATCCCCAGGAACGCGGCGGTCAGGAAGAAGCCCACTGCGTTATGCCCGTACCACCACTGGACCATCGCGTCCATGGTGCCCGGGTAGGCGGAATAGGACTTGAACAGCGTCACCGGCATTGCCATGTTGTTGACGATGTGCAGTACGGCAATGGTGATGATGAAGGCCCCGAAGAACCAGTTCGCGACGTAGATGTGCTTGACCTTGCGCTTCACGATGGTTCCGAAGAACACGATCGCGTAGGCAACCCAGACCACGGCGATCAGGATGGCGATCGGCCATTCGAGTTCGGCGTATTCCTTGCCCATGGTCATGCCCAGGGGCAGCGTGACCGCGGCCAGCACGATGACCAGTTGCCAGCCCCAGAACGTGAAGCCGACCAGTGGGCCCCCGAAGAGCCGTGCCTGCGATGTGCGCTGCACGATGTAGTACGAGGTGGCGAACAGCGCGGAGCCGCCGAAGGCGAAGATCACCGCGTTGGTGTGGAGAGGACGCAGACGCCCGAAGGTGAACCACTCGAGGTTGGTGTTCAGGGCGGGCCAGACGAGCTGCGCGGCGATGAGTACGCCGACCAGCATTCCAACGATGCCCCAGACGATCGTCATGATCGCGAATTGCCGGACTACCTTGTAATTATATGTCTCTTGCGCTGTTGTTTTTACGCTGTGTGTATCTGCAGTTGTTTCCATGGAGATCCCCCATCGGTGAAAAGATCGGCACAGCCAGTTTGTACCGGACGTCCCATCCAGCATCCCGGAGTGTAGGCGAAGAATCGCCTCTTGGGTTGATTCAGATCAAGACTTTTTTTCGAATTTGTCCCCATGAAGGGAACTTCTGGTGTTGTTTGCGATACCCGTTTGTCCTGGATCGAAATCGTACTGCCTGCGGGTGAGTCAGCCGAGGCCTTTTAGGGTCGGCGATTTCGCCCGCTTTGTTGCGGGATCAGCGCACAAGTGTCGAGCACTGCCTGCAGCTCGACGCGAGGGACTGTGGGAAAGAGGCGGTGCAGCCTCTGCACGAGGTTGGGTGCGGCACCCGGGTGCGTGGACGATCCGACGCTCACCAGGCAGAGCCATGCCGCCGCCATGCGTTCCGCCTGTAACTCGAGATTCAGGCAGGCCTGATACCCTTCGGCCCATGCGTGCCGCTTGAGTCGCCTGCGCAGTGTGCGGATGCGGGCCGTCACGCGTTGTTGCCAATGCGCCGAGCCCGCTTGCAGGAAAGCCCAGTGGGACGGCGGCAGGCGCCGAGGGTACCAGCAGGCGAACAGCAGGAAGATGACGTCGATGTTTTTCTCGTCCTGCCAACGCAGCAGGGATTCGCGAACGCAAGCAACATTCCAGACTTGACCGGCAAAGGCCCAGAATGTCCGTTCATCCATCGGGTGAATCGTTGGTTCGACGGATTTCAGGCCGTCTGCGAAAGCGGTACGAACCGGATGCCGGCGACGCGGTGCAGGCTGTCCATGTCCAGCAGGCGCACATCGCGGGTATGGATCTCGATCATGCCCTGTTTGCGGAACTGGGTGAACAGACGGCTGATCGTTTCCTGTGTGAGCCCCAGGTGACTGGCAATGTCTGCCCTGGACATGCTCAGGCAGAACTGGTCGGCAACCAGGCCGCGGGCGTGAAAGCGCATCGAGAGGCTGAGGAGCAGGGCAGCAAGGCGTTGCTCGGCGCTGCGTTGGCCCAGCAGCGCCAGCAGCGATTCGTCGGAAGCGATTTCCCGGCTCATGGTGCGCATGAAATGCTGGCGAAAGGTGGGCAGTTGTCCGGCGAGATCATCCAGCTTGTCGAACGGGATTTCGCAGATGCTGGTCGATTCCAGCGCCACCGCGCTGACAGGGTGCTCGCCCTGATTGATGGCGTCGAGTCCAAGCAATTCGCCGGCGAAAGCAAAACCCGTCACCTGTTCGGTGCCATCATCCGAAAGGAGCACTGTTTTCAGTGAACCCGTCCGAACGGCGAATACCGAGGTGAAGCGGGTTCCCATGCGGAACAGGACCTGGCCCTTGGTGATGGGGCGTCGCCTCTGAACGATTTCGTCGAGTTGCCAGAGTTCGTGGTCGGGCAACCCAACGGGCAGACAGAGCATCTTCAGTGAGCACTGATCGCAGGACCCAGAAGCGTGCATCGTCATGGCTCCGAGTGTAGACAGAAGTCGGCGGTGAAAGAAAGACTTCCTGAAACCGCCCGAGGGATTTCCCAGATCGGTTTCTGGTGTCCCGTCTGCGGGCTTCGCCCGAGCGCGGGATTTCAGGATCTCCGATGCGCAGGCTCTGATCTGGATCATCCCATGGATTCCCATCATGGACTACCCTTTCGGAGTATGGAATCTTCCACGCTGTTTCTACCCCGGGAGTCGCTCGATGCGCTGTTTGACGCGATCCGCGGCCAGGGCTACGCCCGCGTACTCGGACCCGTCGAGCGCAACGGTGCGATCACCTACAGCACCATCACTGCCGCGAGCGAACTGCCCCGGGGCCTGCGCGATCGGCAGGGGCCGGGGCATTACCGGCTGGAACCGGGGTCGGGCGAGCGTTGTTTCAGCTGGGCGAATGGACCACAGGCCCTGAAGCCTCTGACCTTTGCCCCCCGGGAAACACTCTGGCGCTGCACGCTCGACGACAATGGCCGTCTCAGGTTCCTGGAACCTGATGCGGTGCCCGAACGAACAGCCGTGATCGGGGTCCGGGCGTGTGATCTGGCGGCCCTGCGGATTCAGGAACGGCACTTCCTGAAGTCGCCTCATCCCGATGCCCATTTCGCGGCACGTCGCGAACGCCTGTTCCTGGTTGCGGTTCACTGCAGCCATCCGGCCGATACCTGTTTCTGTGCCTCCACCGGCGACGGACCGCGTGCCGAGACGGGCCACGATCTGGCCATGTCCGAACTCGATCATGGTTTCATTCTGTCCGCGGGCACGGACCGCGGCCAGGCAGTTCTGGCGCGATTGAACCTTGTGCCGGCCGCGCCCGACGATTTGGTGCAGGCCGATGCCGAGATCGAAGCGGCCGCCAGGGTGCAGACGCGTGGTCTTCCATCGCGCGATCTGAAGGAAGCCCTTTACGCCCGTCTGGAACATCCGCATTGGGACCAGGTGGGTCGCCGATGCCTGTCCTGCGGGAACTGCACGGCGGTCTGCCCGACCTGCTTCTGTCATGCCGAACAGGACGAGCCGGCACTGGCTGGAGACTCTAGCGAGCATCTGCGGCAGTGGGATTCCTGTTTCACCGCGGTACACAGCTACATGGGGCATTTCCTGGTCCGCGAGGAGACGCGCCTGCGTTACCGCCAGTGGCTGACCCACAAGCTGGCCT
>JAABSN010000106.1 GCA_011390385.1 Thioalkalivibrio nitratireducens | reverse complement strand
GGTCCTCTGGCCCAGGGCGTGGAACCCATTCCCGGCCCATCTGACGACCGGTGTCCATGTCGCGGTCCATTTGATCGAAGAAATCGTCGGAATCGTGCACGATCTCATCGGGCACGTTCAGTGTGTACATTTCGTCGTCGATGACCACTTTCAGGTCCATGATTCGCCTTCCGAATGATGACAGAGCCGTATAGGGTGCTGACCGGGTACGCCGGGGTCAAGCCAGGGCAGAGAGGTGGAGCCGGCTGCCTGCCTTGCGGGCGAAGGTCTTGCCGGCTTCACTGTGGTTGGTGCGGTTTCCGTTTCCTGAGGCGGATTCCCGTGAACCGGGCATGAAAAAAGCCGGAGGATTGCGCCTCCGGCCCGGTGCTGGCCCAGCAGGCCAGAAAACCGGGGGTATGCTCGTCCCCCCGGAAAGCCGTCAGGTGATCTTGACGGTCACGCCTTTTTTGCCGTCGGGCCCGACCATGTGCACCGCGCAGGCGAGGCAGGGGTCGAAGCTGTGGATGGTGCGCAGGATCTCCAGCGGCTGATCGACATCGTGCATCTGATGGTTGTCCATCAGCGCGGCCTCGTAGGGACCCGGCTGGCCCTGCGGGTCACGCGGACCCGCATTCCAGGTGCTGGGCACCACGGCCTGGTAGTTGCTCAGCTTGCCGTCGTCGATGACCGTGTAATGCGTGAGCGCCCCGCGCGGAGCTTCCATGTAACCGACGCCCTTTGCGTGCTTTGGCCAGCTCTTCGGGTGCCACAGATCCTCGTTGAAGGTGCGCAGGTCTCCGCCCGTCAGGTTGGCCATCAGGTTGTTGTACCAGGTCATCATGTTGTCGGCGATGATCTTGGTTTCAAGCGTGCGCGCCGCGGTGCGACCCATGGTCGAGAACATGGCCGTCAGCGGGAGGTCCAGCTTGCTGAGTGCCATCGTCGCCAGTTCCTTGGTCGGCTCGTGGCCGCTGGCGTACAGCATCAGGACGCGGGCGAGGGGGCCGACTTCCATCGGCCGGCCGCGCCAGCGCGGCGACTTCAGCCAGGAGTAGTCCTTCTCGACATCGAGGAACTTGTACGGTGCCTTCGGGCCCGTGTAGTTCAGCTTGGTTTCCCCGTCGTAGGGATGAAGGCCAACGTCCTTGCCTCCCTCGTAGTCGTACCACGAGCGCGAAATGAATTCCTGGATCTGTTCGGGGTCGTTGAGATCCAGCGGGTGAATCTTCGACAGATCGCGGTCGAGGATGACGCCGGCAGGAATCAGATAGCTGGATGGGTCACCGTGACCCTCGGCAGGGAAGTCGCCACAGGTCAGGAAATTGCCCACACCCTCACCGCGTTCGAACCAGTCCTTGTAGAAGCCGGCGATGGCCAGCGTATCCGGGACGTAAACCTGATCGACGAACTCCTGCATCTGAATGATCGCATCGCGCACGATGCTCATTCCCAGATCGTTCATCGAGGTCTGACCGCTTCCGCCCGGTCCGCCACTGAAAGCGGTCGGGGCGCCACCGACCACGAAGTTCGGATGCGGGTTCTTGCCTCCGAACACGGCCTGCAGCTTGGACACATCGCGCTGCCACGCCAGGGCGTCGAGGTAGTGCGCGACCGCCATAAGGTTGGCCTCGGGGGGCAGCTTGTACTCCGGATGGCCCCAGTAGGCATTGGCGAAGATGCCCAGCTGCCCCGACTCCACCAGGTTCTTCACTTTCGTCTGCACGTCGGAGAAGTAGCCGGGGGACGAATTCCTGTAGCTGGAAATCGACTGTGCCAGTTCCGACGTGGCCTTCGGATCCGCGTTCAGTGCGGAGACGACATCCACCCAGTCCAGCGCATGCAGATGATAGAAGTGCATCACATGATCGTGGACGTACTGCGCGCCGCTCATCAGGTTGCGGATCAACTGGGCATTCGCCGGAATCGGATAGTCCAGTGCGTTCTCGACCGAACGGATCGAGGCCATGCCATGCACCAGCGTACAGACTCCGCAGATACGCTGGGCAAAGGCCCAGGCATCGCGCGGATCGCGACCTTTCATCACGATTTCCAGGCCGCGTACCATCGTGCCCGAGCTGTAGGCGTTCTTGATACGCCCGTCACTGTCGGTTTCCGCCTCGATGCGCAGGTGACCTTCAATGCGGGTGATCGGGTCAACAACGATTCGTTCTGCGCTCATCACTTAGCATCCTCTACCAGATTGTCAGCCACCAGCTCGAGGAGGCTGTTCATTTGTTTATCCCAATTCAGCTTCTCGCCGCTGTCGTCGAAGTTCTGGCGGCAGTTGGAGCAGCTGGTCACCATCATCTCCGCGCCGGTTTCACCCAGCTGCCGGAACTTGGCGCCCATCACCTTGTAGCGCAGCGTATCGGCGCGGTGAATGGTGATCACGCCGCCACCGCCGCCGCAACAGGTGTTCATGCCGCCACCGCTGGCTGCTTCTTTCAGATCGACGCCCAGGGCCTCGAGGACCTTGCGCGGCGCGCTCGTCGCGCCACCGCGGCGGGAGACCTGACAGGGATCGTGGAAGGCGACCGTCTTGTCGACCTTCTTGAGCTTGATGGCCCCGGACTCAACGGCGTCCGCCAGGAACTCGGAAATGTGCTGAACCTGGAACGGCAATGGCTTGCCGAGCATGTTCGCACCCTGCCAGCGCAGCGCCTGATAGGCGTGACCACACTCGGGCAGGATGACCAGCTTCGCGCCAACCTTGGTGGCGGTGTCGATGACCTTCATCGACATTTCCTTCTGCCAGGCGGTGTTGCCCGACAGCATTCCGAAGTTGGTGGCCTCGTAGCCTTCGGTGTGGAAGGTCCAGGATTTGCCCATCTGGTTCAGGATCTTCGCCGTGGCCGCCATCGATTCCGGATATTTCTGGATTTCGATGGAAGACATCAGCACCAGTACATCGGCCTGATCCTCGTCGACGTGCATGTCGACTTCATGTTCGTCGCCCATCCACTCGATGCGATCCTCGAAGACCTGCGGGGTCGCCCCCAGCGGGCTGCCTTCCCGCTTTGCCTTTTCGGTCACCGTGTACAGCTCGTGCGGCACCAGACCGGCATGGAACATGCCGTGGCGGGCCATTCCCACCAAGGTGGCGATGTCGATGCTCATTGGGCAGATCAGTGTGCAGCGCCCGCACATGGTACAGGTGTCGTACAGCAGTTCCTGCCATTCCTTGAGCTCGTCGAGAGTGACATTCTTCTTCAGGTTGAAGGTCTTGTAGAAGAACGCCAGCGGTCCGGCCTCGCGCTTGTACGCCTGCTTGAAGGGTTCGATCTTCCAGATCGGTGTATGCCGCGGATTGCCACTGGCCTCGTAGAACGGGCAGGCGTGGGCACAGGCGCCGCAGTGGATGCAGGCTTCCATGTACGTTGCGGCGACGCGGCCGAAGTCCTTGGCGAAGTTGGTCATCGCCTTTTCGACCCGCTCCTCGTCGCTCATGTCGCCCTGAACATCGACGCGGGTGCCGGGCTCGACTACCGAGAGACGCTTGGCCTCGAGGTCAAGCGCGAATTCAGTCGTTGTATCACTCATGCCATACCCCCCCTGCGTGCGAAACGGGACCCGGTGGTGTAACGGGAAACCACGAACCAGAATGAATGCATCAGCTTGCCGAACGGGAAGTAGATCAGCAGCAGCCAGACGCTGAGCAAGTGAATCGCCAGGCCGGTTTCATAATCCGGCCACAGGTTGGCTGTCGTCGCGAGACCGGTCAGGAACGGCAGCGTGGTGACGAACCAGGTCGCGTAATCGTCGAAGTTCGAGATCAGGCGCTGGACCGGGTTGATGAGCCGTTTCGCCAGGGCGATGAACAGTGCCAGGGTGGTGATCAGGGCCACGAAGGTGATGACGCCGCCGGGCAGGGTCCACCAGGTGAATCCGACGATATCCGCGAAGAACAGCATGTGCGGCGTGCCGAAAATCAGCACGATGAACAGGCCGAGGTGAATCACGTAGCCGATGATGTACTGGGTACCCACCTTGGGCACAAAGGGTTTGTACGGCCAGGCATGTACGAAAAGGCCCTTGATGCCGCCGATCCATGCGCCCTTGACCCGGGCCTCGGAAAGGTCCTTCTTCTGGCGCAGCGCCCAGACACCGACGAGCCGCCAGAAAATGCCGAAGACGAAGATGATGATCGCAATCTGCATCGCGGGGCCGCGTGCAAAGTCAAGTAGTGTCATGACTACTTACCTCCCGAGATTTTGTCTTGGTTCTTGCGCGACATGACCGCTGAAGCCGCACCGAGTGCGACGCCAGCCGCCGCTGCGATCGCGATGCCTTCCGCGGAACCCCACTGACCGGCCGATAGCGGCTTGTAGAAGCTGTCCTTGTCCCAGAAGTTGGGTTCGGAGCAACCGATGCAGCCGTGTCCGGACTGGATGGGCCAGCTTACGCCTTGGTTGAACTTCAGGGTTGCGCAGGCATTGTGCGCGATCGGGCCCTTGCAGCCGAGTTCGTACAGGCACCATCCCTTGCGTGCGCCTTCATCGTCGAAGGTCTTCGCGAACTTGCCCTGATCGTAGAACGGCCGACGGTAGCAGCGATCGTGGATGGTGTCGCCGAAGAATGCGACGGGCCGTTTCAGGTCGTCCACCTCGGGCAGCTGGCCGAATGCGAGGAAGCTGGTGAGGACACCGGTCATCACTTCGGGAATCGGCGGGCAGCCGGGAACGTTGACGATCGGCTTGTCGGTGATGATCTGATCCACGCCGACCGCACCGGTGGGGTTGGGCCGCGCCGCACCGACGCCGCCGAAACACGCGCAGGTGCCGATGCTGACGATCGCGGCCGCGCCTGCGGCGACTTCGCGCAGTGACTCCAGGTTGGTGTGTCCATCGACCGTGGAGTAGATGCCGTCATCCTTCAGCGGAATCGAACCGTCGACGATCACCAGGTACTTGCCCCGGTTCTCCTCCATCGCCGTGTGCAGGGCATCCTCGGCCTGACGGCCCGCTGCAGCCTGCAATGCGTGCTGGTAGTCGAGAGAGATGAAATTGAAGATCAGGTTTTCGACCGTCGGTGCGAAGGAACGCGTCAGCGATTCGATGCACGCGGTACATTCCTGGTAGGACATCCAGATCACCGACTGCCGTCGGGTCTGGGCCAGGGAGGCGTCCATGGCGGGAACCATGGTGGCGGGGATGGCCATCGTCGAGGCCACCCCTGCACAGAACTTGAGGAAGGAGCGGCGGGAAATTCCCTGCCGGCGCAGTTCCTCACCTAGTGTCAACTCGTGCTCTTTCATGCCGACCCCCTTGTGCAAGTCGTTGCGGGATTGCGAGTGGTCAATGGGAATTCCTTACGGGTTCTTCGAACAATTGTGAAAAGCGATCGGCGCTCGCCTGGATGTCGTCCGGGTGCGCCTCGATGATCATCGGCACCGTGCCGATCTCCAGTTGCTGGGCGGCCGGGCGGTCGCCGTTATCGAAATACTTGACCCACCAGACACCGGGGAAGGCAGTCTCGTACACCTCGGTGAGTCCGGAGGCGCTGACTTTCGCGTCGACCTCGCCGCGTCCCAGTTTGTCCTCGAGAAGCTGCAGATCGCCGTCGCTGAGCGGAAGATTGCCGAGTTCGACCACCTGACGCTCGCCGCCCTGGGCCACGGTCAGCAGATGATCGGCCACCTCACGCAACAGGGCCATGGCCATCCCTGTGGGTTCGGAGTCACCGGGTCCCGGCCCCGAATCGAAACGTACGGGAATGTCTTTCAGGCTCATGAGCGCCACCGGCGAGCGATTTCCATCACGGTTTCACAGGCTTGCGGAATCGCTTTCGCGACCGCTTCGGTGGGCTGCTCGCCCCAGTCGAAGTTCTGCGGCTGAATGCCGACCAGGGCGCGACGGGCGGGCAGAAGACCTTCGAGCGCGGCGACCGCGAGCAGATCGGACAGGCTGACCTCGTGCACGCTGCTTTTCTCTCCGGTGCTGATGAACCGATCCATCGCGTCACCCTCGAAGACCCGAATGGTGCCGGGTGGCGCTTTCAGGGCCGCGGTGTCGACGACGATCAGCGCGTCGGTCGCGACGATCGCGTTGGCCAGCATGAAACTGAGGGTGCCGCCATCCATGAATTCGATATCCGGCTCTCCCTGCTGTTCCCGGGCGAGCCGGTTGACAATGTACACGCCGACACCTTCATCGGTGAGAAGGATGTTCCCGAGCCCCAGCACCAGCACTGAATCACTCTTGATCGTGGCTGGAACATGCGGCGGGGCTTCGGTGTGATCTGGGCTGGTGATCATCTGTACCTTTCGTGATGGCAGGTGTGGCTGTTGGAACTGCGCACGTTGCGGCGTATGACGAATTGGCCATTTGTATGCAAATATTCGCATATGCTCTTGATGTACCAAGGATGCGGGAGGACGCATCTCGCGGCGGTGATCTAGATCACATTCAGACCCGTTCCAATGTGGGAAGGTGGCTGCGCTGGCCGAAGCTGGCACACTGTTCATTGAACACCCATGATGGCGTCGATCGGCGATAAGGAATGCAAACGCGATGTGTCTCGGTATACCCATGCAAGTGGTCGAGTCTGATGAGTTTAGCGCGCTATGCGAGCGTCGGGGAGAGCAGCGTCGCCTGAACATGATGCTGATCGGCCCGCAACCCGTCGGAACCTGGGTGCTGGCGATCATGGACACGGCGCGCGAGGTACTGGAGGCCGAGCACGCACGGCAGCTCGACGACGCGGTTCTGGCGCTCGAGGCCGCAACCCGAGGCGAGACCGACCTGGATGCCTTTTTCGCCGATCTGCAGCTCCCCTCGGCGCTGGGTCCGCCCCGGTAACGGTCTCTTGAGCGACGAGGCGAAATCGGTTCGGCAGTGTGTGGAAGCCACATTCGCGGCGATCCAATCGGAACGAATGGGCGACATGCCGCTTCTGCACGATGCCCTGCGGGTCGAGGCCGTCGGATTCCACCGCAGCGGTTCGGCGCGGGTCGGCGTGCTGATCACGCCCTGGTCGATGAATCTGTTGCGCCTGCCCGACGCGGAGGCGATTCCTCCGGGGCGATCGGGCACCCGGGAACTGCCTCGGGGTCCGGTCGATTTCGTGGGCGCCTGGGAGGAGGGGATCGGCGCCTACGAGACCTGTTCACTCTTCTCGCCCATGTTCCGGTTTGCCGATCAGGATGCCGCGCGTGCGGTGGCCTTCGAGATTCTGTCGCTGTTGCTGCAGGAGGGTCCCGACCTCAGACCGCCAGAGCCGCGGCGCAAGGGCGGCGGTCCGATTGCCGCGCTGCGGCGCAACGCGGACGCTGATTTCGACCGCCGGGGTTTCCTGCGCGGCGACTTTCTGAACGATGACAGCGATTCCCACTGAGGGTCGGGTCGAGCTTCGCCTGCACTGGGATGGCGTTGCGGTAAGGCGAGCCGAGGTGCTTTCCCGGCGCCCTCAGCCCCAACGGCTGTTGTTCGACAAACCCCTCTCGTATGCGCGCGAGGTGATACCGCGGCTCTACAGCCTCTGCGGGGACGCGCAGACCGTGTCGGCGGAGGCGTTGTCCGGCTTGGTCGGCAACGGAGTGCTCGACCCGGCGAGAACCCGGGAATGGGCCGAGCGCATCCGTCTCGAGAACGTCCGCGAGCACTTGTGGCGACTCGGCCTCGACTGGCCGAAGGTGGCCGGGGAAGAAACACAGCCTGGCCCCTTGCGCGAACTGCTGGCTGCGCGCGGGCGTTTTCTCGGCGACCGGGAAGCCGCCGTTGCCTGGGCGGAGGCCACCGCGAAAAGTCTCTTCGGATTATCCGCCGCACCGTGGCTGGACGATGCCGGTCCGGAGCCGTTCCTCGACTGGTTGCAGGCGGCGCCGACTCCGCTGGCGCGCTTGCTGGAGCGGCTGCGCCCGCGGCTGGCCGGACTCGGCGGATCCGATCTGCCGTTGTTCTTGAGCGCGGATCTTGCGGCACTGAGCAGCGATCTGCTGCCGTCCATGCAGAACGATCCGGATTTCCACTGGCGGCCGGACTGGCACGGACAGGTGTTCGAAATGGGGCCGCTGGCGCGCCATCAGGAACATCCTTTGTTGGCCGGCATGCGGGCGGAGCAATCCGATGTCGATGCCTGGCTCCGCGTGGTGGCACGGGTGCTGGAACTGGCGCTGGGCCTGGAGTCACTGCGTGGTGGCGAACCGGCGCGGCCGGCGCTGTCCGGTCACGTTGCCGGCGATGAAGCGATCGTGGCACTGGAGATGGCACGCGGTGTGCTGCTGCATTGGGCACGGATCGAGAACGGGTTGGTTCGCGATTACCGAATCGTGGCGCCCACCGAGTGGAATTTTCACCCGCAAGGCCCTGCGTCACAGGGGCTGTCGCAATTGCGTGCCGGCAGTGAAAGCGAGCTGAGGGAATGCGTAACGCTGCAGGTCATGGCGCTGGATCCCTGCGTAAACTACGAGTTGGAGATTGTCGATGCATGAAATGTCGCTGGCCGAGGGCATCCTGCGCATCATCGAGGACAACGCCGCCGAGCGCGGTTTCGACCGGGTGCTGCGGGTCCGGGTCGAAGTCGGGCGGCTCGCCGGCGTCGAGATCGAGGCACTGCGTTTCAGCTTCGACGCGGTGGTGAAGGGCAGTGTCGCGCAGTCCGCGGATCTGGAAATCGTCGAGACCCCCGGCCAGGGCTGGTGTCTCGATTGCAGCACCAGCGTCGAGATCGGAGCGCTTTACGATGCCTGCCCACTCTGTGGCAGCTACCGTGTCCAGGCCACCGGCGGCATGGACATGCGAGTGCTGGATCTCGAAGTCGATACCGCCGGCCAGCTTCCATGACCGAGGCCGGTTACAGCTGCAGGGTGCCAATGAGCGCAGCGAATGGCACCGTTCGTGGCCCGGACGCCTGGGGCCGGGGTCTGCGTCGTATCGGTGCGGTTCGGCTGCGCCTCACGGCACCCTACGGGGTGTGCGCTTGCCCAGGAGAGCAGATTCCCAGCGGCAAAGCCCCACGGTTTGCCTCATCAACAGCAAGGGTGTGCCCGCAGCGGTTACCATTGACACAAGAGCAAGCGGCAGCAGATCTCAGGAGGTGACAGATGTGCACGGTATGTGGTTGCGGAGAAGGCGAGACGCGGGTCGAAGGCCGTTCGCTGGGCTCCCATGAACATGAACATCGCCATGCCGATGGCACGGTACACAGCCACGTCCACGACCATGCGCACGCGCACGAACATGAGGCCGGGCACGAACATCAGCATGCCCACCAGCATATGCATCGGCATGCCGATGGAACGGTGCATGCCCATTCCCATGATCATTCCGGTGCGCATGGGCATGGCGAGGCGCACGGCCACCGGCACGAGCACGCGCATTCGCATCGGCATGCCGACGGCACCGAGCATAGCCACCCGCACGACCACGCGCATGAACACGGCCATGGTGCCGGGCACGAACACGAGCATGCGCACCCGCATCAGCACGAACACCGACACGCCGATGGTACGGTCCATGCACATCCGCACGACCATGATGCCCATCACGGGCACGGTACGGGCCATGACCATGCGCACGCCGCCAGCGACGCCGACGCACCCGTGCGCACCGGCGACGATTTTCATTACGGCCAGGGCCCGGGGCATGCGCATGCCCCCGGCATGTCGCAGGAACGCATGGTCCGGATCGAACAGGACATCCTCGGCAAGAACAACGCCTACGCGAACAGCAATCGCGAGCACTTCCAGCGCCACGGCATCCTGGCGCTGAACCTTGTCTCCAGCCCGGGTTCCGGCAAGACCAGCTTGCTCACCGCGACCATCGAACGCTTGCGGGGGCGCTACCCGGTCAGCGTCGTCGAAGGCGATCAGCAGACCAGCAACGACGCCGAGCGCATCCGTGCCACCGGCGCACCGGCAGTGCAGGTGAACACCGGCAAGGGATGCCACCTCGACGCGCACATGGTAGGGCACGCCGTCCAGCACCTGAAGCTCGAGGGGCGCGGGCTGCTGCTGATCGAGAATGTCGGCAACCTCGTTTGCCCATCGGCGTTCGATCTTGGTGAGGCGCACAAGGTGGTTATCCTGTCGGTCACCGAGGGCGAGGACAAGCCGTTGAAATACCCGGACATGTTCCACGCCTCCGACCTGATGATCCTGAACAAGACCGACCTGCTGCCCTACGTCGATTTCGATGTCGAGCGCTGTATCGAGTATGCGCGGCGCATCAACCCCAGCCTGGAAGTCCTGCAGGTGTCGGCCAGGACCGGCGAGGGCATGGATGCATGGCTGGATTGGCTTCAGGCCGCGATGGGTCCGGAACCCGCGGCGCCGATGGACGACGTGGAAGCACTGCGCCGCCGCGTGGCGGAACTCGAGGCGCAACTGCAGGAAGCACGGCAGGAGAACTGAGCCGGGTACCGGAGTCATGTTCACCTCCTTCGCGTAGGGTGCCGTGAGGCGAAGCCGAACCGCACCGAAAACACGCTGGCCCCGGACCCCAAGCCTCGGGGCCGCGAACGGTGCAATTCGCTGCGCTCATTGACACCCTACGGGTTGCACGGTCAGGGGTGTCGCGCTTCGGAGGTCATGAGCGTTGACGTGAAAGACGATCCCGCAGGGTGCCGTGAGGCGAAGCCGAACCGCACCGGAAGCACGCCGGCCTCGGCCACCAGGTCTCGGGGTCTCGAACGGTGCAATTCGCTGCGCTCATTGGCACCCTACTGGGTTCTTCATCAGGGGCAGGCGCTGGAGTCATGACAACCAGAACAGGACCGATCCGCCGCCATGTCCGTGTGCGCGGCCAGGTGCAGGGCGTCGGGTTCCGGCCGTATGTCTACGGTCTTGCCGTCGAACTGGGTCTTGCCGGCTGGGTTCTGAACGATTCCGCTGGCGTCGATCTGGAAATCCAGGGTGACGCGCAGGTCGTCGACGCATTCCTTTGCCGCCTTGCCGTCGAGGTACCACCGCTGGCCCGGGTCGACGCCGTCGAGACGACCGAACTGGCCCCGAAGCCAAGCGCTACCGAATCCGCGTTCCGCATCGCTCCCAGCCGTGCCGGCGCGGTGCGCACCGGCATCACCCCTGACGCCGCCGTCTGCCCCGCCTGCCTCGAAGACCTCTTCGATCCGAAAGACCGGCGCTACCGCTACCCGTTCATCAACTGCACCCACTGCGGCCCGCGCTAC
>JAABSN010000105.1 GCA_011390385.1 Thioalkalivibrio nitratireducens | reverse complement strand
CATACCGGCATGAGCAAGGTGTTTCACCTGCTCGGCTCGGACGTCTACGAGGTGCTGCAGGTGGAACACGTGTTCGGCGCCGCCCCCGATCCGGGAACGTCCAGGCCCGACCTGCTGCCGCGCCTGCGCGCCTGCCTGGCCGATCTGGGCGTCTGCGGTGACCTCGCCCACCTGTTTGATGAAACGCTGGGCGCGCTCGAGCGCCACTGCGGCATCGGTTACTCGATGCTGCTCATGCACGATCCTGCCCATGAGCGTCTGTACACGGTCGCGAGCCGAGGTTACCCCGAGTCCGGGGTCGGCTGGGAGGCCCACGTCGGCGACGGCATCATTGGCGTCGCGGGGCGTGAACGCGTGCCGATCCGGATCGGCTACACCGCGCAGGCTTATGTTTACGGTCGCGCGATGCGCGAGGGTTTTGCCCATGGCCCCGATGCCGACGCGCTGGAAAGCGAGATCCCGTTCCCGGGGCTTCCGAATCCCGGCAGCCAACTTGCGGTACCTCTGGTACTGGGCAACCGGCTTCTTGGCGTACTGTACGTGGAGAGTCGCGAGACACGACGCTTCACCTACGAGGATGAGGACGCGCTGGTGGTGCTGGCCGGGCAGGTGACGCTCGCGATCGAGCTGCTTGCGCACTCGGCGGAACTGCATGCGGAAGTGCCTTCGAAGGTTCCGGTGGCGCTCGTGCGAGGTGTGCCGGTGGAGGTGCGGCACTACGCCGCGGATCACAGCGTGTTTATCGGGCCGGACTATCTGATCAAGGGGGTGGCCGGCGCGATCCTCTGGAAGCTGCTGCGCGACTACGTGCACGACGGGCGTAGCGAGTTCACCAATCGCGAGCTGCGGCTTGATCGCAGCCTCAGGCTTCCTGACATCAGCGACAATCTGGAGGCACGGTTGATCCTTCTGCAGCGGCGGCTCGCGGAGCGCTGCTCGTTTCTCGCGATTACCAAGACGGGTCGGGGACGCTTCCGGCTTGAGGTTGCGCGGCCGCTCCACCTCGTGGAGATCCCGGCCGGCTGAGTACCACCTCCGCGGCTGCCGCCACCACCGCTTCCAGCTGCGGCACGCCGGCCTGTTCCAGGACCCAGGACGAGGCGGCCGGCGCATCCGGTCCGGTCAGGCGCGTTACCGGGGCGCGCAGCGCATCGAACGCCTTCGTCGCCGCCAGCGCCGCAATCTCCGCCGCGATGCCGCACAGACCGCTCGCCTCGTGAACGACGATCAGACGGCCCGTCCTTCGCACCGATGCCAGCACCGTCTCCGCGTCCAGCGGCTTGAGGCTGCGCAGGTCGATCACCTCGGCCGAGATCTGCCGTGCCTCCAGCTGCTCAGCGGCTTGCAGGCAAACATCCACCGTCTTCGCGTAGCTGACCAGAGTCACGTCCGTGCCTTCGCGCCGCACCGCGGCGTGCCCCAGTGGGATGAGCCCGTCGGCTTGCGCTTCGACCTCGCCATCCTGGTGGAGAAGTCCCAGGTCGATGAAGAACAGCACCGGATTTTCGTCCCGGATTGCCGCCTTCAACAGGCCCCGGAAGTCCGCCGGCGTCGAGGGCATCAGCACCTTCAACCCTGGCGCGTGGACGAACATGGCCTCCAGGTTATGGTTGTGCTGAGCGCCGACCGCCCACCCGGCACCGGTCATCGCCATCGCCACCATCGGGAAGCTGAACTGCCCGCCCGAGATGTAGCGCAGTTTGCCCGCACTGTTCACCAGCGCGTCCATCGAGTAGGAAAGGAAGGGTGTGAAGAGCAGGTCGACCACCGGCCGCAGTCCTCCCGCTGCGGCCCCCACCGCAGTGCCGGTCATGATTGCCTCCGCCAGTGGTGTGTTGCGCACGCGCTCGGCGCCGAAGTTCTCCACAAGATCGCGGTGCTTGGTCGCGACCCCTTCACCAATCAGAATCACACGCGGGTCGTGTTCCATCTCCTCGCGCAGCGCCTGGTGAATGGCTTGTTCCACGGTCATGCGGGTCATCGTTCTCTCCTCGCCCGGCTCAGGCGTAAACATGGTCGGTGAGCCGGTCGGGCGCGGGCCACGCGCTCGCCAGCGCGAACGCCGCTGCGGCCTGGACGCGCTCGCGTACGCGCCGTTCCATCGCCGCCAATGCCTCCGGGTCGATCATCATGCGGTCCAGTAGGTGTTCCCGGTAATTCTGGATGGGATCCCTCTGCCTCCATGTCGCGAGTTCGGCGGGATCGACGTAGAACTGGTCGTCGGGCTCGAAATGACCGCGCTGGCGGTAGGTGACCAGCTCCAGGAACTGCGGGCTACCTGAGGCCCGGATCTCGGCCACTGCCCGAGCCGCCGCGGTATACACCTCCTCCACCGCGTTGCCGTCGACGGAGCTCGTGGGTAGACCGTGGCTGCGAGCCCAGTCCGCAATCGCCCGATCCGGCATCGTCTCCAGGCGGTGCACTAAGGCCTGCCACTGATTGTTCTCGCAGACAAATAGCAGCGGCAGTTGCCATTGGACCGCGAGGTTCAGCGACTCGTGGAATATGCCTTCGCAGGCCGCGCCATCGCCGAAGAACACCGCGATGATGCCGCCCGGCTCGCCCTGTCCCATCTTCTGCGCGAGCGCCATCCCTGGCGCCATCGACAGTTCGCCGCCGACGATGGTGGAGGTGAGCACCACGCCCAACTCCCGTGACGCGATGTGCAGACTCCCGCTGTGCCCGCCGCAGTATCCATCCACGCGGCCGAGCACCTCCGCCATCATCCGCCCAGGGTCTGCCCCGCGGGCGATCATATGCCCGGCGCTGCGGTGGTTGGTCAGGATGCGGTCGCGTTCGTCCAATGCCCCAATCACACCGACCGCGCAGGCCTCCTGGCCCACGCTGGTGCAGGTGCCCGGTGCCCCGCCACGCTGGAACTCGACCAGTTGTTCCTCGTAGGCGCGGATCAGCATCATCGTCTCCAGGCTGCGCAGGCGTGCCTCGGAAGTGGTGATCTCGGCGGTCGTCCCCAGAGCTTCGTGGTGAGCAGCTACGGGCTCGGTATGCGTTGAAACGTTCATCGTATGCGCCTCTTCAGGATATTCGCGGGCAATGCGGCTTAGTGCGGCAGGTTCTTCACCACGAACTCGATGTACGGCGTGTCGACCGCCATCTCTGGCCCGACTGCTGCGGGGGCCGGCGAGCCGGCCGGACCCCGCGCGCGCAGGTAGTGGTACATCGCAGCCAGATCCTCGTCGGTCATCTCGCGCAGGTTGAACCAGGGCATCGGCGGGCGCATCGGCTGGCGCACCCGCGCGAGCCACTGCGCCTCGGTCAGCTGGTCCGCGTACAAGCGCAGATTGCTGGGGTAGGTGGTCCCCCAGGGGCCCTGGAACCCGACTGAATCGCCGGTGAACCATTGCTCCTCAGGGACCTGGCCTTCGTTCTGCATGTATCCGGGGGTGTGGCAGTCGCTGCATCCGCCCGTGATCATCAGGTACCGGCCGCGATCCGAGGTGGTTTCGGTGGCCACCAAGTTGAGCGGCAGGGTACAGCAGGCAAGTAGTACGGAGTACAGTAGCAGGTTGGCTTTCAAGATTTTCTCCTCGGGATCCAATGGTCTGGAAACAAGAGCCTACCTGCGGCGATGCCGTGGTTTTCCTAAATCTTGGGTCAGAAAACCTTAAAACCTTGCTAAGTTTGGGGCGGGGATACCACTTTTCGGGTAACCGAGAGTTTTTTGAAACCAACGTCATGCGGTTGGGCCTAACGGCCATGGAACCGTCTGGAGAACGCGCCATGAACAGAGGCACGCTTCTGCGGCAGATGCTTGCCGCCGCGACGATTCCCTTGTGGCGTCCCGCCTGCAGGCGAGTAGAGAAACCGTTGGACCTATCTCTGGGTGCCGGCAAGGGGGACCCGATCATGCCAACGGACGCGAGCCCCCGGTTCTGGCGCGACCGCCTCCCGCCCGACCGAGACCCGCAGCCGAAGGATGACGGGTGCCGGTCGGGCGGCTTATTCGGCCGACACGAACGCTATCCAGCCTGATCGTTCCTAGGTAATATTCGAGGACACCTCTTCTTTCGGGCGGACTGAAGGATGCCAGTAACCAGTCCCAACAGGACCCGACAATCGCCAAAGCCCAAGGAACTGCAGTTCCAGAAGATGGTTGCTGACATCTCCTCGGAACTTCTGAGAACACCGCTCGAGCAACTGGACCGGACGACCAATTACGCACTGATGCGCGTTGGGACTTTCTTCGACGCGGACCGCAGTTATGTCTTCCAGTTCTCTGATTGTCTGGACACTTTCGCAAATACCCACGAATGGTGTGCCGAGGGCGTGCTCCCCTATCTATCACCGAACATCGAGCTACCGATTGGCCGTTTTCCCTGGCTTATTCCGAAGGTACTTCGACGCGAGACCGTCCAGATTCGGGATCCCGGTGCCCTGCCCGAAGACGCGGCGCAGGAACGGGACACCTTTATCGCCCGTGGTACGCGGTCGCTGCTTATCCTGCCGCTTGCCAGCGATACCCGATCGTATGGATTCTTCGGCTTGGACAGTGTCCGCGCGCCGTGTTCCTGGAGCCGCCGCAGGATTGAAATGCTTGTCGTCGTCGGGCAGGTGATCGTCAGTGCCCTGATCAAGAAGAATCTGGATACCGCCTTACTTCAGCAGGCGCGATTGCAGGGTATCACCTCCGAAATCGCAACGAGCTTCGTCAACCTGAAGGTAGAGGATGCAGATCGGGAAATAGACGAAGCGCTGACACAAATAGGGTCGTTTTTCGATGCCGATCGCGCCTACGTATTCCGTTTCGGCGCCGACCGTCTCACGCTGGAAAATACCAACGAGTGGTGTTCGGAGGGAGTCGAGCCGAGGATCAGCAGCCAACGACAGATTGCGATCGAGGACTATCCTGGCTGGATCATCGATCCGATTACTGCCGGTGAAGTGGTGCATCGGCCCGACCTTTCCCAAAGCGCTACAGCCGCAACCCGGGACCCCTTACCCTTCGACGGTGGCATCAGGTCGCTCTTGATCATCCCGTTGCTATGGGACGAAGGCCTGTTCGGTTTCTTCGGTCTCGAGACAATGCGGAGACATCTCAGTTGGACCGAGAAGCAGATTGGTGTGCTGCAGCTGTTTTCCAAGATCATCGCGGGGACCTTCGCGCAAAAACAGGCAGAAACGGATCAGCGCCTGGCTGCGGTCGCCTTCGAGTCGCAGGAAGGCATGCTGGTTACGGATGCCGGGGGCATCGTTCAGAGAGCCAACCTCGCCTTCACGAAGATCACGAGCTGGGGAACGGAAGATGTCGTTGGCAAGAGCATTGATCTCCTGAAATCGGACCGGCGGGAAGACTTGTTCGGTGCCAATATAAAATTATGGCTGAGAACGACTGGCACCTGGTCCGGAGAGGTCTGGGTCCGTTCCAAAGATGGTAATGTAGTTCCTGTGTGGCTCTCCGTTTCTGTGGTCAAGGACGAACACGCCGAGGTAGCACACTATGTGTTCATGCTTACCGATGTCAGCCAGCGCAAGGCCAACGAGGAAGAAATCAACAAGCTGGCATTCTACGACTCGCTGACACAGTTACCCAACCGCCGGCTGTTGCTCATTCGACTACACAATGCGGTGAAACCGTCTACGCGAACGCTTCCACACCGTGCTGTGCTGCTGATCGACCTCGACAACTTCAACGGCATCAACAATACGGCCGGATACCATATTGGCGACCTGCTGCTGCAACAGGTCGCGGTCCGTGTGTTGGGCAGCGTCCCTACCGACTCGATGGTCGGCCGCTCCGGGGGAGACGAATTTCTGGTAGTGCTCGAAGGCTTGAACGATGACCGCCTGATCGCCTCGGAGCAGGCCATGGCCGTGGCCGGCCAGATTCAGAACGAGCTGAATCAGCCCTATCGCATCTATGACAGCCCGTACCAGATCTCGGCCAGTATCGGGGTAGCCGTTTTTAACGAATACAGGGATCGCGTTTCGGAAATTCTCAAACAGGCCGAGCTCGCGATCTATCATGCCAAGGCGGGAGGGCGGAATGTCGTGTGCTTGTTCGAGCCACGGATGCAGATTGTGGCGACCGCCCGCGCTGCCCTCGAGGCGGAGTTGAAGACGGCCGTCCGCGAGCAGCAGTTCGTCCTCCATTACCAGAGCCAGGTGGATGTCCGCGGTGCGATCACCGGCGCGGAGACGCTGATACGGTGGGAGCATCCGGCGCTCGGATTGGTGTCACCCGATGCCTTCATTCCCATGGCGGAGGAAACGGGATTGATCGTGCCTTTGGGAAGATGGGTGCTGCGGACCGCATGCGAGCAGTTGGCTCTCTGGTCGACCCAACCGCAGATGGCTGCGATCACGCTGTCGATCAATGTCAGCGCCTGCGAATTTGGCCATGCCGAGTTCGTCGATGGTGTGCTCTCTGTACTCGAGGAAACCGGTGCCGATCCATCACGCCTCAAGCTGGAGCTGACCGAAAGCCTTCTCGTCTACGACATCGAGGACCTCGGGGTCAAAATGGAAACCCTGAAGGCGGCTGGGGTGGGCTTTTCTTTGGACGATTTCGGTACCGGCTACTCTTCGCTATCGCGTCTGAAACGATTGCCGCTGGACCAACTGAAGATCGACCGGAATTTTATTCGGAACCTGCTCGTGGATTCCAAAGACGTCGCGGTTACCCGCATGGTCATCGCGCTGGGCGAGAGCATGGGCCTGAACGTGATCGCCGAAGGCGTCGACTCTGAGGAGCAGCGCAATGCTCTGGAGCAAATGGGCTGTTTTTCCTATCAGGGTTATCTGTTCAGTCGGCCGGTTCCGCTCCTGGAATTCGAGGGGATGATCGGGCGGACCCCGGAATCTCGGACGGGGCCAGACAGCGCGGTTGCCGCGGGACGGTTCGTCAACTGAGAGGCTCGCAGCGACGCTGCATTCTTGGCGGAATGCGCCAGCCTCAGCCTTCTGGGGTCGGATCAATGTGTCGCCGGTTGCGCAGCAGCCGAATCAGGCGGAGGAGCAGCCACACCAGAGCCACAATCACCAGTACGCCGAAGACCAGCGGGATCAGCAGAGCGAACGCGATCGTGAGCAGGCTGCCACCGGTCTCCGAGGTGGCGATCAGGGGATTGGCGAGGCCACCGGTCGATGCCGTGGACGCCCCGCGGGCCAGCACGGTCGTGCCTTGCACGATGCCTGCGGCACCGCCACCCAGCAGCGCCGCCGTGCCCCACTGCAGCAGCCCGTTCATCTCGGGCAGCAGCGACGCCACGATCACCGTGCCGCCACCGATCGCGGCTGGGGTGGCCAGGGTGTCGAGCAGGTTGTCGACCACCGGGATGTAATAGGCGCCCGCCTCCAGCAGGGCCGCGATGCCCACCACCATCAGCACCGGATCGGAGGCCAGCCAGGCGAATTCCTCGCCCAGTTCCAGCAGGCCGACGCGGGAGGCCAGCCCGAGCGCCAGCACCGGCAGGAACACCCGCATTCCGGCCGCCGCGCTGAGGCTGACGCCCGCCATCAGCGCGGACACGGTGCCCAGATCGCCGATATGTTCCATGACCGGCATTTTAGCGTGAAAGAACCCGCGTAGGGTGCCGTGAGGCGAAGCCGAACCGCACCGGTGCCACGCCGGCTCCGACCTCCAGGCTCCCGGGCTTCGAGCGGTGCAATTCGCTGCGCTCATTGACACCCTACGCCTTTCATCATCCGGGGTGGCCGCCGGCCATGACAGTTAGCGTGAAAGAACCCGCGTAGGGTGCCGTGAGGCGAAGCCGAACCGCACCGATCCGACGCCGGCCCTGCCCCCCAGCTTCCGGGCCTCGAGTGGCGCAATTCGCTGCGCTCATTGGCACCCTACGCCTACACCTTTCCTGTTCCCGGGTGGCACGCGTGGGCATGAACGTGAAAGTCACGGCCACGCCCGAGCCAGGACAGTGACATACTCGCCTTCATCCATCATGCTTCGCTTGCTGATCCAGCGGACCACTGCCCTCGGCGGAAACCGGGGACGAGCCGTGATCCCCGGGCGGCTCGGTCCGGCTGCCGAGGGTCCGCCAGGTCTTTTTCAACGCCGGCAGCAGCGCCAGGATATCGGCATAGAGCTGCGCGCGGTACAGGCGCTCCAGCAATGACAACAGCGCGGCCAGGCGCACGGCGGCGGGAGACACGCGGGCGAGAGCCGGACGCCGCCGACCCGCCTCCGCGAGAAGATTCTCGAGTGCGTCGGGTTCCAGGACAGTCAGCGGCCAGGCAGTACCCAGCGTTTCCAGCCCCCAGCGTCCCCAGTGCAGGGCGATCACTTCGGTTCCGGCCGTCGCCAGCGTCTGCGGGTTCAACTGCCGATTCACGAACACCCACGGCAGATTCCGCACCTGATCCACCACGGCCTCGAAGTCTGCAAGCAGCTCATCGATGCTATCGCGCTCGCCTGCGTCCGCAACCAGACGTACACGCTCGAACATCGCCCGGTCCAGGCGTTGCCACAGCAGCGGACGCGAACGTCCATAGCGCCCCGCCAGTTCGGCGGGCGGCTCGACCGAGATCAGCGACAGCCGAAACCGCTCCACTCGTTCAGCGAGGTCGAAGGCTGCGGCCTCTTCCCCGCCCTTCCCGGGGTCTGCAGGGTCTCCGGAGTCACCCGTCGTCCCGGAATCCGACGCATCGGCAGGATCCACCCAACGACGGCCGGCTTCCAGCTCCGGCTCCAGGTGGTCACCGACGCGCTCAGTATCCGCGGGCAGTCGCAGGACGTGGCAATGGAAGCCATCGAGCAGGGTGGCGCCGACCCATGCCGGGGCCGGAAGACCAGCGGGAGCATCGGCCAGCAGACTGGCCTCATGGCGCGCTTCTCCCGAACGGTTGGGGCCGAAGACCTTGACCAGGCGCGGCTCGGAATCCTCCATCTCGCAATAAACCGCCGACACGTCCTGTACCCGTGTTTGCCACCACTGGGTCCTGCGCACCCGCCCCGGGGCGCCCTCCAGCTCCTGAAGTACCCGCGGCACCCAATCCTCGCGGGCCGCATCGTCGAACAGCGCCCAGAAACCGCCCCCGTGCCCAGCGCGGCGGCGCTGGAACACCCGATGGTGGAAAAAAAGGGCATCCAGGCGCGGACGTTCGTGATTCAGGGAAACCAGACTGATCACCATCCCCACCAGCCGGTTCAGCATCTGCCGAGACAACAACAACGCCACGATCGCGGCGAGCAGGCCTGGGGGATCGCGATACAGGTAGTCCACCACCAGCCATACGAACACCAGCAGGAAACCGAACCCCGCAACCCCGGGAAGCCACGCCTTCGGCGGAGACATGACCGTCTTGCCAAGCACGCCATCGAGCTGGCTGCCAATGACGACCAGCAACGTGAGCAGAGAAAGGAATACGACCAGAAGCCCCAGTACCGAGGGGTAGAGCAGAACCAGAACGCCCGCCCCCAGCAGCAGGAAGACGAGTCCAGCCGGTATCACCGCGTACCGTCGGTAGGCCCGGGCGGCAATCGCGTCCTGATTCTCGAAGAGCACGACCTTCCGGCTGCGTTCCAGAATCCTGTGCGCGCCCTGATCGGATCCGAACCGGATCAGTCGCTCGGCCAGAAGATAGGTCCCGAACGCCAACACCGTCGCCAGTGTCAGCCCGATGATCAACGTGTTCCGATCGAAGTCCGCGAGCGCGGTGGGGAAGTACTGTGGGATCCGGTCGTTTCCCAGCAGGATCACCACCTTCACCGGCAGGAAGAAGGCAAGCAGCATCGCCACCTGCGAGACAAGTGTCGCCAGCACGACCAGGCTCGTACCGGCCGGCGCCTGGCGCAGGAACTGACCACCAAGCTGCACCGACCAGCGCAACCCTTCCCGGAATCGCGGCAGCAGTGGGGAGATTTCATTCTCGGGCACGGCGCTCGCACCTCCATCCGGCGCAAAAGGGACCGAACACGCAACGCAAGCTTCGCGCGCCCGTCCGCACGAAAGCGCGGCAGTGCCTCAACCCGCGACCGTCGCGGTCTCCGGCGCCGAAACCACGAGCACCCCCAGCTTCCGAAAGCTCAACAGCAATCGCTCGCCCTGGCGGCACAGGGTTTCGTCCTGCTCGAGGCCAAAGTCTTCCAGTGTGCGGCGGATCTGCTCGCGGCCAATGGCGGGTTCCTCCTGGATACGCCAGAGGAGCCTTGCACCCAACGGGTCCAGGACCATGAACCGTACTCGTTTTGGACCAGCGCGGTATGCCAACAGGTAGGTCGGACTCTCTCCCGGTTGTTCCGGCTTGAAGTCCTCGCCGATCCGGTGCACCGGGAATTCGTAGGCCAGCAGACGCGCCTGGGGAATCAGCGAGAGGGCTTCTGACAACGGATCCGAAGCCCGCTCCGTCCGGGCTGGACGCCTGGTATTCGGCGCGTTCAGCAAAGTCCGCTCCACACGCTCGAAATGCGCAAGTTCCGCCAGGAACGGCCAGTCTTCTTTCCGAGGTGTCCGCTCCTGCGCCAGATAATGGACAAACTCCTCGCCGAACTGCGGGAAATACGGCGTGCGGGAATCGTGATCGCGATAGAAGTCGCGCACCAGAAGCGGCCACCTTTCCGGACCCACCACTGCCTTGAGCACCGGAAACCCGCTACTCAGGAGATTCAGCACGTTGTTGTAGAACAACCGGCGATAGATCGCCAACCTGCGCGGTTCGATGTCCGCGGGCGGCGGGAACCGCTCGGGATCGCGCAGGTGATCGGCCAGGGCCTGCTGCACCTGCTGGAAACCCGCATCAGCCATAAGCCACCTGCTGCGTCGAATGGCTCGCCGCAACGTTCCCGGAGACTCGTTGCGCCTGCTCCTGAAGCGTCCGGATTCGGTCGATCTCCCGCAGGAGTTCCTCAAGGGGAGGGAAGTTGAAATCCCGCTCAAGCAGGGTTGGCACCGGACCCAGGCGTTCGTAGGCGAACGCCAGCAGGTCCCACGCCGCCTCCCCAACCGGACGACCATGCGTGTCCACCCGCAGGTCCTCGGCCTCCTTCTCGTGCCCTGCCAGGTGGATATACCGCACGCGTTCCAGCGGCAGGGCGTCCAGAAACGCGACTGCGTCATAACGATGGTTGACGCTGTTCACCACAATGTTGTTGACGTCCAGAAGCAGATCACAGTCCGCTTCCTCCAGTACCGTCCGGATGAATGTCGCCTCGTCCAGTTCGCCACCGAGCGGTGCGTAATAGGACACGTTTTCCAGCGCCAG
>JAABSN010000104.1 GCA_011390385.1 Thioalkalivibrio nitratireducens | reverse complement strand
TCAATGTGGTGCAATCGTTTCAGGCTGGCGTGACCATGACCTGTCGCGGAAATAAGCGGAATGCAAATCGAATCGCCGGTAAAATGCGGTTCGATGTGAGATAGATACTGCTCGCCAGTCGTAACGAGCGGGAAGGCACCCGGAGTTGCCGCCTTAATTCCGATCTTGCCTTTCTCAAGGTGGAACAATTCATTCATCGCCACCTTCGGCCACCGCCTCATCCCTGCACCTCGGCCACCAGCGCCTCGATCTCCTCGAGCAGGCGCAGCACATCTTCTTCGCCCGCGCGCATGGCGGCGACCAGGTCCTTCGGATCGGCGTGCTCCAGCCCTTCGGCGGCATGTGGGTTCTTCAGGTCCAGGTTGTAGATCGGCCAGTAGAGCGCGTCGCCCGCGGCCTGCGCGGCCTTGGCGGCAGCTTCATGGGCCTGCTGCCGCGCCTTCAGCTCGCGCAGCTGCGCTTGCAGCGCGGCCTTGTCGCCATTGGCGGCATTGCTGATGGTCTGATCCAGTTCGCGGATCGGCTTGCCCAGGGCGAGTGCGCTGGCGCGCTCGGCTTCGGCCCGTTGCCAGTACGGCGTGGCGGCGTCGACGGCGGCGGCGCGCTTGGCGGCAAAGTCCACGCGCCAGGCCTGCGGGCCTTCCTCGCGCTGGTTCCACCAGTCGAGCACGGACTGGAAGGCCTCGAAGGGCAGCGGCGCGGTCTTGCTGTATTTCTTGCGGCCTTCGGGCTGGGGCAGCTCGTAGTACCAGATGGCGTCGGTGGGGCCGCCGCGCTGGAAGAACAGCAGGTTGGCCGGGATGTCGGTGTAGGGCGCGAACACGCCTTGCGGCAGACGCACGATGGTGTGGAGATTGAATTCCTTGAGCATCTCCTCCTTGATGACGGCGCAGACGCCATCGCCAAACAGGGTGCCGTTGGGCACCACCACGGCGGCGCGGCCTCCCTGCTCTGCGCCATGCCCAGCGTAGCGCAGCTTGCGCATGATGTACTGCAGGAAAAGCAGTGCGGTTTCGGCCGTCTGCATGTTGGCCGGGAAGTTGGCCTTGATGCCGGCTTCTTCCTCGCCGCCGAAGGGCGGGTTGGTGAGGATTACGTCCACCCGCTCACTGTGGCCGATCTCGGTGATGCGCCGCTCCAGCGTGTTGCCGTAGGCGATCTGCGGCGCTTCCAGCCCGTGCAGCAGCAGGTTCATCTGCGCCAGCATGTAGGGCAGCGGCTTGGCCTCCTGCCCGAACAGGGTGTCCCGTTGCAGGGTGCGGCGCTGGTCCGGGTTGGTCACCTGCTGAGCGATGTGGTCGTAGGCTTCCACCAGAAATCCGCCGGTGCCGCAGGCCGGGTCGAGCATGGTCTCGCCAAGGCGCGGGTCGGTGACCTGCACCATGAAGCGCACCACCGGGCGCGGGGTGTAGAACTCGCCCGAGTCGCCAGCGGCGTCGCGCATCTCGCGCAGCATGGATTCGTACAGGTGCGAGAGGGTGTGGATCTCCTCGCTTGAGCTGAAGTGAATGCCGTTGATCTTGTTGATGATGTCGCGCAGCAGGTAGCCGCTGACCATGCGGTTCTGCACGCCACGAAACACGTTGGCGATGACTTCGCGCTGGCTGCCCTTCTCGCCGCTGCCGGCCAGGCCGCGCAGATAGGCGAACAAGCCCGCGCCGCGTGAGCCGTCGGCGCGGTGGCATTCGTCCTGGTTGATGAAGGCCAGCAGTTCATCGCCGGTCAAGCCATCCTCGCGCGCGGCCCAGTCGCGCCAGCGGTAGGGGGATTCGATGATAGGGTGATAGGGCTTTCCGTCGAGTTCCGCTTCTTCTTCATGCACGACTTCGAGGTCGTCGAGGAACTTGAGAAACATCACCCAGGTCAGCAGCGGCAGGCGGTCGACGTCGCCATTGAGGCCCTTGTCCTTGCGCAGGATCTTGCGGGCGCTGCCGATCAGCGCCGACAGGTTATCGCGCGTGGTCAGCGGCGCCTTGGCACGTTTGGTTCGGGTCTTCTTTTCGGTTGCGGCCATTCAGGAGGTTCTCGTCATTGGTAAAGGGCCGTCTGCAGGCGCGAGACGGCTTCCTTGAAAGGTTTGATGCCGCCGAAATGCCGGGTGGCGATTTCGGAGGGGCTGCCGAAGCTGTCGAAGGGTTGCACCTTCATCAGCTCGGACAGGGCGTTGAACTGGACGATGCCGCGCTCGATGTACTTGTCGAGCAGCAGCGTGAGGATTTCGCGGGCTGAATCGCCGTACTGGCCGAACAGATCCTGCGCTGCCTTTCTGGCCTGTTCCGCGCGTTGGCGGCGGGTGAGCAGCGGCGCGTTCCAGGCCAGATGGCACAGCAGATCGAACGGGTCGGCGTCGGGCTGGTCGGCACTGGCTGCAAGCTCCTCGAAACTGATGCCGCGCTCGGTCAGTTCACGCAGCACCTCGGCTCGGGTGTCGGGGTTGGCCCAGGCGGATTGCAGCGCATCGCGGGTCGGGTACAGGGTCCGAACGGTGCGGCCCGAGTATTCGGTGTACTTGACCACTTGTAGTTTCTTGCCGTCGGTGTCGAGGTCGTAGACCAGATGGCCGATCACCTCGACGTCGCCGCCGTCCACGTAGAATTTGCGCGGCTCCTCCGGCGGTTCGGTGAGGATCTCGCCCTGGCCTGCGTCGGTGTCTGTGGTGTCTACGGTGTAGTCGGCCGGCGGCTCTTCGACGCCGGGGGGCGTTTCGATGACTGACTCAATGGTTTCGCCAGCCTCATCGATGGTCACTTCCTCGATGCGCGCGGGATCGCCATCGAAATCCGGATCGGCGAAATGCCGGGTGGCAGTGCCGGTGAAGTCGATGATGTTGAAGTATTCCTTGCCGTAGTCGACCTTCAGCCGTGTGCCGCGCCCGATGATCTGCTTGAACTCGGAGCGGGAGCCAACCACGCGCGCCAGCACCACGTTCTTGACCATCTCGGCGTCGACGCCGGTGGTCAGCAATTGCGAGGTGGTCAGGATCACCGGCGTGGGTTTGTCCACGTCCTGAAAGTGCGCGAGGTGGGTGAGGCCAATGGCGCCTTCGTCGGCGGTGACGCGGCAGACGTAGTCGGGGTATTGCTTGACCAGATCGCTGTTGAGGTTGATCAGCTCCTGGCGCATTTCGGCTGCGTGCTCCTGGTCGACGCAGAACACGATGGTCTTGGCGAAGCGGTCGGTGCCCTTGAGGAAGTCGGCAAGGTGCTTCGCAATCGCCTTGGTGCGCGCACGCAGCGCGATGACGCGCTCGAAATCCTTGGTCTGGTACTCGTCGTCCGGCACCGGGCGGCCGAAGCGGTCGAGCTCGTCCTTGGACGGCCGCCATCCGGCGGCATCCACCGTGGTGATGACGCGATGCACGCGATAAGGCGCGAGAAAACCATCCTCGATGCCCTGGCGCAGGCTGTAGCTGTAGACCGGGTTGCCGAAGTATTCGTAGCTGTCGCGCGACTCTTCACGCAGCGGCGTGGCCGTCATGCCGAACTGCACGGCAGGCGCGAAGTAGTCGAGCACCGCGCGCCAGTTGCTGTCGTTGCGGCTGGAGCCTCGATGGCATTCGTCGATGATGATCAGGTCGAAGAAGTCCGGCCGGTACTGGCGGAATACGTCTTCGTTGGCGGTGGACAGCGCCTGATAGATGCCGAAGTACATGTCCCGGCTCTGGCTCACATCTCCCCCGGCGATCTTGTGGCGGGCATCGCCAAACGGCGCGAACATCTTGGCCATCGGGTCATCGACCAGGATGTTGCGATCGGCCAGGAACAGGATCTTCGGGCGCCGGTATTCGCCGGTGCGGTTCCAGCGGCTGTTCCACAACTTCCAGCACAGTTGAAACGCCACGCAGGTCTTGCCGGTGCCGGTGGCCAGCGTGGCGAGCACGCGCTTCTGACCAAGCAGGATGACCTCGATCACGCGGTTGATCGCGATCTGCTGGTAGTAGCGCGGCACCTTGCCCGAAACCAGGTTGAAGGGTTCGAGCAGATGGGGTGTGGCCGGATCGGGCAGCGCGGTGGCGGCGGTCAGTCGCTGCCAGAGTTCGGCGGGCGTGGCGAAGCGCTCCACCTCGCGCTCGGTGCCGGTGGTGTAGTCGATCTCGATGATGCGGTGGCCGTTGGTGGCATAGGCGAACTGCAGGCCGAGAATCTCGGCGTAGTCCTTGGCCTGCTGCACGCCGGATTCCGCTGGCAGTCCCAGTTCCTTGGCCTCGACGACGGCCAGCGGGTAGTCGCGCCGGTAGTACAGCAGGTAGTCCGCACGCTTCTGCTTGCCACGGCGCACGCGACCGCCGGTGACGATGATACGGCCATTGGTGAAGGTGCGCTGCTCGCCGATGACGTGGGGCGCATTGCCCCATCCGGCCTCTACCAGCTTGGGTGTGACCAACTCCCGACAGGTGTCGGCCTCGGTCATGATCTGGGTCGTTGCCGTCATCGAGGCCACCTGTTCTGTTCGTGAGTCATCCCCGCTACGGCATGTTGGGGAGCGGTGTTTGGCGCATCGCTTTGGCTCGGGCATTCAGAGTGAGCCAAAACGAAAAGCGCCACAGGACAAAGCGTTACGGCGATTTCTTCGGCTTTTGGTGCAGCAGTTTGGCGCAAGGCGGGCAGATAGGCCCGGCTTTGAGCCAAATTACGGGAGGCGGTAGCGTGTGCCACTTTTCACCCCCTCTGCCATCACCTTGCCGGCCTTCACCAGTTTTTCAATGCCTCGCCGGATGCGCGAGCGCGGGATTTCCAGCCCGATCCGCTCGTGAATGTCACCGATCTTCGATTTGGGGTAGCGGCCGACATCCTCGACGATCAGCGCCGCCAATCGGTGCGGTTCGATGCGCTTGAGCGTGGTGCCACCGACGAAATTGAGGGTGCGCAGCAGCCCCGGATCGACGAAATAGCGCGTGGCTTGCGTGCGCCCTGCGCTCTGGATCAGATCCCACTCCAGCAGCCGCTTGATCCACGGTTGCAGCGCCTCGACCGAAGGCAGCTCCAATACGGCGGCCAGTTCGCGGGCGGTCATGGCGTCGTGCTGCGCCAGCAGGCCCAGGGCGATGCGCTCGCGCTGGGTGAGCTGGTAGGTATGGTCTGCCTTGGCAATGAAGTCGATGACTTCGGGCTTGAGGATGCGACGGCGTACCGTGACCTGCACGCGGTCGTGGGTTTCGATCAGCTCCGGCGCCGGGCGGCCCTGCGACAGCAGCACCTCGAAGATCTTGTCGAAGCCGCTGCCTTCGCGCTCCATCAGCTTAAGGTCGTGGAAGAGCCGGGCGAGGTGCTCGTTGCGGCGCACGGTGGTGTGCAGCACGTTCTGCGGCGTGACGCCCAGCGGCAGCGGCCCGGGGTTGACCACTTCCAGCCGATCCGGGTGCAGATTCAGGAAGATGTCGCCGCGCTGGGTGTAGGGGCGATGCACCAGCGCGTTGACTAACAGCTCGCGTACCACGACCTCGTCGAAGGCAGGCACGTTCTGGCGGTACAGGCCATCCGGCAATTCGTAGCGCTCGCGGAAGTCGGGCACCTCCAGCCAGACGGCCTCGATCAGTTCCATCGGATTCAAGGTGTGGTCGTCCCACACCAGCTTGTTCACCTTCTGGCCGTGCTCGTCGTACTTGATGAACTGGATAACCGGTGCCGTGGTTAGCTGCGCACGCTGATGCTGCTGTCCCAGACAAAGGATGCCCAGGTGGGTCAGGTAGCCACCTTGCGCGAGTTGGTAGTGATCGAGCAGCTCGCCATCGGACTTTTCCTTGACGGACGGCTTGACTCGGTCCGATGCCCTCAACGCATTCACCAGCTTGCCGAGCTTGTCCGGGGCGGTGGCTGATCTGGGCACCTGCAGTGTGGTCTGGGTTTCCCATGGCAGCGCGGCCCGCTCTGCCGCCAGCCGGAGCACGTCGTCACCCGTGACAGGTTTGCTCTGGTCGGCCACGCGCAGAAAGTAGCGGCCATCGGTCGTCGATGCCACTGCGATGGCCCGGGGAATGGCGAGGTTGATGTACTGACCGCCATTGGCTGCGGTAATCACATCCGGAAGCACGGCCACGTTGACGCAGCGCTCGGCAATCTTGCGCCGGATGGTGTCCGGAAGATCGGCAGGAATCTGTTGGCCTGCGGGTGGCGTGTCCTGCCCGTCCTCGATGCCGAGCAACAGACGACCGCCCGTCGCGTTGGCGAAGGCGATGCAATCCTTGACCAGTTCGTTCCAGTCGGCGCTCTTGCCGATCACGGACCGCAAGGATTTTTGGTCGAGGAGTTGGCCTTCCTGGCTCAAACGGCGCACTCCTGCAGGCATCTATTCATTGTTCTTCTCCATCAATCCAGCACGATCAAGAATTCGGTGGCCAGTGCCTCCGGACGCACGGCGCGGGTGTCCGGGCTGCGGTGCATCTTGACCAGGCCGCGGCGCTCCAGATGACGCAGGGTGCGCGACAGGTTGCTGGCCGCGCGGCCTGACCACTCGGCCAGCTCCAGCACAGTGCGCGGTTGCCGCTCCTGCATCAGGCGCAGCAGCGCGCGGTTTTCGTCCGACAGCAAGCTGGCCATCTGCCGCCAGGAATCGAACCAGACGGTGGGCGTGGGGCCGTTAGCGTCATCGACTGCCCGACGGCCGGATTTGGCCGGACGGATGCCAATCACTGTGCGCATACTTCAATTTCCAGATGTAGTTTCGAGATGTTATCAGATGCAGATAGTATCTGTCGCTGGCAGAGTGATCTTCTGGGCACACAAGAAATCGGGTAGCAGCCGCTGCCACTGCCCCCTTGGCTGCAGGATTACCCTGTTCGCCTTTGGAGCGGGTCACGGCCGGCGGGTGCAAACCGCAAACCCTGCAAACCTCGGTTTACACCCTCACGGTAGACGGGCAGCGCGCTCGCGCCCCGCGAATACGAATCCGGCCAGGAAAGACCCGTGCCGTCTCGTCGGTGCACCGTTCCCGTGCCTGGCCAGCCATTGCAATCGAGAGAGGAGTCCGCGCTTCGGGCCTTCGAGTTCGATCACCAGGCTGTCGCCGGCGTCGCCCTGCACATTGCCGACCACGAAGCGCGTGCCCTGGCGCTTGCCGCGCGGGAACAGGTGCCGCTGCTACCGCTACTACACGCCGGCTAAGGACCGGCACTACGGGGCGGGCGCCTCCAATTTCGGCAGCCTGCCGGCCGAATCCATCGAGGCGCTGGTGGTCGAGCAGGTCTGGCAGGTGCTGCGCGCACCGGAAAGCGTGCAGGCAGTTTGGGACCGGGTACGTGCGAGCGCCGTCGATCTCGACGAGGCGCGGGTGGTGATGCCGATGCGCCAGCTTGTCGCCGTCTGGCCCTCGCTGTTTCCTGCCGAGCAACGGCGCTTGGCACAGCTGCTGATCGAGCGCGTACTGATCGGCGACGACGGACTGGAGATCCTTTGGCGCGACGCCGGCTGGGTGGAACTGATTGACGAACTGCGCCCCGGCAGCATCGGCGCGGAACTGGCCGAAGTGGAGATGACGGTATGACGCGTATACGCCAATCGGGCGAGGCCACGGTGCAACAGCGCATGGACGGCGGCGCCGTGAAGCTCTCGACCTTCATCCCACTGCAGATCCGCAAGCAAGGTGGTGATCCGGCCGGACGGGGAGAGCGCAGGCAGCACGACGCGGAACCAGTTCGACAGTCCCATGCTGGTAGCGTTGACCAGGGCCTTCTATTGGCAACAACTGTTCGACGACGGCGTGGTGGCCAGCGGCACCGACATCGCCCAGCGCGAAGGACTGCATCATTCGACGGTGAACGAACTGCTGCGCCTGACCCTGCTGGAGCCCGCCATCATCCAGGCCATCCTGGCCGGGCAGCAGCCGCGCTGCATGAGCCTGATCTGGTTTCAACGTAACCCGTTGCCGCTGGACTGGATCGCGCAGCGGCGGGTGGTCGACGCGTTCCATGCGTAGCGGTTTGTCGGCCAATCGGTGGCCATGGTTGACCGCAAAAAGGCCGCGCCAAGTCCCCGTAGATGCAGGATTCGATGCCGCGACTGCCCGCAGGGCGAACAGAGAAAAGAGACAGGGCTGGCCGGAGAATGGGGCGTTTCGGGCCAACCGGGCGCGAGGGCACCCGCTGGGCGAACTTCCGGAACCCCGCGCCATGCGGGGATGCGCGCAAAGAAAAAGGGCCTGGAGACTATCTAGGCACTTGGTGTTGGTGGTGCGATCCCTCTCAGAATACCCGTCCGCAAGCATCTGCGGGACATTGACCGCCTCGATCATGTGCTTGACTTGCTAAATGCACCGAACTAGCATCATGCGCATGATAAATGCGCACATCTGCTGTGCCTGGAGCTGATGAGATGCAACCTGCAATTGACAACGCGGCCCCTAAGAAAGCGACAAACCTCAGCGTAAACAGAGATTTATTGGCGGAGGCTCGCAGCCTGAACATAAACCTTTCTGCAACCCTTGAGTGGGCGCTGACTGAAAAGATCCGTCAGGAAAAGCGCAACCAATGGCGGCAAGAGAACCGCGAGGCCATTGAAGCCTGTAATGAGCTTGCAGAGCAAAACGGTCTTTTCTCTGACAAACATCGCATATTCTGATGGAGCAGTTCGACCTCTACGTAAACACTGATCAAGACACCAATAAGACCTATCCCTATTTTGTCGATATTCAAAACGGTCTTCTTGATACGCTTAACAGCCGAGTGGTCATTCCGCTGACTCCCGTTCGGGATTCTGACAAAACCTACCCAGAAACTCTTTGTCCTGTTATTGAAATCAGGAGCAAAAAATTTGCTCTTCTTACTCACCAGCTCACAAGCATCTCCGTCAGCTTTCTAAGAAAAAAGGAAACTTCACTCGCTACCCGTCGAGATGACATTGTCGCTGCGATGGATCTTCTGGTTACCGGGATTTAACAGTGACTGGATCGCGCGCAGCGATATCGAATCAACGCGCGTGCGTCGTTATTGCATACCATTTCGCATGCTGTTGCGGAAAGTCATGCCAAATTACAGCGCCTTGTCGTGCGTGCGAACGTCCTGTGCTGTAGTCGCTTGACTGGAGTGTATTCGGAATGCGTACGATGATGTGCGCAGGTAGTCGAGGGTTTCTCAAGCAGGAGTGGTGATGACGCATGACAAGGATGTCGCGACTTGCGACGACGTGCTGGCCTTCTGGTTTCGCGAGCTGACACCTGCGGATTGGTGGCGCAAGGACGCGTCGCTGGATGAGCGTATCGCGGACCGCTTTGTGCCGACGCTGGCTGCCGCGAAGGCGGGTGAGCTGCACGCATGGCGGGATTCGCCACACGGCCGGCTGGCAGAGATCATCGTGCTCGACCAGTTCTCGCGAAACATTTTTCGCGACCGTCCGGAGGCGTTCAGTACCGATGCGATGGCCCTCGTTCTGGCGCAGGAAGCGGTGCGCGCCGCAGCCGATCAAGGGCTCAATGGGGCGCAGAAGGCCTTTCTCTACCTGCCGTACATGCACAGCGAGTCTTTGATGATTCACGAGGACGCGGTTCGATTGTTCGACCAGCCCGGTCTGGAAAACAATCTGGATTTCGAGCGCAAGCATCAGGTGATCATCGAGCGTTTCGGTCGCTATCCACACCGCAACGCGATACTGGGCAGGGTGTCCAGTGCAGCGGAAATCGCGTTTCTGCAGCAGCCCGGTTCGCGTTTCTAGGGCCGCGTGGCACGCAGCGCGAGGCGGGCTGTCGTTTTACAGGCTCATCTGGCGAGCCTGTGCGGCAGGCATAATCGCCCTGTCCCGAATCGTATCGAGCGACTGACTACCACCGATGCCATGGTCCGCGCAGTCGATCGATCCGATAAGAACCGCCGCCAACCCAACGCCTACGACCCACCAGGACCCTGCCCATGACTGTCACCCTGCCACCGCCGCCCGATCTGGTGTTGTGCGCAACTCACCGACTGGCCAGAACGCTGCGTCTGCAAGGTGTCGAGCGGTCGGAAACGTCGTCCGCGGCGGTGCGACTCTCCAAAACGGCGACGATTGCGCAGTGGCTGGCAGAGTTCGCTGAAGAGGCTTTGCTGTGTGGTGAGATCGACGCTGCCGAGGCCCCGGTGCGCGTGCTCGGCGCGCAGCAGGAACAGTTGCTGTGGGAGTCCATCATTTGCACCGCATTGGGCGAGGGCGATGCCGCCGCGCTGTTCGATGTGGCGGGTCTGGCCACGGAAGCGCGGGCTGCCAATGCGCTGATCGACACCTGGCAGCTCGACGTGGATGCGGCGCATGCCGGCGAGGAGGTGCGACGCCTGCTCGCGTGGCGCGAGACTTTTCGCACGCATTGCGCGACCCGCCAGTGGGTGACGCTATCGGCCCACCTCGGCTGGCAGGTGGATTTGATTGCGCGCGGCGTCGGCCGCTTGCCGGCTGTGATTGCAATCGCAGGTTTCGATCGTCTCAGTCCGCTTGAAAACCGTTTGTTCGATGCCCTGGCGCAGCGTGGCACACCCGTGCACGAGCTGGCGATCGGCTTGTCCGAAGCTGCGTCTGCGGCGCAGGTGGTGCTTGACGATGGTGACAATGAATGTCGTGCCGCAGCGCGCTGGGTGGCGGACACGCTGGCGGCGCACCCGCAGGCCAGCATCGGCGTCGTGGTACCGGATCTGTCGGAACGGCGTGAGCTGCTGACCCGCCTGCTCGACCATGTACTCGATCCCGCGACGGTGTGCGCTGCGCATGCTCAGGATCAGCGCGCCTACAACCTGTCGCTTGGGGTGCGTCTTGCCGATGTGGCACCGGTGGCGATCGCGCTGGCCCTGCTGCGACTCGCCGCCAGCGCACGCGAGTTTGTGCAGGCCGACTTGAGTCATCTGCTCGGCAGCCCTTACTGGGGCGCGGATGTGGCCGAGGCTGACGGGCGTGCGCGCTTCGATGCGCGGCTGCGCGAGCGACTGCCGTTTCGTACCTCGCTCGCGCGCGTGCTCCGCCTTGCGCGCAAGGCCATCGTGGACGGGCTCGACATCAAGCGCACCGCCAACCAGATCGAGAAGCTCGAGACAGTGCTGAGCCGATTGTCGGCCAGACAATTGCCTTCGGCGTGGGCGCCAGCGCTTGCGCGCGTGCTCGACGCATTGGGTTGGCCGGGTGAGCGCACGCCGTCGAGCCACGACTATCAGGCGGTGGATGCCTTGCGTGAAGCGCTGGACTCCCTCGCCGGGCTCGACGAGATCGTCGGGCCGGTGTCGTTTGC
>JAABSN010000103.1 GCA_011390385.1 Thioalkalivibrio nitratireducens | reverse complement strand
GCGTCAGGCCCGAAAAGAGGCCCAATGCACCCTTTTCCGGACAGGATCGTCGCTGTTGGCCTTTCGAAACGGGAACGGGGCAGCGGGCCAGATGACCCGCCACCTTGCGTACTTCAGAGCGCGTGGGCGGCGTCCCAGGGTTCGGGGCCCATCACCACCGGCAGCGAGAGCTCGTTGCCCCAGTGGGCCCAGCCACCATTGTAGAGGCGCACGTTCTCGTAACCGAGAGCCTTCAGCTGGATGTAGGCCATGGTGTTGCGGAAGCCGTCATGGCAGTAGGCGTAGATCGTCTTGTCCCTGGGGATGTCCGCATACATCTCGGCCAGGTGTTCCAGCGAACGCCACTTCTGGCCGGTCGTTCCCTGAAGCCCCTCGACGTTGACCGCGCCCGGGATGTGTCCGGCCCGAACTGCGCCATTCATCACCTCGCCGGTGTACTGGTTCTCGGGACGGGCGTCCAGCAGGATGATGTCCTCGTCGCGCAGCGCGTAGACGTCGCGATAGATGTCGGTCCATTCGATGACGAGTCCTTCGCGCGCGGGCTTGAGGGTCACGTTCCCGGGCGTGACCTCCGGGGCTTCGGTGGACAGTTCGTTGAAAGCCTCCCATTCCCCGGTGCCGCCATCCATGATCCGCACGCGGTCCATATCAAAGCCGTACAAATCGAGCAGGAAGTAGATGCGCGACGCGAGAGCGGTACGGGAGTCATCGTAGATCACGACCAGCGAGTCGTCGTTCACGCCCCAGCCGCGCAGGGTGTCCTGGAAGGTTTCCATGGATGGGTAACGCATGATCGGAACGGCATGATTATCCCCGAGATCGGAGAAGCGCTGGACCTGGCGAGCGCCGGGGATGTGCCCGACGCTGAAATAACGGTTCGGGTAATAGCGCACTTCGAGCAGGACCAGTGACGGATCATCGATGTGATCCTCCAACCAGTTGGAGTCGACCAGGAAATCAGGTCGGTCGGCCTTGGCCGCTGTGGCAAAAAGGAGCAGGCCGGCGAGAAGCGCGGCCCAGCGGAACGTGGTCGTGGTTCGTGGAAACATCGTTGTTGGTCCTCTTTGGTTCCTGGATATTGGTATGATCCCCGTGCTGCAGGCGCCGCGGTATTCTGCCGTGACGTACTGAATCGATGCAGGGACTTTTCATTCACCGCCTCGGGCAATCGTCCTTGAGGGTCCACTCCGGGCGCGTGCGGCTTCTCAATGACGAGAGGCCGGGGATGCGTATTCCCCGACCGGGGCCTGGAGAATCCCTCAACGCGCGGAAGCCGGGGATCGGATGCTGATTGGCTGGAATTGTCCGCGGGCAGGGAACACCGCATTGAGCGCCCCGAAATCGCCAGAATCTCGGCCTGCAAGGCAGGCTGCGACGGAAAGAAGCGGCTTCCCCAGCCGCCCGCACTCCCGGGGACAGACTTGGAACTCTGTCTCCATCGCTGATATTTGGAAGGACTCGAAATGTTACTGACTGCGCTGGTCATCTTCGTGGTCACCATCGCCATGGTGATCTGGCAACCCAAGGGGCTGGGCATCGGCTGGTCCGCACTCGGCGGTGCTGCCGTCGCGCTGGTCACCGGTGTGGTGAGTTTCTCGGATGTCCCGATCGTAGTCGACATCGTCTGGAACGCGACACTGACCTTCGTGTTCATCATCATCATCTCGCTACTGCTGGACGAGGCCGGATTCTTCGAATGGGCGGCGCTGCACGTGGCGCGCTGGGGGCGCGGCAACGGGTTGCGCCTTTACGCCTTCATCGTTTTGCTGGGCGCGGCGGTGGCGGCCATGTTCGCCAACGACGGCGCGGCTCTGATGCTGACCCCGATCGTGCTGGAGATTGTCCGGGCCTTGGGGTTCAGCCCCGTGGCGGCGGTAGCCTTCGTCGTGGCGGCAGGGTTCATCGCCGACACCGCGAGCCTGCCGTTGGTGATCTCCAACCTGGTGAACATCGTCTCGGCCGACTTCTTCGGTATCGGCTTCGTCGAATATGCAACGGTCATGTTGGTGGTGAACTGCGTTTCGGTGGCGGCGTCGCTGCTGGTGCTGATGTTGTTCTTCCGCAAGCAGATCCCGTTGCGCTACGACTACACTCAATTGCGCCAGCCGCACGAGGTGATCAAGGACCCCGCGGTGTTCCGTGCCGGCTGGGGGGTGCTGGGTCTGCTGTTGTTCAGCTTTCTGGTGATCGAGCCGCAGGGCGTGCCGATTTCCGCCATTGTGGGCGTGGGTGCGGCTCTCCTGCTGATCGTGGCTGCACGTGGGCATGTGATTTCAACCAAGCGCGTGATCAAGACCGCGCCCTGGCAGATTGTGATTTTTTCGATCGGTATGTATCTGGTGGTGTATGGCCTGCGAAACGCCGGGCTCACCGCGGACATCGCCAGGATTCTGGATTGGGTGGGTGCATACGGGGTGACGGCGTCGGCGCTGGCGACCGGCTTCATTGCGGCCTTCCTCTCCTCGGTGATGAACAACATGCCGGCAGTGATGGTGGTCGCCCTGTCCATCGACGATGCGAACGTGACCGGGCTGGTGAAGGAGGCGATGATCTACGCCAACGTGATCGGCTCCGACCTGGGCCCCAAGATCACACCCATCGGCAGCCTGGCGACGCTGCTGTGGCTGCATGTGCTGGCCCGCAAGGGCATCGTGATCACCTGGAAACAGTATTTTCTGATCGGCATCGTGATCACGCCGCCTGTTCTGCTCGTGACGTTGCTGGGACTGTCCGGCTGGTTACAGCTTCTTCGTTGAGGGTGGCACAGGCTCTACCGGGCGTGCGCCCGCGGATGACCGGCGCAGGGTGTCAATGGGCGCCGCGCAGTGCACCGCCCTGAGCGCAGGAGCACGAGGAACGCGGATGGCGCGTCACGATGCGGGTCGGCTTCGCCCCGCGCCATTCTGCCGAATGAACTTTCAATGCACTGAACAGGAGGGGTTCGTGGCCAGATTTGCTGTAGGTATCATCGGTACCGGGAACGTCGGCATTGCCGCGGCCTATTCGATATTCCAGCGTCAGATCGCGAGCGAGATCGTGCTGGTGGACAAGAATCACCAACGCGCCGAGGGCGAAGCGATGGATCTGATGCATGGTCAACCGCTGGTGGGGCGCGTGACCGTTCGGGCAGGCGATTATGCCGATCTCGCCGAGTGTCAGGTGATCGTGATTACCGCGGGCGTGAACCAGCAGCCGGGTGAGTCCAGGCTCGATCTGCTGAACCGCAATGCCGCTGTATTTCGGGAGATTGCTGCCGAACTCGACCGCTATGCGCCCGAAGCGATCCTTGTGATCGCGACCAATCCTGTGGACATCCTGACCTACGTGATGCAGCAATTGAGTCAGCGGCCTACGCGGCGGGTGATTGGCACCGGCACGATGCTCGACACCTCACGCTTTCGTGCTCTGCTCGGGGATGCGTACCAGGTGAACCCTCGTTCGGTTCATGCCTACATCATCGGCGAGCATGGTGACTCCGAAGTGCCGATCTGGAGCAGCGCAACGATTGGCGGCCTTTCGATCATGCATCATGCCATCAACGGTCGGCGCTTTGAGCCCGAGCCCATGGATGCTCTGTTCCAGCGTGTGCGTACGGCAGCATTCGACATCATTTCAAGAAAGGGCTTCACCAACACTGCCATCGGCCTGGTCATCGCGTACGTGGTCCGGGTGATTCTCGAAGACCAGCGGAGCGTTCTGCCCGTATCGGTGAACCCGGATGGCGACTACGGCCAGCACGAAGTCTGTTTCAGCGTGCCTTGTGTCGTTGGCTCCCAGGGCGTCGAATACCGTCTGGCACCCGAAGTCAATGACGTTGAGCGGCAAGGGGTCGAAGCGTCGGCCGCCATCCTCCGAAGGAGCCTTCAAGGTATGACCATCGAGGGGTAAGCGCACCCTTGGCTTGCACTGGCCGGCTGAATTCCAAGCGGAAAGCCTCGTCCCCGGTTCGCCGGTTTCCTTTTTCCTGCGCAACCGCATCCCGCAGGGTGCCGTGAGGCGCAAGCCGAACCGCACCGGCGATGCGCTGAAACCCGCATACAAACACTGGGACTGCGAACGGCGCAATTCGCTGCGCTCATTGGCACCCTACTTTCGCCTTCATCATCCGTGGGGCGCGCGGGCGGGTAAAACTCAGAAACGTTCTCCCGTGCCCAGATAGCGCCATTGGCCTGCGGCCAGCTTGCCCATCGATACCCCGCCGATCCGAATTCGTCTGACGTTCAGCACCGTCAGCCCGATGGACTCACAGGACAAGCGGATCTGCCCCGGCTCGAGGCCCTTCAGGGCGAAACGCAACCGGTGTTCACTCTGCCAGCTGACCTTGGCCGGTGGCAGGGTCCGACGTTCGACATGCAGTCCGCGGCGCAGCTGTTCGAGTCCACCGGGTGCCGATTCTCCCGCTACCTCGACGTTGTATTCCTGTTCGACACGATCGCTGTCGTCAGTGAGCTTCCGCATCACGCGCCAGTCCTGCGTGAAGACCACAAGGCCCTCGGCCCCAGCCTCCAGCGGCAGCGCCGGAGTCAGGCGCCTGAAGTGGCCGTTGAGCATGCGCAGGCCGCTGGTGTCCAGCGAGGAGCGCATGGCCGGAGCCGGCGTTGAGGCTGGATCAGCAGTATCGCAATCCGGACCCCGATGCATGATAAGGGTCACCGGGCTCAACGGCTCAGCCTTCGCCTCCGGGTGAACCGTGATCTTCTGCTCGAGGATCTTGAATTGCGGCTCTTCGATCACCTGTCCGTCGACCCGGATCCAGCCGCCGGTGATGTAGAGCTCGGCCTCGCGGCGGGAACAGGACAGCATGCGTGCCACACATTTGGCCAACCGCACCCCTTCGGTAGTCACGGGGCTGTGCCGGACGGAGGTAGTCCATCCCTTGGTTTCATGCCAACCGGGCGCACGGGTCTTGACCCCCTGCGGGTCTCGGACAGACCCTTGAGAAAGTTGCGGAGCAGCTGGTCACCGCAGGCACGGTAGTTCTTGCTTCCGGGCTTGCGGAACACCGCGCTCAATTCCGGTTTGCTGACGGCAAACCCCGCCGCCTTCAGGATGGCATGCATGTCATCGTCCTGCAGTTCAAAGGCCACACGCAGCTTCTTCAGTACCAGGTTGTTGGTGATGGGAAGTTCGACCGGCCGCAACGGCCGGTCTTTATCTTCTCCACGAAGGAAAAGCACCAAGCCATTGAGAAAATGGGCAAGGAGCTCGTCGCTACACGCGTGATAGCCTCCCTCATCGTCCTTTTTCAGCAAGGCCTTTACTTCTTCCGCGTCCACCTCACCACCCGAGAGACGGATGATCTCGGCGACTTTTGCGTCACTCGCATCCAGGCTGAACCGGACACTGCGCAGAACGTCATTATTCAACATCGACGACCTCTTTCGACGACTTCATGGATTGAAGCGCCTCGTGTTCCCGCTGCGCGAATGGGTGCGATCATCGGTGATTCGCGAGACGTGATCCCCCGATGGAGCCCCCCAATCATACCGGACAGGGAGCGTCGTATTGCCCGAATGGTGTTCGAGGTGCAGGGGTTGTTGTTGCACGCTACATTGTGAAGAAAGCTGATTCTCGACCGGCTCACTTTGAACGTCACGGAGCCTGGTGTCCTGGCGAGGCCGCGTCTGGGCGGCTTCGCCGGTGCAGCAGCCACCCGGCGATGATCACGCCACTGGCCACGACGACGACGATGATCGTTGCCAGCGCGTTGACCTGCGGGCTTACGCCGAGCCGCACGCTGGAGTACACGACCATTGGCAGCGTGGTGGCGCCGGGTCCCGAGACAAAACTCGCGATCACCAGGTCGTCCATGGATAACGTGAAGCCCAGGAGCCAACCGGCGATCAATGCTGGCGAAATGATCGGCAGGATAATGAGGAAAAACACCTTCCAGGGACGTGCGCCAAGGTCCATGGCGGCCTCTTCCAGGCTTCCATCGAGCTGCGACAGACGCGATTGCACGACCACGGCGACGAAAGCGCTGGTGAAAGTGATATGAGCGATGGTGATGGTCGTCATGCCACGCCCGGGCGGCCAGCCGATGAGCTGCTCCAGCGTCACGAACATGAGCAGCCCCGACAGTCCAAGGATGACTTCCGGCATCACCAGCGGCGCGGCGACCATGCCAGCGAAAAGCATCCGGGTACGGAACCGGGTGAAACGAACGAGGGTCAGTGCCGCCAACGTACCAAGGATCACGGCCAGCGTGGCGGTCATCGCCGCAATGCGTACCGAGAGCCACAGCGCGTCGAGAATGCGTTCGTTCTGCAGGAGTTCGGCGTACCAGCGGGTGGTGAACCCACCCCAGACGGTGACCAGTCGGGAGTCATTGAAGGAGTACACGATCAGGGTGACGATCGGCAGATACAGAAACGCATAGCCGAAGGCGATCGCGGTGAACAGCCAGAACGGACGGCGTCCGGTCATCCTGGGTCTCTGGTGGTTTCGCGCTCGCCGATCCGCTGGAACAGCAGCAGGGGTATCAGAATCAGCAGCAGCATGGCGATCGCGACAGCGGCGGCGACGGGCCAGTCCCGGTTCGAGAAGAACTCGGTCCAGAGTACCTTGCCGATCATCAGTGAATCCGGGCCGCCAAGGAGATCGGGAATCACGAACTCCCCGACCGCCGGGATGAACACCAGCAGTGATCCGGCGACGATGCCGGGCATCGACAGCGGCAGGGTGACCGTGAGGAATGCCTTCCATGGGCGGCAGCCAAGGTCTGCGGCGGCCTCGAGCAGGGTCAGGTCCATCCGCACCAGGGTCGCGTACAGCGGCAGGATCATGAACGGCAGGTAGGAGTAGACGATGCCGAGGTAAACCGCGAAGTTGGTGTGGAGCAGGACCAGCGGTTGATCGATCAGCCCGGCAGAAAGCAAAAGGTGGTTGATCAATCCGTTCCCCTGAAGCAGTCCGATCCAGGCGTAGACACGGATCAGAAAGCTGGTCCAGAAGGGCAGTATCACCAGCATCAACAGAACGATGCGCCAGCCCACGGGTGCCCGGGCGATGCCATAGGCCATCGGGTACCCGATGAGCAGACAGATCACCGTCGAGATGGCCGCGACCTTGAGGGAGTTGATATAGGCGGAGACGTAAAGCGGATCCTGCCAGAGGAAAGTGTAGTTTCCGAGGTGCACCTGAAGCGCAAGGGTGCGATCCCCCACCCATTGCAGCATTGGCGAGTACGGAGGGCTCTCCAGGGCGATTTCGCTGAAGCTGATCTTCAATACGATCAGGATCGGCAACAACAGGAAGAGCAGAAGCCAGGCATAGGGCAGGGCAATCACGAACACGCGGCCAAGCCGCCCCTGGGTCAGGCTCTTGACGCCGCGGTCGAACCGACGTTTCAGGCTGGAAGTGCCGTTTGCGGGCTCCGCACCCGGGGCGAAGGTCATGCCGGAATCACCACGCCGGCTTCGCTGTCCCAGCCCAGGCAGACGGTATCGTCCCAGGTCAGTGGTCCGGCGGTCCGGCGAGTGCGGTTGGTCACCTGCACCTGCACCGTCATCCCCTGTTCCGAGCCCACGTGATAAACCGAGACATCACCGAGGTATCCAATCTCCCGCACCTGACCCCGGACCCAGTTACGCCCGTCGGCGGGCGGGCCCTCGAGCAGGCGGAGCTTTTCGGGGCGCAACGCGACCGCCACTGGCGTTCCAATGGCGAGGGGATGCGCATGGTAGAGGACGATTTCACCCGGGGCTGCGTCGGTCTGAACAATCACCCGGTCACCCTCGCTGCCGACGACGCGACCCTCGAAGAGATTCACCGCGCCAATGAACTCGGCGACGAACCGGCTGCCGGGGTATTCGTAGATCTCCGAGGGAGCGCCGATCTGCAGGATCCGACCGGCGTCCATCACGGCGAGCCGTGAGGACATGGTCATGGCCTCTTCCTGATCGTGAGTGACCATGATGAAGGTCGTGCCCACGCGCTCCTGGATGTTCACCAGTTCGAACTGAGTACGCTCGCGCAACTTGCGGTCCAGCGCCGCCAGCGGCTCATCGAGCAACAGGAGTTTCGGCTGTTTCGCCAGCGATCGGGCCAGCGCCACACGTTGGCGCTGACCACCTGAGAGTTGGTCCGGTCGGCGGCGGGCATACGCGTTCATATGCACCAGTTCCAGCATCTCGCCTACCCGGTTGCGGATCACGGCGGCGGAAAACCGTTCCTGTTTCAGCCCGAAAGCCACGTTCTGCTCCACCGTCATATGCGGGAACAGGGCATAGGACTGAAACATCATGTTCACCGGCCGTTCGTACGGCGGTAGCTCCGTGATGTCCTGCCCCTCGATCAGGATCTGTCCCTGGGAGCTTCGTTCAAGACCGGCAAGCATGCGCAACAGGGTGCTCTTGCCGCAGCCGGAAGCGCCGAGGAGCGAGAAGAACTCGCCCTTGAAAATACTCAGTGAGACGTCGTCGACCGCATAGGTCGAGCCGCCGAAGATCTTGGTGACCTTCCGGATTTCAAGGAACGGACGGGCGTCAGGATCTTGCCAGGCATCGACGACCGCGGGGTCGCGTCGGGATTGCGGCATGGATCAGGTCTGTGCGCGGCCGCGACGCACCCGAGCCGGCGCGGCGCATCGGAGAGAATCCGGGAGCAAGAGTACCGGCACAACAGTGACCCGGGCCACGGCCATCGTTGGCTGGCTCAGTGTCCGGTCTTGATCCGCGTCCATGCCCTGACACGGGCCCGCTGTACCTCGTCGGGCAGCGAATCCAGGGTAACCAGTCGTTCGCGGAGTTCCCGCGTCGGATAAACGCCCGGGTCGTAACGAATCGTTGCATCCACCCATGCAGTTGCAGCCGCGTTGGCATTGGCGTAGGCGACTTCGTTGGTGATTTCGGCGATATTCTTCGCGACCATCAGGAAGTCGATGAAGGCATGTGCGTGCTCGGGATTGGGTGCGTCTGCCGGAATGGCCATCAGATCGAACCAGAGCACGGCACCTTCGCTGGGAATGCGGTAATCGATGTTGATTCCGGTTCCGGCCTCGTCGGCGCGGTCGCGGGCCTGAATCACGTCGCCGGAATAGCCGTGCGCAACGCAGAGATCGCCGTTGGCGAGGTCGTTGATGTACTTCGATGCATGAAAGTAACGGATATGGGGACGGACCTGCATAAACGCGTCGGTTGCCGACTCGATGTCCTCCGGATTGGTGCTGTTGGGATCCAGCCCGAGATAGAGCAGGGCGGCGGCAAGTGCTTCGCCCTCATCATCCAGGACCGCGATGCCGCAGTCGGACAGTTGCTCCGCGATCTCCGGATCGAAGAGCAGGGCCCAGGTGTCGAGCGCTGCGTCCTCGCCCAGAATCTCCGTGACCCGGTCGATGTTGTAACCGACCCCGGTGGTGCCCCACATGTAGGGGACGGTATGTCGGTTGCCCGGGTCCACTGTATCCAGCTTGCTGACAAGGACGGGATCCAGATTCTCGCGATGCGGGAGGAGGGAAAAGTCGAGTGGCCGGTAAAGCCCAGCTTGAATATGTCGTTCGGCGAAGGGGTGGGCAGTGGGGAAGATCACATCGTAGCCGCTGCGACCCGCCAGAAGCTTGGCCTCGAGAATCTCGTTGCCGTCGTACACGTCGTATACGACGTGGATACCGGTGCGCTCCTCGAAGCGCTCGATCACGTCCTCGGCAATATAGTCGGACCAATTGTACACGTGCACGACCGGCTGCTCGGAAGGGGAGCAGGCAGCCAGTACCAAACCCATGCCTGCGATCAGAGGACCGCGGATACACGTGATCATTGCTGTATTCTCCCGTTTGACAGCCGGACTGAGCCGCTGATGTTCGTGTCCCTGCGTGTGGCTGTCAACCGCGGGCACCCGATCGCAATCCATATGATCGGGACCCGGACGGTCTGTCGTGACGCGGCTTGACCGGCAACGTACGCTTCGATGTCAGCCTGCTAGACTTTGACAACGGGTCGAGGAGAACAGCGATGAATGACAAGTCCGTACCGACTGATCTGCACCCAGTGGGCTTCATTGGCCTAGGAATCATGGGTGCACCGATGGTGCGAAATCTCCTGCACGGTGGAGTCCCCGTTCGGGTCTGGGCGCGCCGGCTTGAGCAGGCACAGAAACTGGTCGCAGACGGCGCGATACTGACAGAGACATTTGCGGATCTGGTGAGTACGGTACGGGTGCTGTTTCTGAATGTCTCGGACACACCGGATGTCGAGAGCCTGATGCTCGACGACGGTGGTGTTCTGTCCCACGCGCAACCCGGCTTGATCGTTGTTGATCACAGCACCATTGATCCACTGCGCACGCGGGTGATCGCCGAGCGCGCGCGTGGCGCTGGAGTCGCTTTTGTGGATGCACCGGTGTCCGGAGGCGAACGCGGTGCGATCGACGCGACGCTGACCCTGATGCTGGGCGGTGACGAAGCCGACATCGAACGTGTATGGCCGTTGCTGGCTCTGATCGGCAGGACTTTGACCCGGGTCGGGGACAGCGGGGCAGGGCAGATCGCGAAGGCCTGCAACCAGTTGATCATCGGCGAAACGCTGGTCGCAATTGGCGAAGCCTACGCCCTGGCACAGGCTGCCGGGGTCGACCCGGCGCGTGTCCGCGAGGCGCTGCTCGGTGGCTTCGCCGGTTCAAGGGTGCTTGAAATGCATGGGAAGCGGTTGCTTGACGACAACTTCGTCCCCGGGTTCATGGCACACCTGCATGCGAAGGACATGGGTATCGTCGCGGATACCGCCGCGCACCTCGGAGTCGACCTGACTGGCGTGGGCCGAGTACGTGCAGCGTTATCGCGTGCTCTCGAACGCGGCCATGCCTACGACGATTCCACGATCCTCGCCCGCTATTGCGTGCCCGATCGCTGAAGCAGAAGCTCATTGCGAAGGGTGCCCTGACGCGCAACCCGAACCGCCCGTGCCGGCTTCGGACCTTCCGGAACGAATACCACTTGTTTTATAGTATTTTTAGTCTTGCAACTACGGGTGTTGGGCCAAGTCCATGCACCGATCTCCCTGGGGTGTCCGATGAGCGACAAAGGTAACGATGATGCCGCTACGCTGACGCTGTGCCGTACTCTTCACGGGCGCGTGCGCATCCTGCATCCCTGTGAGGACCCTGCGGGCACTGCTCGTTCTTCGAGCCCCCTCGGTTATAACCCGGTTCAACATCTGGCCATCGCGCTGGGCTGTTGCATGACCGAGTTCGCCCGCCGCTTTCTG
>JAABSN010000102.1 GCA_011390385.1 Thioalkalivibrio nitratireducens | reverse complement strand
GTTCGCAGCAGGGTGGTCACCTGTTCGAGGGTCTCGGGCAGCGCCACCAGCATCGGCATGACCCGGTAGGCGGACAGGCCGTCGCACTCGAATGGGCGCCGGTCTTCCTTGCTGTGCAGCAGAGTCATGTTTGGAAGCGCCTCGCGCAGGCGTTGCAGGGCCGCTACCGGGTCCACCGTGGGCAGCGGGCCGTCGAGACGTTCGTCGAAGAGAATGTTCATCGGAGTTCCTTGGTCTCGCTGTAATGGCGACGGGCCGATCCTGATCATCAAGGGCAATCGGCCAGGAAGCCGGCCTTCTACACGATCGATCCTGGCAATGGCCTCCGACGTATTGCATGGCCCGGGCATGGTCGCGACTTTCACGCCAACTTCCCTGCCCCGCGCGGGCACCCCTGATCATGCAAGGCGCAGGGTGCCAATGAGCGCCGCGAATTGCACCGTTCGCGGCCCGGGAGCCTCGGGCCAGGGCCTGCGTGGTATCGGTGCGGTCCGGCTGCGCCCCACGGCATCCTGCGCAGGCTCTTTCACGCTGATCGGGGAAGGTCCCGCAGCTACTTTATCCCTTGCCGTATTGTGCCGTCGCGTTTCCCGTATTTCGAAACGGTGAACGCGATGCGGGCGCCAGTCCATGCGTCGTGCGGCTGAGGTCCAGGGTAGGCGCGACAGCCGGGTGCGGCGAGGCTGCTTGCGCAAAGCGATTTTTTATGGATTCATGGGGCATCGAGCGGTAAATCGAGTGGAGTCATGGCCGATGAGTTTCTTCTGTAATTGGCGCCGGATCGTCGGGCTGCTGATGGTTCTTGCGGTGCCCGTTGTTGCAAATGCGGAACTCCGGGTCCACGGCCTGTTCACCGGCAAGGCCATGTTTTCCCTGGATGGCGAGCGGTTCCTGTTGCGCGATGGCGAGACTGGGCCGGGAGGACTGCGCCTGATTCGGGCGACCAGCCAGTCGGCGCTGGTCGAACAGGACGGGCAGCGGCGCGAGCTGTTACTGGAGCGCGGTCGGTTCGGGGGCCTGGATGAATCCCGCGCGAAGCCGGAGTTGCGCATTCAGCCCGACCCGCAGGGTGGCTATTTCGTCCGAGGTCTGATCAACGGGCACTCGGTAAGGTTCGTTATCGATACGGGTGCGACGGTGGTTACTCTCAGTGAAGACGTGGCCGAGCGGCTACGCTTGCCCATGTCGTCCGCAGAGAGCGGGATTGCGGTGGAGACCGCGTCGGGCCGGGTGGAGGGACGTCGGGTCGTGCTGAATGATCTGCGCATCGGAGCCCTGCATGAACGGCAGGTCGAGGCCGTTGTGCTTCCTGGAGACCGGCCCTCCGTAGCACTGCTCGGCATGAGTCTGCTGAGCCGTCTCAATATGCGTAATGAGGGATCGGCGCTCGTCCTTCAGGCACGCTGAACCGGTTATATGCTCCCGTGGTTCGTCGAGCGCGACCGCGCTGCATCATGAAGGAATCCGCTCACAGCCTGCCGAGCAGGTAAAGCCACACGGGCAACGTGATTGCTGCGAGAATCGTTGCCGCGCCGACCGTGGCAGCGACCAGGGGACCATCCCCGCCCATTCGTGTAGCCAGGATGTAGGCCGAGGAGGCCGGGGGCAGTGCGGCCAATATAACCGCTGCGGCCAGATATTCATCGGCAAGTCCGCTCAGGATGGCCAGGCCGAGTGCCAGCATCGGTACGGCGAGCAGTTTGGTGAAAATGAAGTAGGCGGATAGTAGCCCCTGTCGGCCATCGAGCATCAGGGTCAGGCCCGCGCCGGTCGCCAGCAAGCCCAGCGGCAGGGCGGGTTCGCCAAGGAAGATCAGCGTGGCGAGCATGAGGTCAGGCAATGGTAACCCGAATGCCGACCAGCCAAGTCCGCCGAAAGTCGCGAGTATGAAGGGATTGCGGAGGAGTTCTCTGAGCACGGACTGCCGCCCATGCCGTGCGAGAGCCCAGACCGATGCGACGTTCGCAAGCGGGATCACGAAGCCCGCCAGCAGCGCGAACGCGGCGATGCCATCGGCGCCGTAAATGCTCCCGAGCAGGGCAAACCCGACATACGTGTTGAAACGGAACCCGCATTGAAAAATGGACGCAAAAGCCTTCCTGGAAGGCGAAAGCAGGGGTTGTGCGATAAGCCCGATCAGCATGCCGCCGACCATGAACGCAATGCCGACCAGGATCATTTGTCCACCGGCGGCCAGCTCGATCGGCCGGCTGGCCAGCGTTCCAAACAGCAGGGCCGGGAAGAGCAGAAAGTAGACCAGACGTTCGATGCCGGCCCAGAGATCGGGACCGAAGACGCCAGAGCGTCTCAGCACGTGGCCGAGAACGATCAGCGCAACGATTGGCAGCAGGACGCTGAGAGTCGCAGTCACCTCGGATCAGCCCGGTTGTCACCTGAAACGCGGCATGGCCTGCCGGGAGCCCATGGGCGTGTGGGAAGCGAATATCATGAACAACCCTGTGCGGGTCTGTGGCGTGTGTCGTTGTGCATCCTACTCCGTCACGTTCTGTCAGGAGAAGCTCAAGTGACCTGCGCAGGATCATCGGTGTGCTGCCCCTGCATGCGATGTCCTGTGGCGAAGCCGGACCGCATGACAACGGCGCCCGGCCTCGGGTGGCGAATGATCGGGTGTCGATAGGGATCGAGTAAATGAGCAGTCATCGGAATCTGCAGCGCGTCTTCTTTGCTCTCTGGCCGGATGATGCCGTCAGGGCGCGGCTTTCCGGATTGGCCCGAGCCATTCCCGCCGACGGACGCGTGGTGCCTGCGGAGCATCTGCATCTGACCCTGGCGTTCCCGGGTACGGTTGCGTCCGAACGGGTCACCGAGCTCATCGGTTGCGCCAGCGCCGTGAACGGACCGCCGATCCCACTGCGGCTGGACAGCCTGGGCTACTTCGAAAAGCCCCGGATCGCCTGGGTGGGGCCCTCGAACCCACCCGATCGGCTCGGTGAGCTTGCCACAGTGCTGCAATCGATCTGTCGGGAGTGCGGAATTGCGCTGCCGGAGCGGCCTTTCCGGCCTCATGTCAGCCTGCGTCGCTCCGTGAACCGCTTTCGACCGATACCCATCGAGCCTATCGATTGGTGGGCGAGCCGCGTGGTACTGATTGAGTCGGGACAAGGCGGAAACCCCGGTCCGTACAGGGTTCTGCACGAGTGGCTTCCATGACGCCCGCCGGTGTTCGGGTTCGAGTCGGGATCATGTCGACCGGATGTTCAACCGAACAGGCGCCAACCCAGCCAGGTCAGTGACAAACCCGCCAGAAAGACAATGCCGCCCCAGGAGAGAGCACGGAGTGCGGTCCCCGGCCGGGCGGCCTCCGGCATATGCGGATCGGTGACGACGCGGAAGGTGATCCAGGCCAGCACCGGAGCCGAGAGAAAGGATACGGTGGTCGCGAAGTCGATGAGCTGAGTGAACCGTTCTCCGGCCAGGAACAGGATCAGCACGGCGCCGACGATCACGCCGGTCAGCGCCAATACGTAGGAAAGCCAATGGTGCGGCTGCTGTGCGCGCGCATCCTCGGTTCCGTACCGCGCAGCCGCGAACAGGGCGGAAAGTACACGCGGGTAGCCGTCGGTGACCGCGAGCGTGGTACTGAACATCACACTCAGAGCCGCCACCGCGATCAGTGGCTCGCTCCACGCACCGAGGGTGGCGGTGTAAAGGCTGACCAGTTGTCCGGCGAATCCCACCGGTGTGTTGGCGAAACTCAGGCCGCTGGAATGCATCAGGAGCGCACCCAGCAACAGGAATGCGGCTGCCAGCAGCGTGGCGCCGATGTAACCCACGCGGAAGTCGATGACAGCGTAACGTAAAGTCGGTGCCTGTCCGGTCTCCCGAGCCCTTTCCTGGGTCCAGAGCGAATGCCAGGCAGCAACGTCGAGAGGAATTGGCATCCAGCCAAGCAGTGCCAGCAGGAAGGTGAAGCCGGCCGCAGTCCAGAGGCGTGACGCCTGGTCCAGCCCGGAAATGCCCGACCAGTCGGGGCCGCTGCCGAGAGCAAGCGCGACCGCTGCAACGGTGGATATCGTCAGCGCGGCCATGATCATCTTCATTGCCAGATCCAGGCCGGTGTAGTTGCCAACGGCGAGCAGCAGCATGCAAGCGGCAAGAATGCCCGCCGAAATGATCGCTGGCGATGCGTCCAGGCCGAACACGAGCCCGGCCAGACCCGCTGTGACGACGGTCACCACTGCCTGGATGACGAACATCGTCCCGAACGTGATCACGGCGAACAGGCCGAGTGCCCAGCGTCCGACCCGACGGTAGCCAATGACGAGGTTTTCTCCGGTCGCGGCTGCGTAGCGCGGGCCATATTCCAGGAACGGGTACTTGAACAGGCAGGCGAGGAGTACGAGCGGAAGCAGCAGGAGCCCGTATTCGGCGCCTGCGCGGGTCGATTGCACCAGGTGCGATACGCCGACAGCGGCGCCGGCCATGATCAGACCGGGCCCAATCGCTGCACGCAGCGCGGACATGGGAGCTCTGGACATCGTGGTGACCGTGTTGTGTGGAGAGCGGTTGCTGGGAAGAGGGTACGCGACGGCGCCCGGCAGTTGAAAGTCCGTTCCACTCGATGGCACCGAACGGCGAGTAGCGCTATTTCCTTCGTCGGTCGATTCCGGGCAAAAAAAAGCCCGGTCCAAAGGACCGGGCCATTCACTTCAGCCGAGATTCAGACTGACTTATTCGGCAGGAGCGGCCTGCGGCTGCTGGCCGTGAGGCATCATCGGGGCACCGTAGGGCGCGCCGTAAGGGGCACCGTAGCCGTAGCCGGGAGCGCCGTAGCCGTAGGGCTGGCCGTAGCCGTAGCCGGAGCCGTCACCGCGACCGGAACCGTAGCCGTGGCCGCGACCGCGGGCAGAGAAGTCGAAATCGCTGAACATGTCGCCCATGCCGAACATGTCACCCATGCCACGGCCGTAGCCAGGACCATAGGCGCCGGGACCGCCGTAACCGTAACCGGGACCGCCGTAGCCAGGAGCACCGTAGCCCGGGCCGCCCCACTGGGCGCTGGATGTCATCGGGATGGCGAACGCGCCGACGAGGGCGGCAATGGCGAGAAGCTTGATGGAGTTGCGCATTGTTAAAGTCCTTGAGGTTAGAGTTGAAGGCCCTTGTATTTCTTCCGATAACGGGCAGTGCCAAGGGTCGGACGCTGCGATTGAAGCCTGTATCACTCGATCGGATTGCCTTTCGAACGACTCAGGCGTCTGACCGGTCCATTAGAAATAACTAATATGTGGCAAGCTTACGAGACTGGCAGGGCGAATGCAAGCGACATTTCGAAAAAAACGAACCAGAATGTGGGAAGAAGACGGAAATTTCTTAATTTCAGCTTTGCATTCAGGAATTTAACCAAACAAGGGAACGCGGGCGACCGGTTGCCTGAATGGTTCATGTTCATGCTTGCCTCTGGACGATACAGCTCCGGGCCCTATAAAGCGAATGCCTGGGATAAAGGCCGGAATCAGGAGCGGTGGGAGCCACCGCTGGGTTCCACCTCTATCTTCGTCCTTACGTAGACCGCATGAGGTACATGGAGAAGGTCCGCGATCTGGCGCACGGTGGCCTCCTGTCGCGGGTTCAAGTGGCCGTCGGCATATGCGACGTGCCAGAGATCGAGCAGGATTCGCCGCTTGTCCTCAGCCGTCGCCCGGGCGTTGATCACGCGCACGAAGGGGTGAAGCGATAATAATTCGTCGCTTTCATGTCGGGCGAGTTGCACGAGTTGGTCGAGTTCCCCGGAGTCCAGATCGAAGCCCGCTGCGAGGCGATCGCGAATGGTGATCAGTTCGTCGTCATGGATATGAAAATCCGCCCGGCTGACCTCGAAAAGCAGGGCAGCGGTCGCGCGATGGATGTCCTGCTCGTCCATGGGCGTGTTGCCGAGCGACGTTCCGGCCCATTCGCCGGCGTCGTTCCGCAGGCTACGGCGGAGTAGTTCGATGAGTTGCTTCATGCTCGGGTTAGAGCCGCAAGCGCCAGAAGAATTCCCCCCCGACCCCAGGCCGTGGTGCTCGAGGTGAGGTTCGCAGACTTCGCGCACACCAGCCAGCGGCCTCGCGGTTCGTCGTCAGCCGAGGGCTCCGCCGCAACTGGAACCCTGTCCGGCGGTGCAGCCGTAGCAGTGATCGGCCACTGCAATCTCGCCGGACATGAGCGTTCGTGGGTCGAGGTCGCGGATATGTGTACGTGGGCGTCCGGTGGCCGCGAGAGGGATATGCAGCATCTGGTTGAAATCGCAATCGTAAAGAAATCCTTTCCAGTCGACGGAGATCGTCGAGCGGCACATGACCTGTTCGAGATTCGCGTCCTGGTGGGCGAGCTTGAGTGTCTGCATGTAGCCGTCGTACTCCCCCTTCCGGGTCAGGGACCTGGCGAAACGGTTGATCGGCATGTTGGCGATTGTGTACAGGCCGTTGAAAACGATGCCGTAGTGTTTCTTCAGGTACTCATGATAGGCGGCCTCCAGGGCGGCCTGCGGTGGCGGAAGTTGCGGTCCCTGCGGGTTGTAGACAAGGTTCAGTTCGAGACCCGAGCCTGGCTCGCCATAACCAAGTGCGTTCAGTTGACGCAGGCCCTCGAGGCTTGCCTCAAACACTCCGTCACCGCGTTGGGCGTCGACGTTTTGTTCCAGATAGCAGGGCAGCGACGCGACGACACCGACATGGTGCGCCGCCAGGAACTTTGCGAGGTCCTCTTGACCGGGTTGCGACAGAATCGTGAGGTTGCAGCGGTCCAGCACCTTGACCCCCAGCGCACGGGCCTCTGCCACCAGGTCTCGGAAACAAGGGTTCAGTTCGGGGGCGCCACCGGTCAGGTCGAGTGTCTCGACGGTGGCGAGCTCGAGAAAGGCGAGGATGTCCTCCATGGTGCCGCGCTGCATGACTTCCTTGCGGTTCGGGCCCGCGTTGACGTGGCAATGAAAACAGGTCTGATTGCAGACGTAACCCAGATTGGCCTGCAAGGTGGTGAGACGCCCACGCTGGATAAGCGGGAAGTCGTCGAGAAGGCGCATCGTTTCGGTCTGTGCCATGGTGCCATTCGTCCTTTCAGCGGCTCGGGGGGAGGTGCTGTTTCATTCGGCCAGAAAGCGGATATTGCCGTACCAGGCACGGGTTTGCTGCCCGGTGTTGTCGCAGTCGGTCATCACTGCGACCGCGTTGATCCTGTCTGGTTCGCGGTCGTGATGGCGGCGGAAATCTTCCAGCACGTGGCGCCGCTCCGTGCGCCAGCCCTGGCCAGCGTCTTCCGCACCCGCCACGGCAATCATCCGCGCTTGGTCGGCGAAGGCATTGGGCCAGTCGCTGCCGGGTTCCGAAGTGCTGGCCCAGACATAGTTCAGCGCGCGCGTGCGCCAGCGCAGGATTTGTGCTTCGTCGACCAGATAGAGTCTGGCGGGGTAGTCGTCGCCGTCCCGGCTGGTCTCGTCGATCCCGGTAAGCGTGTCGTCGACCCGCCATTCCCACTCCACAATGGGTGTCTGCGTCAGATCGATATCCTCACGGTAGAACAGGCCCGAAGCAGTGCCATCGGTACAGTTCGCCTCCACGGCCTGGCGGCCATCCACTTCGACCAACTGGTACTCGGTCGTGCCGGCGAAGGCGTGTGGTGCCCAGTGCACGATGTCCTGGGGCGCGAAGGCGGGTCCGCTTGTTGCGCCAATTGGCCCCAGGCTGAGCAAGCCCACGATGGCTGCACCGATGGCTCGGTGGCTCGTGTTCGTGGCCAGGTGCGCACGCGACCCATCGGGGTTTCGGACCTTGTGCGGACGCGGGTCTTCGCCCAGTCGGGTTGTGCTCCATCGACATTGCGCTTTACGCATGGCTCACCATGTGTTGGTTTCTCCAGTTACGAGTCGGCTTGAACGGATTGGACCCCATGCTACCCGGCTGCTGAGCCCCGCAGGATCAGTGAAAACCGAAATAGGCCTCGGCTGGGTCCTTCTATATGCTCAGGAGAACTCAACGGGGCCAGTGGCAGAGACCGTTGCTGTGCAGACCTCATCGGCTCGCAGCATGGGCCGGCGACACGCGCACCATCACTTGAAGAGGGCGTATGAACCGTACACGTTGGATCCTCCTCGCGGCCGTCGCCCTTGCGGTGCTGGTTTTCTTTGTTTTCGATCTGGGTCGTTTCCTCGACTTCGAGACCCTGAAGGCGGCACAGGGGGAAATCGAGGCGTTCCGCGACGCCCGGCCGATTCTGGCGACGGTCCTGTTCTTTACCGTCTACGTCGTGGTGACCGGCCTCTCGCTGCCCGGCGCGACGATCATGACGCTTGCCGGTGGCGCGGTATTCGGACTCGCGTGGGGATTGGTGCTGATCTCGTTTGCATCAACGATCGGCGCCACCCTGGCATTCCTGATCGTTCGTTTCATTGCCCGTGAGCCGGTGCAGCGCCGTTACGGTGACAAGCTGAGAACGATCAACAAGGGGGTCGAGCGGGAAGGTGCGTTCTACCTGTTCGCGCTGCGCCTGGTCCCCATTTTCCCGTTCTTCCTGATCAATATCGTGATGGCGCTGACGCCGATCCGGGCCTGGACCTTCTACTGGGTGTCGCAGGTCGGCATGCTCGCGGGTACCGCGGTCTACGTGAATGCAGGCACTCAGCTCGGGCAGCTGGAAGGACCCGAAGGAATCCTGTCGCCGGCACTGATTGGTTCCTTCGTGCTACTGGGGCTCTTTCCACTGGTGTCGCGGCGGGTGCTTGGCTGGGTGCGGCGTCGTCGTGTCTACAAGGGTTGGCAACGGCCGGCACGATTCGACCGGAATATGGTTGTGATCGGTGCTGGCGCAGCGGGCCTGGTGTCGTCCTATATCGCCGCGACGGTGCGCGCGAAGGTCACGCTGATCGAGCGTCACAAGATGGGTGGAGATTGCCTGAACTATGGCTGCGTGCCCTCGAAGGCCCTGATCCGGACCGGACGTCTGCTCGAGGATATCCGCCGCTCACGAGATTATGGCGTCGAGTCCGCGTCCGCGGAGTTTGACTTCGGCTCGGCCATGGAGCGCGTGCAACGGGTGATCGCGCAAGTTGCGCCCCACGACTCCAGGGAACGCTACGAGAGCCTCGGGGTGGAGGTGATCGAGGGTGCCGCGCGCCTGAAGACTCCCTGGTCGGTGGAGATCACCGAAGCGGGAGGCGTTACCCGCACCCTGACCGCGCGCTCCATCGTTCTGGCGACCGGTGCGGAACCCTACGTGCCGCCGATTCCGGGGCTGGAGGAGGCCGGGTTCCTGACATCGGATACAGTCTGGGGCCTGCGGACGTTGCCGCGTCGCCTGGTGGTGCTCGGTGGCGGTCCGATTGGCTGCGAACTGAGTCAGACTTTCCAGCGTCTCGGTGCGCAGGTCATTCAGGTCGGCCGTAACCCGCGACTGCTGCCGCGCGAGGACCCGGAGTTTTCCCGCATGCTGATGGCACGCTTCGAGGAGGAGGGCGTGGATCTCCGATTGGGTCGCGAGGCCCGCCGGGTCGAGATCGTCGACGGTGAGAAGCGGCTGGTGGCTGCCGCGATCGACGGTACCGAGGAGGTCATATCCTTCGATGAAATCCTGGTCTGTGTCGGCCGGGCCGCACGGCTCAAGGGCATGGGACTCGACGACGTGGGCATCCGGACCGCGCGCACGATCGAGGTCAACGAGTTCCTGGAGACGAACTATCCGAATATCTACGCCTGCGGCGATGCGGCCGGAAAGTACCAATTCACCCATGTTGCCGCGCACATGGCCTGGTTCGCGTCGGTCAACGCGCTGTTCGGGATCTTCCGGCGCTTCCGAGTCGACTATTCGGTGATTCCCTGGGCCACTTTCACGGATCCCGAGATCGCCCGGGTCGGACTCAGCGAGCAGGAGGCCAAGGCCAAGGGTATTGCCTACGAGGTGACGACCTACGGCATCGATGACCTGGACCGCGCGATCGCGGACAGCGAAGCCCACGGTCTGGTCAAGGTCCTGACCCCGCCGGGCAAGGACCGCATTCTCGGTGTCACCATCGCCGGGGCACATGCCGGAGACCTGCTTGCGGAGTTTGTGCTGGCGATGAAGACGGGCCTGGGCCTGAATCGAATCCTCGGCACCATCCATACCTACCCGACCATGGCCGAAGCGAACAAATACGCGGCCGGCGAATGGAAGAAAGCCCACAAGCCGGAGCGCGTACTCCGCTGGTTGCGGCGCTTCCACGCCTGGCGACTCGGCACCCCGTAAACGGTCCCTGGCCGAGAAGGCGCGCTCGGGAGCGCAAACAGGTCACTTCCATGGGGGTGTGGTATCATGCGCGGCCGTTTTCATTGGTTGCTCGACCCCGCGTACAGGTCGGCGAAGGAGTATTCGAATGCCCTCTGTTTCACTTCCCGATGGCAGCCGCCGTCAATTCGACGCGCCTGTGTCCGTGCTCGATGTTGCCCGCGACATCGGCCCCGGTCTCGCCAAGGCTGCGCTCGCCGGCAAGGTCGACGGCCGACTGGTCGACGTGCGCCACGAGATTACTGAAGACACCGATCTCGCGATCGTGACCGACCGTGATGCCGAGGGCGTGGAGATCATCCGTCACTCGACGGCTCACCTGCTGGCACAGGCGGTGAAGGAATTGTTTCCGACGGCGCAGGTGACCATCGGGCCGGTGATCGAAAACGGGTTCTATTACGACTTCGCCTTCGAGCGTGCCTTCACACCGGACGATCTCGAAAGAATCGAGCAGCGGATGCGGGAACTGGCCAAGGCCGACCTGCCGGTCGAGCGTTCGGTGATGGAGCGCGACGAGGCAGTCGAGTACTTCCGCGACATGGGCGAGGAATACAAGGCCGAGATCATCGCCAGCATTCCCGAAGGTCAGGAGATCTCGTTGTACCGCCAGGGCGAGTTCGTCGACCTGTGCCGCGGTCCGCACATCCCGTCGACCGGGCGCATCAGGGCCTTCAAACTGACCAAGGTGGCCGGGGCGTACTGGCGGGGCGATTCCGACAACGAGATGCTCCAGCGCATCTACGGCACGGCCTGGCCGAACAAGGAACAGCTCAACGCCTACCTGGAGCAGCTGCGCGAGGCCGAGCGACGGGATCATCGCCGCATCGGCACGGAACTCGACCTGTTCTCCATTCAGGAGGATGCCGGCGGCGGGCTGGTCTTCTGGCATCCGAAGGGCGCCCGCATCCGCCGTGTGATCGAGAACTTCTGGTTCGAGTTGCACGAGCGTGCCGGCTACGACTTCGTGGTCACGCCGCACATCGCCAACCTGGAACTCTGGAAGACTTCG
>JAABSN010000101.1 GCA_011390385.1 Thioalkalivibrio nitratireducens | reverse complement strand
GCCCGGCGCTTTCGACAGCGGCGCGCACCGCCGTCAACATGACCGGTGCATGTGTCTCGAAGGCAGCAATCAGCGTGTCGGTCCGAAACAGAAAGATCCCTGCGTTCCACAGATGCCGGCCATCCGCGAGCATGCTCTGCGCGGTGGCAGCGTCGGGCTTTTCGACAAAGGCCTTCAGCGCTTGGGGGCCAATGTCGCGTGCATCATTTGCAACCTTGGTCAGTTCGAGCCAGCCATACCCGGTCTCGGGGCGGTCGGGCGCAATCCCGAATGTCACGATCTGCCCTGCATCCGCGCTGTGCGCGGCCGTTTGAACCGTGTCGCAAAAATGCGCGGTGTCCGGAATGACATGGTCGGACGGGGTAACCAGCATCAGCGCACCGGGTTCCCGGGCGTCGAGCCACAGGGCGGCTGCAAGAATGGCCGGGGCGGTGTTGCGCCCTTCGGGCTCGATGAGGGTCGCGGCCGCAGCGACCTCGACAGCCGCCAGCTGTTCGGTGACCACGAAGCGGAAATCCCCGTTCGTCACGATCACGGGGGCTGCGAAGCCGGCCTCGGAGACGCGGCGCGCAGAGGCTTGAAAGAGGCTCTCGTCTCCCATCAGCCGGGTGAACTGCTTGGGGTGACTCTTGCGGGACAGCGGCCACAGCCGGGTCCCCGATCCACCGCACAACAGCACGGGATGAATGGTTTTTCGCATGGTTACCCTCGTTCTGTGGATGCCTCCATCGCGCAGCATGGCGGACTTGTCGAGGCGCAGCTGGTAATTGTAATTTTGCAATCTTCACTTACTGGACGGGTTTATCTCTATGAAGATTGCATGATGAAAATAACGTCTTTTGGAACGCTCAAGACAGCCTCAAGCCTCGTAAAGCGGCTTGAGCTTGCCACGCACAAAGATGGCCGCGTCCTTTTTCACGATAGCCACGGCCCAGAGCGCATACCGGGTCGACCAGACGTCGACCTCTTCGAACCCGGCCTCGAGCAAGTGCTTGCCAAGCGTGCGTTGCGTGAAGCCGGTGCGGTGGGCCATATAAGTCTTCCCGCGCTCGACCGAGCGGCGATGACCGTAGATCATGTCGATCGGTGAAATTGGACCCGCAGCGCTCTGGTAGAGTGGTTCCTCGAGCTTATCGTCGGCGATGATGCGTGCGACAGCCTGAAGGTCCGGCAGTGTGAAGATCGCAAACCCGGTGTCGCGCAGGACACGCCGGCTTTCGGAGAGCGCAGTCGGCACATCGTGCGAGTCGATATGCTCGAGGCTGTGTGATGACCACAGGCCATCGAAGGACGCGGTTTCGACCATCGACATGTCGACGATGGAAGCGATGATATCGGGCTCGACCGACGGATCGATGTCCAGACGCACTTCATGCCAGGAACGCAGGGGGGCGGGAAGCCTGTCCCGGCTTGCACTGCCGCACCCGACATGCAGGAAGGCGGGTTTGCGGCGGTGTTTCGTCGTCTGCATCACGCGGAGCGTTCCTTTCTCGGCGGCATGGCAAGCCCGGCAAACGGGTCACGATCCAGGTTGAGATTTGGATTGTAATACGGATCAAGCATCATCTTGTGACCCCAAAGCTCTCTCAACTTGTCGAGTTCACGGCGGGCGCGGGCGGCTTTTTCCGGGGTCTGGTCGTCCCCCCGCGATGCCGATTCGTGATGTCGAAGACAGGCATCCGGGGTCCAGACGATGGCGCGTCCCAGCTCGCGCAGGCGCATGCAGAAATCGACATCGTTGAAGGCGACGGGGAAGTTCCGTTCGTGCAGCCCGTCAAGCGCGATATAGTCGGATTTGTGCACCACCATGCAGGCAGCGGTAACAGCGCTCAGCCTGTGGGCTACCTGGTTGCGTCCCATATAGCCCGGGTCATCACGATGGCAGTTGCTCCCGACATGCACCGCACCGCCATCAACCCCGAGAATCACGCCGCCATGTTGCACCATGTCGTTTTCCCAAAGCAGCTTGGCCCCGACTGCACCGGTATCGGGACGCAGCAACAGGCTGACCATTTCCTTCAACCAGCCGGCTTCGAGCACTTCGATGTCGTTGTTGAGCAGGCAGAGCACGTCGCCGGTCGCTTCTTTCGCTGCAGCGTTGTTGAGCGCCGAGAAATTGAAGGCGCCTGGCATATCCAGGACCATGATCCCGTTTTGTGTCGCAAGTTCGTCGAGATACGCCGCTGTCTCACCCAGCTGTGACGCGTTGTTTACAATGATGATCTCCAGATCGGGATAGTCCGTCCCGGTCAGCAAGCCCGTGATACAGGTACGCAGAAGATCTACCCGATCGCGCGTCGGGATGATCACGGAGACCCGTGGCCACTCCTTGGGTGGCGCCCAAGTGATCCGATTGAGCCATGGCATTCCGGAACGCGGCGTGACCGTGGTTTCAGGTGCGGTGTGGGACAGATAAAAGGCCACGCTGTCGGCCAGCCAACCGTCGGGAAGTGCTGCAACCCCAGCCTGCGTGTTAACCTCATCACGATGGAGAACATGGGGGATATGCGCCACACGCATACCCGATGCACAAAGGTTGAAGGTTATGTCGTCGAGGAGGAAGCTCTCTGCAGCTGATTGGTCCACGACGTCTGCCCGCATGCCGACAAGACCCCAGACATAGCCCTGCGCAAGATAAAGATCACGGTCCCAATCCGGCTTGAACCATGGTCTCCATACGTCGTCCACGCGAACATCGCTGTCGCAATACGCGATCTCGGCGTCCTGCAGGGCGGCTTCCATGGCGGCACAGGCTTCTGGTCTGATCGTATCGCCAGCACGCAGAAAGAGGATGATCCCTCGGTCTGGCCAGTCGTTGCGCGACAATATCCCGTCCTGGGTTCGGGTCACCGAAACCCTGTCTCCGAAGCAGGCAAGAGCGTTGCGTGTCGGACCATCATCGCCCGGGCCAAAAATGACGATATGCACCGGCCCAGTCGGTTGCGGCGCAAATGGTAGGGGATAAACGTCTTGCCACAGCTCGTAATCATCGAACGATGCCGATGCGGGCCCCCGGCGTTCCTGGCGCCGGTTTGCCTGTGCAAGAAGCGTGAGCTCCTTTTGCAGAGCCGGATTGTCGGTTGCCGCTTCCGCGGCGTCTTCGAGAAGGCTGCTTGAACCCTTCTGGTGCGCCACAACCGTGATCGGGCTGCCTTTCAGAACGCAGCCATCCGCATCCGTGATTTCGATCTGGTGGGTCGCGCCATCAGCCAGCGCGAACGGCAAGCGCAACGTGAAGAGCTTCAAATGAGGTGGCTGGTTGGTATTGCCTTGCGACGGCGGGGCATCGCTGGCCTCTGTCTCGGCGATCATGGTGCCGTCCAGATGGGCCTGTATCGTAACCGGGCGGTCACGATACTGACGGGGCATGACCCAACCGCGCACAGTCAAGGCGTGCGACTGTGTGATCTCCCCATTGGTCGTGGGAAGGGTTACATCGCCAGGCGTCGCCTTGTCTCTCAGGTCGATCTGGCCGGGTACGATGGCATGAACATTTGCCACGCGGACCGTGATTTCGCGGCCATTTTCCAGGGCGGCATGCGGCACCGCAATCTGGAAGCCGCGGTCAGGCTCGCTGAGCTGGTCACGCAAGTCGGCCCGGAAAATGTTCGCCCGATCAACCGCCACGCAATAGCCGTCGACCAACAACTCCACGACGAAGATGTCCTGAGGTCGATCCGGGCTCCAGACCCATCCGACAGCGATCCCGTCCACAAGACCTTCGAGCTTGCCGACGATAGCATATGATGGAGTTGTTTTCAGCATGGCTGTGCAGGGGCCTTACCCAGTGCGTGCAGTACGTCCATGACATCCGCATCGAGGGGCAGCGTGGTGACATACGGATGGCTTCCCGCTCGCTCCTGCAGGGCCGCGGCACCAATGGCAACAACATTTGCGCAGGTTTGGCAGGCAAGGTCGAGGGGCCATCCCGTGAGATCATCACCGCGGCCGATAACGAGCGCCTGTGTACACCCCAGAGCATTTGCGAGTTCGCGCCGCGTATCCGACCCCACCCCCCCAAGGGGGAAGGCGACTCCACTCCGCGCCAAGCTGAGGTCGTCCAGGGAGCGCTGGAACACGAACAAGGCCACGTCCGCGTTGGTGCGGCTGATTTCACGGGCAAGGCGCATAAGCAACCTATAGCCGGCCACATCGTTGGCGCCGGCCAGAACTGCGACGTTGTGGCCTTGCGCGCCCGAAGGTGCAGTCACTGTATCCAGAGGGCCTGGTTCCGCGAGGGAAACCCGCTCCCGCAGTGCGGTCGGGACAAGCCGTTGCGCGGCCTTGGTGTAACAGACCACGCGATCGGGCCTGCTGCGCACGTGGTCTATGAGCAAGCCGTGCTCCATCGCGTGCAGATGGCGCGGCGCATCGATGGCATCCAGCACCCAACGCAGTGCGTCGGGAACGCGCTGTAAGAGGTCGACACGTGTTATTCCAACCTGCCGCAGGTCTTCTATGAGACGCTCACGGTCTTGCACGCAGCAATAACGTATCCGCGTGCTCTGGCCCGGCTGGTCATCTTCCAGGATGATCTGCCCATCCGATTGGCGCGGGTCGCGTGAAATCCAGGCAAGCTTTTCGCCGCGCGCGGCACACTGGAAGCGATACTGGCGCAGCTTGTCGGCCATGGCCCATCGCGGGGGGCCGAAAACGAGAACCCGCTCGCGTGCCATGCGGGGCCAACTTGTGCGGGCCAGTGCATTGCGCATGGTCTTGAGCGGATCGGTGGCCATGAACCGGTCCACCCGCGTCCGGTAATCTGGATGCCGTTCCGCGACCCGTGCCATGTTGCGCCCGACGAGAGCGGCTTTCTCATCTACAAAAGAGACCGTTCCATGGTGCGCGACATAGACGTCCGTGGCGCAGACATTGCGCCAGCCCGCCGCGAGCGCACGCATGCAGAAATCGATGTCCTCCCCATACCCACGACCGAACCTGGCCTGATCCAGAGAGCCAATTTCGTCGAGGCACCGTCGCTTGAGAAACAGGCAAAAGCCGGTTCCTGTCGGTATGTCGACTCGAAGCCCCCGGTTTGCCTGCGCCGCCGATTCATCGAGCAACCGGATCGTTTCGGCGTTCGGAAGCGGAGCCGCTACGGACATGTCCGGGTAGCTCGTCAGTTGGCCGTTGTTGCTCAGTGGCGTGACGGTGCCAATATCCGTAGCGCTGTAGGCAGCGGCCTGCAGGCGGTCGAGCCACCCGTCACTGACCACGGTATCGGCGTTCAGCAGGAGCACATCATTTGTCTTGCAGACTTCGAGGGCCCGGTTGACCGCTCCGGTAAATCCAAGATTGAGGGGGTTTTCGACAAGCGTGACGATCCCGCGCTCGGCCAGGTCCCGAACAAGGCGGCCAAGGGCATCATCCGGGCTGGCATCATTGACCAGAACAAGCCGAAACTTGCATTGGCACCTGGCGGTGATGATCGAGTCGAGACAGGCACGCGTTTCGGATGCGCCGCGATAGATTGGAACGATGATGTCGATGCGGTCCGTTGGATCGGTCTCTCGCGGGCTGCGCACCGTTCCGGACGCAGGCAGCACGGGTTCAACGTGGCGTTGCACGGTGCCGGGTGCCAGCGCTGTATGATCTTCCGACCAAAGCACTTGGGCGGCACTCGCATCCGCAGGCCAGGCGACTTCAAGTCGCCAGGCGCCGGTTGTGTCGGGTGTAATCGGAAAGGTCTTGGCGCGCAGGTCGGTGCCATTGCTGATCTGCACGATGAGCTGGGTTTCCCTGTCGCTGTAGCCCTGTGCGCGCAGAACCATCGAGTCTGCCGAGAGGGTGCCAAAGCGGTGCAGGTGAAGGGCACTGGCAAGTGATACCTGCGTTTCCCAGGTCAGCGCGGCGAGTTCGGGAAGCCTCTTGATGAAGTGCCGCTGGCCTGCCTGGGGGCGCTTGGCGGCCAGAAGACGCACATAACGCTCCTCGATCTCGGCGTTGTCAGGGTCGAGGCGAACAGCTTTCTCGAGTGCCCAAAGGGCCAGACTGCTCTTGCCCGATTGATTGAGGAGCGCGCCCAGCATCGCCCAAGGCTCCGGGCGCAACGGATAATACGATGTGGCCTGCCAGATTGCCGCCAGAGCCTTGGAGGTGTTGCCAAGCCGCGCTTGGACCAATCCGCGATGTGCCGAAAGGCTCTCGTAGGTTTCACGGGCAAAGCCCGCCGCGTTGAGCTGCTGCACAGCCGCATCGGTGTCGTCCGCGGCCAAGGCTGCTTCGATATGATCGACGAGGGTCTGGGGAAAACGCATGACGTATTAAGCACAAAAAAAGAGCGGGCGTGAGCCCGCTCTTTCTTGTGTGTTGGTCAACTTAGGTGAAGTCGACGTTGTTGTTTCCAACAATCTGGATGTAGTCGAAGGCATCGACTGCTTCGGAGTGTTCCACGAAGAGCGTGGTAACTTCTGCCCGCGAGAGCTGACCCTGCTCGAGCACCGAAGTCCAGAAGTTGAGGCCGGCATCGTCGGCCGTCCGGTTGAAGGCCTCCTGATACAGGAACTGCATGAATGCCTGGTCCGAAAGGTCTGCATTCGTGCTGGACTGGAACTCGCCAGAGCTGAGGAAGAACTCGGTGATCTGGTTGAGATCCAGAGTGCCTTCTTCGACAAGGTTCGCCCAGTACTCGAGGCCCGCAGCATCTGCTCCGCGTTCCAGAAGCGCTTCGTAGAGCCGTGCGACTGCAGCCTGTTCCTGATCGCCCAGGGCCAGTGCAATTCCGCCATCTGCGAAGCTGACGAACTCGGTGCCCTTGGCCTGCGTGACATCGCCGGTTGCGGTGTTGGTGAACACGAGGCTGCCGTCCGCAACGCTGATCGTGAAGCTCGACTTCGCATCGCCAACCGACAGCTGGTCGAAGCCGGCGCCACCATCGATCGTGTCATTGCCCGAGGAGAAGAGGATGAGGTCGTCACCACCACCAGCAATGATCGTATCGTTACCCTGGCCACCGTCGATCGTGTCGGCACCAAAGCCGCCGAAGATGCTGTCGTCACCGATCCCGCCGAGCACGAAGTCGTCACCGCTCGTCGCGGTGATCGAGTCGTTGCCAGCTGCACCATCGATCGTGCTGCCTGCCGAAGACCCTTCTTCGTCAAATGCCGACCGGTTTCCGGCGAGTGCATTCCCGGAAGAGGCAAAGTTGATGACGTCGTTGCCGTTGCCGAGCACCACAACGACCCGCACCGGGTCAGACGGGGAGCCGTCGGAGTTGATCGGGCCCGGAACCGTGATTTGCAGACGCACGTCTTCGCCCGTGTCGAACAAAACGACGTCGTTCGAGGGCGAGGCGTTGTAGTCACCGCCCTGCTTGATGTTCGTCACCCGCAGGTTGGTGGGAAGGTTGCCCGAAAAGGTGACCTCACCAGCAGTTAATGGATCCGAGAGCGGGGTAAGACCACCGCCACTTAGAAGGTTGCTGATTGCGCTCTTCAAGCTCGCTGGAAGGTCGGAACCCTCAACCGCGCTGACGACCGCATCACCTGTAGTTTCATAAGACACTTTGTACCCCCGAGCCCTACTAACGCGCTGAATTTTATTAATATATGGACAGGTCTACTGGGCGGCCGCAAAGCGCACCGGGCCGAGTCGACGAGTCAGGTTGACCGTTAATCGCCTGTTAACCCGCGCCCCACGCAAATCTCAACAACTTTGTTGTGAATTTTATGCGTCAGCAGCATGAACCTGCCCCAGGGTCCACATGCGCCTTATTTTCAGGCAAGGCAGGGCATGCCGTGGGCGCTTTGGAGAGCTGCGCGACGCACCTCTCGGCCCGGTCAGAGTGCCGGTCGTTGTAGGTTGCCTAAGGAGACCGAGACCATGTCCGCACGAGGTTTGAGCGCCTCCCACGCAACGTGGGCGTCTCCATCAACCGCAAAGCTGACGTGGCTTGACTCACAAGAGACCGCCCGACATTACCAAGCTACTTTTATATAGGCTTTTCGATGACTCGGAGTTCCAAGGTGGCGACTTCCTTCAAGACAGACTTGCCACGGATGCAGAGCAAGCCGATCCCCATTGCGCCTGGTTTTCATGTGTTTCGCTACCTGTGTGAAGGGGAGCGCGACCTGCCGAAGATGGTGCTGATGCAGCTGCCTGGAGCTCCTGGATCCATCGAGATCGTGGGACCAAGACAAGGCGGTCAGGTTACACTGAGTGCGTACGGCGAAATGGCTGTTGTCTATGTATCGGGCGAGGAAGAGACGGCCATCACGCTGACTCTGTATATTCCAAGGTCCTTTCCCGAGCGGAAAGTGGCTGTCGAGGTGCAGAAGTTGGATGGCGCTCCGGTCTCCGGGCAGAGCATGGGGCCGACGGCATCATCGAGCACAGCTTCACTTGTCAAGCTATCTGGACATGTGGAGCGCGCAGGCGATGTCACGAGTGCGCCAGGGAACTGGCTTGGCAGCGCAAGCGGGACGACGCGTATTGAAGGCTTCTCGGTCAACTGGCCAGGGCGACCCTTCGGTGTCGATATCTCCTATGGATGCACCGTGCGTGGCATGGGCCAGAGCCCGGCGGTCTTGACCGGCGACTTTGCCGGATCGCGCCAGCGCGCAGCCCCCATACAGGCAGTCTGGTTCAAGCTCATTGGAGAACAAGCCAGCGGTTACGACCTGGCCATCGAAGCTGCCTTTCGGCGTGCAGGAATCATCAGGGGCGACGTGGGCGAGACACTTCGTGGCGAGACCAGCGACGATTTCCTCGTGGGCCTGCGGCTGATCCTGAAAGAAGCGAATGCAGAACGCGCCGACACGCATGCCACGGATGATGCCGATTGGAAGAGCCTCGGGCCTGGCGTGCAGACGTTTCGACGGGGCGATTTGTTCTAGGCCACGTCCGTGATGCTTGGCGGGGTTGAACGATAGTTCACCGAGTACTTGGCGGCCAAACCCTGCATGCCAACCCGCTGCAGCACCATACGCCAGTGCGCGATTTCTTCTTCGGAAATCGCATACAGCGCGTATGCTTGCGCACTCGATAGCGTTTCATCATCAAGCGCATGGACAAGGGTTGCCTTGAGGCGCGCTGTCCAGCGCAGATTTGCGGCAGGAAATGGCAATTCCGAGTTGCGGATCATGGGCTTGGGTCCTTCATGCCGAGCCAGCCAGCTGTAGCCGTGCCCAATGAAGAAAGCGTAACGTGCATATCCTTGGGCCACGGATGGCGGCAGGCGCGCTGCGCAGGTGGCTCCTTCACCATGTCCCGGAGCACGGCTGCAGGTAGCAGATGTGATGCATGGCACGCAGCTTGCGTGCTAGCCTGTCCGCGCCAGCATGTCTGACGTGGAAACCACTGATGTCTTTCTCCATTAAATTCGATTACCGCTTCGATACAGAAGGGTTCTTCGATGACCCCGCTCGACGGGCAGCGCTGGACGCTGCTGCCGGCGTCTGGGAATCCATTATCCAGGATGAATTCGATGATGTTCCAGCCGGTATCAGCTTCACGATCCGGGATCCGAGCGACGGCTTCACGGAGCGCAGGGTAACCCTCACAGAGCCGATCGATGACATGCTTGTCTTCGTCGGCGCGCGCCATCTTGAGACCGCACTCGGGCGCGCCGGGCCAGATGGGTATTCCGCGCAAGGCGATGTCTTTTCGGCACGCATCACCAGCGATTTTCGCGGAACTGGTCCCGTGACAGATTTTGAGCCTTGGGCCGGCACGATCGTGTTCGATCTGGACGGCAACTGGAGCTTCGACATCGACGGCCCCGTGCTCGGAAAGAACGACTTCATCTCGGTCGCCCTGCACGAGATCGGACACATCCTCGGGCATGGGACCTCAGCTGCTTTCGATCAGTTCGATATCGGTGGTGCCTTCAATGGGCCCAATGCGCTCCAGGTTAACAACGGGCAGCCCATCCCGCTCGAATCCAGCACCGACCAGCATGTCCGTGATGGCATCCGCAACGACTCCGTGCTGATGGACCCATCATTGACCACTGGAACCCGAACGGTCCCCACCGATATCGACAAAGCGATCCTGGCTGACATCGGGTACGAGATCGCCGGTTTTTCCCATCAAGGAACACAGCCTCCCATCGCGACCGATAACGGGGAGACGATCTTTGGAACCGTGGTCGCGGACATGTTGTCGGGTGGCGGCGGGGATGACCAGATACAGGGCAACAATGGAAACGATACGCTGGACGGCGGCTCGGGTACGGATGTCCTCTTCGGGGGGGATGGTGTCGACACCTTCGTTCTGCGTGCAGCCTCTGGCGGCAACAGGGTGCTCGATTTCGATGTTGCTCGGGAAGTCATACAGCTGATCGATAGCGGCTTTGCCAGCGTTTCGGAGGTCCTGGCGACCATCAGCAAGCCCTTCCTGAATGTCTCGCGCGTTACGTTGTCCGATGGCAGCTACATGGACGTCTTTCACACCAGTCAGTCGGGAACACCGCTGACCGCCACCAACTTCATATTGTCGAACCCAGGCGGCGCAAGCGCCAACGATGACACCCTGCTCTTGGTATCCGGCGACGAGACGCGTGACGGGTTGGAGGGCCGGGACACAGCAGTGGTCGAGACAGCCTCGAGCAACTTCACCTTGTCGCTGGCGGCGAATGGCGCCCTGACACTCCTCGATCGAAACGGAACAGGTGGACGCGACACGCTCATCAACATCGAGGAACTCCAGTTCAGCGATACCACAATCGATCTGACAGACGTTGCAAGTCTCGTGTCGCTGTCCCCAGCCCAGTTCGATCTCCTGACTGAAATGTATGTCGCCTACTTCAACCGGGCGGCCGACAGTCTCGGCCTGTATTTCTGGGCCGACAAGCTGGCCGAAGATTCCTCGCTCGAAGAGATCGCCAACCTGTTCTTCAATCAGCCCGAGACCCAGGAGCTCTATCCGAACTCGAATGACCCCGCGGCGTTCGTGGATGCCGTTTACACCAATGTTCTCGGCCGCACACCGGATGCCGCCGGTGCAGCATTCTGGCAGGATACGCTGACCAGCGGGACTGTCGGCGAAGGCACTTTCGTTCTCGAAATCATTCGCGGCGCCAAGAATGGTGGCAGCGCAGAGGATGTCGCCTACCTGTCAGCCAAGGCCGATCTCGGGGTCTATTTCGCAACCGTGCTCGGGCTCTCCGATGTCGAGGCGGCGCGCGACGTCATGCAAGCCTACGGAACGCAAGCAGCCACAAACCTGGCTGCAGCAAAAAGTGCTGCAGATGCCTATCATGCCTCGGCAACAGAGGCTGGTGGAGGATCTTTCACCTTTCAACTGATCGGTATCGTCGATGACCCGTTCGCTGTTGCGTGATGCCAAAAGGCCAGGCAGGAACGAGCCTGCCCACACAATGCACCCAAAACGGCCATACTGCCCTGTATTCACTCGCTACACGGATTCCAACAGCGCGCGTCGACCGGCAGAAGGGTCTCATTGATGAACACGGTCGTCGGGAAATCGAAGCAGCTCAACCGTCTTTTCACTGACCCAGATGGACGCCTGTTCTATCTTGTAATCCCGAAATGTGGGTGCACCTACGTGAA
>JAABSN010000100.1 GCA_011390385.1 Thioalkalivibrio nitratireducens | reverse complement strand
GAAGTGGCCGAGCGCGCGTGCGCCGCCCTGAGTCCGGGTGGAATCGTGGCACGGGCCGTTCCCGGTTTTCAGCCGCGCGCTCCGCAGCAGGTGATGGCCGGGCTGGTGGCCGAGGTGATCGCCGATTCACCTTCGGAGCTTCTGGTCGAGGCTGCAACGGGGGTCGGCAAGACGTACGCCTACCTGGTGCCGGCATTGCTGTCGGGGCGCAGGATCCTGATCTCGACGGGTACCAAGACATTGCAGGACCAGTTGTATGAGAAGGATTTGCCCATGGTCTGCGCGGCGCTGGGTCAGCAGCCAAGACTCGCTCTCCTCAAGGGACGGTCGAACTATCTCTGTCACTACCGACTGGATTCGGCAGCGGCGGATGGGAAGGCGCGCGGACGTCAGCTTGTGACTCTGGAGGCGCTGCGCCGGCTGGCGCGCACTTCCCCGACAGGTGACCTTACGCAGGCCGATATCCTCGCGGAAGACGCGCCGCTCTGGCCACTGGTGACTTCGACGGTGGATAACTGTCTTGGCGGCGAATGCCCGCGGTTGAATGAGTGTTTCGTCGCGCGGGCGCGACGCCGCGCGCAGGAAGCTGACGTCGTCGTGGTCAATCATCACCTGCTTCTCGCCGACATGGCGCTGAAGGACGAAGGATTCGGGGACCTGCTCCCGGAAATGGACGCGGTGATCGTCGACGAGGCACACCAGTTGCCGGAGATCGCCGGGGCATTTTTCGGGCTCGCCCTGGGTACTCGGGCGATCCGCGACCTCGGTCGGGATGTGCTGCGGGAAATGGAGCGCGATGCCCCGGAGCTGGTCGATCTGCGCGAACGGATCGGTGCGCTTCAGGACGCCGTCGCAACACTGCTGCGATGTTCCGAATCCTGGCCGGCGCGGGCGAGCTGGAGCGAGTTTGCGGACGACCCGGACGTGCTTGGTGCGTTGTCCGAACTGGATCGGGCGCTGGGGGAATTGGAACAGGCGCTGGCTTCGGCGGAAGGGAGAAGCCCGGGGCTGGATCAGGCGCACACGCGCTGCGGTATTCTCCTTGGGCGATTGCACTCATGGAGTGAGGAGAGTTCCGAAACCGTGCCCTGGGTCGAGCGATTCACGCAGAGTCTGGTGTTGCACCGTACGCCGCTGGATGCAGCTCGGCCACTTGCGGAGCGCCGGGCCGCACGTCCGGCGAGCTGGATTTTCACCTCCGCTACACTCGCAGTGGGCGAGGATTTCAGCCACGCAGCCCGGCGCCTCGGTCTGCCCGACGATGTTCGGGCGCAACGGCTGGACAGCCCTTTCGATTTCGAGCGGCAGGCCTGCCTGGTCTTGCCGGGGCGTGGGTTGCCGAACCCGAATTCGCTGGAGTACACACGCGCCTGTATCGATTGGGCCTGGCCGCTGCTCGACGGGAATCCCGGCGGTGGTTTCTTTCTGTTCACCAGTCATCGCGCACTTCGGGAAGCGGCCGGGCTGCTCCGGGACCGGCTGCCTCCGGAGCGGACACTGCTGGTTCAGGGTGAGCAGCCGCGCGGTGAACTGCTCAGCCGTTTTCGGGCATCGGGCCAGGCCTGGCTGCTGGGCGCGCACAGTTTCTGGGAAGGCGTTGATATCCGGGGCGAAGCGTTGTCGATTGTGATCATCGACCGGCTTCCATTTGCGGCTCCGAGCGATCCGGTCCTGCAGGCGCGAGCAGCGGCGATTGAAGCAGAAGGAGGTAGCCCGTTCATGCAGTTTCAACTTCCGCAGGCGGTGCTGGCGCTGAAACAGGGGGCGGGCCGTTTGATTCGCGATGCCCGCGATGCCGGGATTCTGGCGCTGTGCGACCCACGGCTGACCAACAAGCCATATGGGCGGCAGTTCCTGCGCAGCCTGCCCGCGTTTCATCAAACCCATGATCCCCTGTCGGCCCTTGAATTCCTGCACCAGGCCAGGCGGGACCGGAGCAACATCGTATGCGCCTGATTGCGCTGGAAACCGCGACCAACGCGTGTTCGGCGGCCCTGTGGATGGACGGCGAGGTACGCTGGCTGCTCGAATCCCAGGCCGCAAGAAGGCATGGCGAGCTGATTCTCGGTCAGATCGACCGCCTCCTCGCCGAAGCGGAGCTGCGTCCGGGGCAGCTGGACGGCATCGCCGTCGGGCGCGGGCCTGGAGCCTTCACCGGGGTGCGGCTGGGGCTCGGGGTCGCGCAGGGTCTGGCCTTTGCGATCGACCGGCAAGTGGTGCCGGTGTCGACGCTGGCCGTTCTGGCCCAGCAGGGAGCCGATCGTGGCGCGCGGCAGGTGTTGGCGCTTCTCGACGCGCGCATGGGGGAACTGTACTGGGCAGAGTTCGAGACGGGACCCGAGGGCCGGGTTGCGGTCGCGGAGGAGTTTCTGTCGAGCCCGGCGAGGATCGTCCCTTCCTGGGGCGGAAGCGCCTCTGGCAGCCTGTCAGCCCCGGATCGTCGTAGCGAGCCGTTAGCAGGTGTGGTCGCGGGAGCAACCCAGGTCCGGCACGCCGCAAGACTGGTACTGGGGTCGGGGCTCGCCGCGTATCCGGATCTTGCAATGCGATGGGGACTGGACGACAGCGAAATGGATTCAACGGCGCAGCCCTGCGCGCGCGAGGTGGCCATGCTGGGCGCCGCGGCGTTGGCCCGTGGCGAGTCGGTCCGTCCCGAGATGGCTCAGCCGGTGTATCTTCGCGATCGGGTCGCGGAACCCCGTCCGTTTCCGGTGACGAATTCCGGTATGGCGGGTGGCGAGCTGTGATGACCGTTGTGTCCGAATCGTCAGAGTCGGTCGTGTTTCCCTGGTCGATTCCGCTGCGAGGGCGGATCAAGGTCCGCCCGGAGGACTTCGTCGTGGACGAGATTCCCGCGACCGTACCCGACGGGGATGGCGAACATGTGTGGCTGTCCATCCGCAAGACCGGGCACAACAGCGAGGACATCGCTGAGTGGCTGGCGCGCACTGCCCGAGTGTCCCGAATTCACGTGGGGTATGCGGGGCGCAAGGACCGGTTTGCGGTCACCAGCCAATGGTTCAGTGTGCAGTTGCCGGGGAGGGATGCGCCGGACTGGGCGGCCGCGGCGCCGGATGGAGTGGAAATCCTCACCAGCGAGCGGCACTCGCGCAAGCTCAAGACGGGGCACCTGGCGGGAAACCGTTTTCGTTTGTGCTTGAGCGATGTGAACGGTGATCGCGAGGCGGCCGATGCGGTGCTGGAAAGGGTTCGTTTGCGCGGTTTGCCGGACTATTTCGGCGAGCAGCGATTCGGCCATGACAATCTGGCACGGGCGCGGGCCTGGTTTTCGGGGCGCCTGCGGCCACGTAGCCGTAATCAGCGCAGTCTCTACCTTTCGGCGGCGCGGGCTGCCATTTTCAATGCGGTGCTGCGGCGCCGAGTCGAGGAGGACACCTGGGAACACTTGCTGCCCGGCGAGCTGGTGATGCTGGATGGTTCCAACAGTATCTTTCCGGCGCCGGTGATCGACGACGATCTGCGGACGCGCTGCGAAAGCCTTGATCTGCACCCGACCGGGCCACTCTGGGGCCGCGGTGACCCTGGCTCTGTCGGGGTGGTTCTTGCGCTTGAGAATGCCGTCGCCCGTGAATATTCCGAACTGGCGCAGGGGCTTGATCGCGAGGGCCTGGCGCACGCGCGCCGGCCGCTGCGGATGCGGCCCAGGAAACTGAGATGGCAATGGGATGGGGATGCCGATCTGGTGCTGGAAATGGAACTGGGTCCAGGGGAATACGCGACCGGCGTGGTTGGTGCCATAGCGCAACTGCAATAGCAGTGGGCATGAATCAACCTGCGTAAGGTGCTGTGAGGCGCAGCCGAACCGCACCAGTACCATATTGGCCGTGACCTCCAGATTCCATGGCTTCGAACGGCGCAATTCGCTGCGCCCATTGGCACCCGACCTCTTTTGTTACCCGGGGTGCTGTTGCGAATGCGCTCTTGATCAGGAGTCGCCTTCACCCCTGGTTCTTGCAAGCGCTTGTTCCGCGCGCTCGGCACGCGCCTCGGCTTCGACCCGGGCGGTGATGTCTTTCTGCACGCCGATGTAGTAGGTCAGCTGATCGTCGTCGTTATAGACGGGGGTGATCGACAGCTCATTCCAGAACAGGGATCCATCCTTGCGGTAATTGCGCAACACGACGCGGCAGGGCTTGCCGGCATCCAGCGCTGCCCGGATTTCGCGGACAGCGCCCTGGTCGTTGTCGGTCCCCTGGAGGAATCTGCAATCGCGGTACAGGATCTCATCGGCCGAGTATCCGGTGAGCTCCTCGAATGCCCGGTTGACGTAGATCAGGATATTGTCCTGGCCTTCCTGTTCGGCAATGACGATACCATCGTTGGACGCGTCGACAGCGAGGGCAAGCAACTCAGCATCGATGGATCGGGTCATGGTTCGATCTTTCCGGTATAGGATGCATCCCGGATTCTAACCGATTCCCAATGGAGACAGTCCGAATTCAGTCACCGTGGCAGGCGATCCCCCCGTTTGAAGGGGCGTGAATGCGGCGGTGCGCCGGTGGTCCGGAACCTGCCGATCGAGCGCCGGCACACGTTGTCCAGAAGGGGCCTGGGCTGGCGACCCTCGACATTCGCGTGGTCGTGGCGTTGGCGCTACGGAACTACATGCGCTGAATGATCGAGAACGCACCACGCACATCACCCGTGGAGTAACCCGTCGCCTGGTCCTCGGGGTACAGGCGCTCCAGCGCGTGCTTGATGTCGCCGCTCAGCTCGCTGCCGTGACACGTCAGGCACAGTCCACCGGTGGGGATCGCGCGCATGAACCGAAACACCGTCTGGTCGCCGTCTTCCACGACTTCGTAGCGCGATAGTTCGGCGGCCGGGACGCCGGCTGCACGTTGGGCGTCGAAGTCCTCGAGAACGGCACGCTCCCATTCGTCCGGGGCATTTTCGGGATTCCGTAGCTTCAGGCTGGTGCGGCCCACGCTCCAGCCGGTTTCGTCGGAAATCTCGGCAGCGATTGCAGGGGCGCGCTGTTGGCACACCTCAATGGCCTTGGTGGGTCCGCCGTCCTGCATCGCAGTCTGCAGGTGGCCCTGCAGCGTCGAAGCGAACGTCTGGATCGCGGCTTGGCTCTTCGCCACCCGTTCCTCGAGGGAATCCGCATGGGCGTGGACCGGTACCGCCAGAGCAATACCCAGAATTGCCCACTTCCAGTTGCTCATCATCGCTCTCCTCATCTCAGTGCCACGCCTCGAACGTATAATCTATGTACAAGTATTGCATCGAAAAATGACGTTGGCAAGGGATTCCCTTCTGTCCCAAACCTTCAGTGGGTTTGCCCTCGGACAATACACTAAGCATATGCTGTCGGTTTCGCAACGGCCCGCCCCGATTTCCAGACAGGCGGTAATGGTACCGGTCAGTGCCTGGTTTCGTTACCCCGAACGAGCGGCGACCCTGATGACGAAAGCCGCAGGGTGCCAACGAACGCAGCGAATTGCACCGTTCGAGGTCCCGGGACCCTGCGGGCACGGGCCTGCAGGGTTTCGGTGCGGTTCGGCTGCGCCTCACGGCAGCCTGCGGGGTGGCTTGTCGCGTTGGCAGCGATCGTGAATTCAGGGTCGGATCAGCGTGGCGACGCTCGGCGAAGCAGTACGTACACGGCGCCGGTGCCGCCATCGGCCGGGCGGGCCGAGCAGAAAGCCAGAACGTCCTCGCGTTGTCTTAGCCAGTGATCCAGCAGTCCCTTCAGGACCGGGCCCTGCTGGCGTGACCGCAGTCCCTTGCCGTGGATCACTCGTACACAAAGGTGTCCCTCTGAGCGTGCGTCATTGAGGAACTCCGCGACCATCCTGCGGGCCTCGCTGGCGAACAGACCATGGAGGTCGAGTTCCTGCTGAATCCGGTACTGACCACGTTTCAGGTTCCGGAAGACGCGCCGGCTCAGGCCCGGTCGCATGAACCGCAACTCGTCTCCCGGTTGCAGGTCCGTCGCGTTGACCGGGTCGCTGAGGAGGTCGTGGAGTACTGCGCGATCATCCTTCCGTCGCTGGTGCGCGCGTGCTGAGGGACGCGGGCCACGCACGTCGGCGCGGTCATGCTCCAAACGGCGGACTTCACCGATCGCGCGAAGAAAATGGCCGACGTCATTTGGATCAGTGTCAGAGTTCATCCATTGCTCCACGCGCAGCGGAGCCACGCTCATGTTTCGGGGATTCGGTTCGTGCACCGCTGTTTCCGTTATATTAGGTGCCTCCATCCCCGGTTTGTTCGCTTATGCGTATCCTGGTCAGCAATGACGATGGCATCCACGCGCCCGGCATACAATGCCTGGCAAGGCACCTGCGTACGGTCGCCGACGTTCGGGTGGTCGCACCTGATCGTGACCGTAGCGGCGCCAGCAACAGTCTGACACTGGTGCACCCGCTGCGCGCCCAGGAGTTGGAGAATGGCGATATGGGCATCGATGGAACGCCCACGGATTGTGTGCATCTGGCGATTACCGGGTTGCTGGAGAGGGAACCGGATCTCGTGATCTCGGGTATCAACGCGGGCGCCAATCTCGGTGATGATGTCCTCTATTCCGGCACCGTGGCGGCGGCAATGGAAGGGCGGTTTCTGGGCCTGCCTGCGATCGCCGTGTCGCTGGTGGGCCCGGGCATGCAGCATTATGATGCCGCCGCACGGGTTGTTCTGAATCTGCTCGATCGGCTGCACAGGGTACCGCTGCCAGCCGCGACCATTCTCAACGTGAATGTGCCCGATCTCCCGTTCGAGGAGATTCGTGGCGTCCAGGCTACCCGCCTCGGTCATCGGCACAAGTCCGAGCCGGTTGTGAAAGCGAGCGACCCGCGCGGGCGTACCATCTATTGGGTCGGACCTTCAGGGCCGGAACAGGACGCCGGACCCGGCACGGATTTCTTCGCCGTCCGCGAAGGTTTCGTTTCGGTGACGCCGATCCAGGTGGATCTCACCCAGTTCGAAGCGATTGATACCGTCGGACGCTGGCTTGAAGGGGAGGCGGAAGGTGCTTGATATATCCGGGGCCGGCATGACGTCTCAGCGGGCCCGCGACCGTATGATCACGCAGCTGTCGGGACTCGGAATCCGCGACCCAGCGGTGCTGGAGGCGATTCGTCAGGTGCCCCGGCATCTGTTCATCGAAGAGGCTCTGGTCCACCGTGCCTATGAGAACATTGCCTTGCCGATCGGCTACAGGCAGACCGTATCCCAGCCGTATATCGTTGCCCGCATGACCGAGGCGTTGCTCGACGGCGGCGCCGTGCGGACCGTACTCGAAGTCGGTACCGGCTCGGGCTACCAGGCTGCGGTCCTGGCAAAGCTGGTCGACCGGGTATATTCGGTGGAACGGATTCAAGCATTGAGCCGCACCGCGCGCGAACTCCTCAGTCGTCTGAGAATCAACAATGTCAGCGTGCGGCATGGAGACGGAGCCGAGGGCTGGGCGGCCAAAGGCCCGTTTGATGGCATACTGCTGACAGCGGCGCCCCGCGAAATCCCGCACACGCTGTTGACCCAGCTTGCCCCGGGTGGTCGCCTCGTCGCGCCACTCGAGGGTGTGGACGGGCGTCAGCAACTGGTTCGGTACAGACACACGGAGGAAGCGTTCGTGCGCGAATTGCTCGATGCGGTGTGTTTTGTTCCGATGCTTTCCGGGGCCGAGCAGTGAGGGTCTTCGAGCCACTGTACGATCGCGTGATGGGCTGGTCACGGCACCGGCACGCGCCGAGGTATCTGGCTGCTCTTTCGTTTGCGGAGTCGTCGTTTTTTCCGATCCCACCGGATGTGATGCTGGCGCCGATGGCGGCGGCGCGTCCTCGGGAAGGACTGCGGCTGGCGGCCCTCACCACGCTGTTTTCCGTGCTCGGTGGTGTGCTCGGTTACCTGATCGGAATGCTCGCCTTCGAACTGGTCGCACCCTGGATCATCGACACGGGACACGGCGAGACCCTCGATCTGGCTCAGGAATGGTTCGCTGTCTGGGGGGTGTGGGTGGTGCTGATCGCCGGCTTTTCGCCGATTCCCTACAAGCTGTTCACGATCACCGCTGGAGCACTCGCAATGCCATTCCTGCCTTTCGTCGTTGCGTCCCTTGTCGGTCGTGGTGCCCGGTTTTTCGCCGTAGGCCTGCTGATGGCCTGGCTGGGTCCGCAGGCGGATCGGCATCTGCGTCCGTACATGGAACGTCTGGGCTGGCTTTCGGTGATCCTGCTCCTGGCGATCATGGGCTACCTGACCGTTCTGGACTGATGCGTTTCGGCCCCGTAGCTCCCTGGCTCGTATCGGCTGTCCTGGTCACGATGGTCCTGGTCGCGATCACCGGTTGTGCTTCGCGAGCACCGCAGGGTCCCGGTGTGGCCAACGTGCCCGAAACCCACGTGGTGCGCAGGGATGAAACCCTCTACCGCATTGCTACAAGAAACGGACTCGACTGGCGTGATGTGGCCCGCCGAAACGGCATCGGGCCACCGTACCTCATCTACCCGGGTCAGAGAATCCGGTTGGCTGGCGCGGCGGGCCTTGAGCGTCGCACTCCTCAGGTGGCGCCGGCCCAGCCTGCCACCGCAGCGCGTCCGCCCGCACCAGCGGAACCCAATGCGCGGGCGGAACCGGTCAGCCCGGTTTCGGCACCAGAGACTTCAACCGCGGCGTCCCGGCGCCCCGCCGCATCCACCACAGTGGCAACGACTTCGACGGGGACCACCGGCGGATCGCTGCAATGGCACTGGCCGGCAGACGGTCCGCTCCTGCGTGCCTTTTCCAACAGTGCCAGTACGCGGCGTGGCCTGGCCATTGGTGGTCAGCGCGGCGATGAAGTGCGCGCGGCAACCGATGGTGAGGTGGTGTACGCTGGCAGTGGACTGGTCGGATATGGCCGGCTTATCATCATCAAGCACGACGCCCGATTCATCAGTGCTTACGGGCACAACGAGGAGCTGCTGGTACGCGAGGGTCAGAATGTGCGTGCCGGTCAGCGGATCGCATCTCTGGGCGATTCCGGGGCAGACCGTCCCATGCTGCATTTCGAGATCCGGGTTGATGGTGCGCCTGTCGACCCGACGCGTTATCTTCCCCGGCGGTAGATACTGTCGTTCAGATGGAGAAGTTCTGCACCATGCCCCCACAGAACCGATTGCTGAAGCAGGTCGCCGACGAAGCGGCAGAACCCGAAATCGACCCCACCGGCGATGCCGGGAATCTCGATCCCGAAGTCGACGAGATCGTCGTCGGCGAGGATGAGATGCGGCTCGAAGCGGATCCGGTTCCAGTGGATGCGGAGCCCAGAGTCCAGCAGGATGCCGGACCTGCCGAACTGGATGCAATCCAGCTCTACCTGCGTGATATCGAGTTTCGTCCGTTGCTGACTCCCGAAGAGGAGGTCTACTACGCACGCTTGGCCCGGGCCGGTGACTCCCGGGGGCGGCAGCGCATGATCGAGTGCAATCTGCGGCTGGTGGTCAAGATCGCCCGCCGGTATATGAATCGGGGCCTGGCTCTGCTTGACCTGATCGAGGAAGGAAACCTGGGTCTGATGCATGCCGTGGAAAAGTTCGATCCCGAAAGAGGTTTCCGGTTCTCGACCTATGCGACCTGGTGGATCCGGCAGACCATTGAGCGGGCGTTGATGAACCAGGCGCGAACGATCCGGATTCCGGTTCATGTGAGCAAGGAACTGCGCGCCCAGGGCAAGGTCGCGCGGGGCATGATGCAGGAACTCGGGCGGGAACCCACCGAGGACGAACTGGCGATCCGGCTGGGGAAACCGGTCGCGGAGATCCAGCGACTTCGGGCGATGTCCGAGCCCTCGACTTCCATCGACGTTGCCGTCGGCCCCGATGGCGACCGCTCGTTGACCGAAATCCTGCCTGATGAGAATGTAGCTGGCCCGTCCGCGCTGCTGGAGGACGAGGATATTCGCAACCTGGTCGCAGCCTGGCTGGAGGAACTCGATCAGAAGCAGCGCGAGGTGCTGGTACGCCGTTTCGGGCTGCATGGTTTCGAGCGGTGCACACTCGAGCAGGTCGGGGCCGAGATTGGTGTGACGCGCGAGCGGGTTCGGCAGATTCAAATGGAGGCCTTGAAGCGTCTGCGACGCCTTCTGCGCGCCCGGGGGTTATCCGGGGATGTGCTTTTACCCGGATCGTGAGATCAGGATCGGTGTGTGGCTGGTGCGTTTCGGCTTGGCCTCACGGCACCCTGCGAGGTACGGCAGGCCCCGCGTAGGGTGTCAATGAGCGCCAGCGAATCGCACCAGTCGAGGCGCGAGGGCCGGATCAAGTCTGGATGATGAGCGCTGCAGCCACCGCTCTCCCTTCGGAAAGGATCAAATTGTAGGTTCGACACGCAGCGGCAGTGTCCATGATTTCGATGCCCCAGGGTTCCGCGCGAAGCGACCGCCAAAGCGGGCGTGCGGGGAAACCCTGCCGCTCGCCGGTCCCGAGCAGCAGGATTTCGGGCGGATCTTCCCGGATCCATCCCAGGTGATCCATGGTCAGCGTGTCGAGATCAGTGACAGGCCAGGAAGCAAGCAGGCGATTCGGTCGCACGATCAGGCTGCTCTCGTGCCGCACACCGTTGACCTCGACATGATCGGGCGCATAGCCGGTGATCATGTTCAGACTGTCGGCGGTTATCTGCGAAAACTGCATGCGGTACAAAGTAACGGGATCGCTGCACTCCAGCAAGAGGACGGATCGTCAGTCAGGCTCTCGGTCTGGAAGATTCGCCGGAGGGGCAATGGCCACCCGCAATTCCAAAAGCACGGAATCCGGAAGGATTGAGCGCAGGACGGGATGTGCATCAGCCTCGATCTCGCTGACCACCGGGACAGTGAATATCGGCGACTGACGCGTCAGGGCATCGCCAAACTGGTTAGCCTGGATGTTGTGGGCGGTGCCCGTATCCATCAATGCGACGCTGGGGCCGTCGGACAGCACCTCGATCAATTCCAGGGTGCGCCCGCGGTGACGGCCACGGATCCCGATCAGCGGCTGAAGCAGGCGCACGGCCTGCTCGGCCGAAATCGATTTGCTGTTCATCGGATACGGCCTCGCTGGTTGGTTCTTACGTTGCGTTTCCGTGGGCTGGTGGATCCAGAAGGTGATCCGGGGTTTCTGACGTTGACCCTCTTGGCGCGGCTGTCATTTTGGCTGCACATGTTCGGTCCGCGCCATTTCCGTTCGTCCATCAGGGAAGAATGCAGGGTCGCATGGGTTTTTCGATGCTCGGGGTGGCGAGTGCACTCGTCGGGGCCGGGCCACTTCCTCGCCGGGGGTATGCCCGGGTTATACTGGGGCCGAGTCCCCGTAGCTCAGCTGGATAGAGTGGCCCCCTCCTAAGGGGCAGGTCGCAGGTTCGAATCCTGCCGGGGACGCCAGTCTGTAACGCTGACGTGTGTTGGCTGTGACGTGGGTGGGTGAAGGAACGGAACCCAATGTCGAAATCGGATGGTCTTTCGGGTCCAAGCGATGGTGGCGAACGGAGCGGTCCCACCAGCACGCCTCTTGGCAGAAACCGGCGAGCTGCAATGGCTATGTGCAATCCCTGGACGCAGGATCGCGGCCCAGGCGCTGTGATCGCCGAAGCCCTGGACCATGTCCGTCTGCTCGGCCAGAGAGTGTGCCGTGTGCTCTTTGATTCTGGAGTGCACGGACGTTTTCTCGGGC
>JAABSN010000010.1 GCA_011390385.1 Thioalkalivibrio nitratireducens | reverse complement strand
CGCTCGCCGATTTTCGCTTCCAGCGCCGCTTCGATGCGGAACGAGGGGAAAACGGCCATGGTCGCAACCGCACCGGTCGTTCCGGTGCCGATCTGGAGATCCAGGTGCCGGTGGGGACGCAGGTCTTCGATGCCGATACCGGTGAAATGATCGGTGACGTGACACGGGCCGGGCAGCGTCTGCTGGTCGCACAGGGCGGATTTCACGGTCTGGGCAACACCCGATACAAGAGTTCCACCAACCGCGCGCCGCGGCAAAGCAAGCCGGGTTCCCCCGGTGACCTGCGCACGCTGAAGCTGGAGCTCAAGGTCCTGGCCGATGTCGGGCTGCTCGGTCTGCCCAATGCCGGCAAGTCGACGCTGCTGAAGCAGGTATCGGCGGCGGAACCCAAGATTGCGGATTACCCATTCACCACGCTGCACCCGCAGTTGGGTGTGGTTCGGGTGGGGCCGAACCAGAGCTTCGTGATGGCGGATATCCCGGGCCTGATCGAGGGCGCCGCGGAGGGTGCGGGCCTCGGGATCCGCTTCCTGAAGCACCTTGCGCGCACCCGTCTGCTGTTGCATCTGATCGACGTCGCACCCCCCGATCCCGATGTCGATCCGCTCGATGCGATCGCCACAGTGGTCGCTGAACTGGAGACCTACAGTGCGGAACTGGCCCATCTGCCACGCTGGCTGGTGCTGAACAAGACTGACCTGCTCGACGACGAAGCGCTTGCGGCATTGCATGACCGGGTAGTCACCCGAATCCTTCCCGGGCAGCCCGTGTTTGCGATCTCCGCGGCTACGGGCGCCGGTGTGGCCGCGCTCATGCAGGCTGTGATGCGCGACATCGAGCAACGTTCGGAGACGGGGTCGGATTCGGTGGATGCTGTCAGGAACGACACGGATGACTCGTAAGGGGTTTCCGAAAGTCCGCCGGGTGGTAATCAAGATTGGCAGTGCCTTGATCACGGCAGAGGGGACGGGGCTGGACCGTGCGGCGCTGACCGAATGGGCGCGCGAGATCGCGGAGCTGCGGCAGCAGGGGCTGGAGGTCGTGCTGGTCTCCAGTGGGGCCGTGGCGGAGGGTATGCACCGACTGGGTATGGAGGAACGCCCCCACGCCCTGAACCTGCTGCAGGCGGCGGCCGCAGTCGGCCAGATGGGGCTGGTGCAGGCATACGAGCGCGAATTCGCGAGTCACGGGCTGCACGCCGCGCAGATCCTGCTGACCCACGACGACCTCGCCGACCGACCGCGCTACCTGAACGCTCGCAGCACCATCCAGGCCCTGCTCGCCCTCGGGACGATTCCGGTGGTGAACGAGAATGATACCGTGGCCAACGACGAGATTCGCCTGGGCGACAATGACACTCTGGGTGCCCTGGTCGCAAACCTCGTGGTGGCCGATCTGTTGTTGATCCTGACCGATCAGGAAGGCCTGTTCGACCGTGACCCCCGCGTCCACGCCGACGCCCGCCTGATCAGCGAGGGCAAGGCTTCGGATCCGACACTGCACGATTTCGTTTCCGCCCGCTTCGGCCGGGTTGGCCGCGGTGGTATGGCCACCAAGTTGTTTGCGGCGGATCGGGCGGCCCGTTCCGGAACGCACTCGGTGATCGCTTACGGTAGGCGGCACGGGGTCATCGCGCGTGTGCTGCGGGGAGAGGATCTGGGGACGTGGCTGAAACCGGACCGGGAGCCGATGGCGGCACGCAAGCGCTGGCTCGCCGATCAGTTGCACTCGCGTGGGGAGCTGGAACTCGATGCCGGGGCCGCGAGGGTGGTGCGCGAGTCGGGGCGCAGCCTGCTGGCGGTCGGTGTGGTCGATGTGCGCGGTGGCTTTCGGCGCGGAGAGGTGGTGACCTGCATTGATCCGGATGGGCGGGCGATCGCGCGTGGTCTATGCAACTACGCAAGCGACGAAGTCCGTCGCATTCGCGGTCTCAAGGCAGAGGCGATCGAGTCGGTGCTCGGCTACGTGGCCGAGCCCGAGCTCATTCACCGGGATAATCTCGTCCTGCTCTGAATGGCAGCCAGCCCGGGATCGTGCTCCTGCTATCCTGCGTCGGGAGTCACCCACCGCACCCATGGCAGCAACAGGCCACCACACTCCGTGCACGAAAAAGCCCGCCGGAGGGTGACGGCGGGCTTGATCTTCGGGATGTGCGGGAGCAACCCGCGATGCGGCAGCTATCAGGCTTGCCCCATCTCCCGGATACGCGCGTTCAGCCGGCTCTTGTGCCGCGCGGCCTTGTTCCGGTGAATCAGGCCCTTGCCGGCCGTGGAGTCGATGACCGGGACGGCATTGCGGTAGGCCGAACTCGCACCTTCCTGATCGCCGGCGCGGATGGCCTTGAGTACACTCTTCACCGAGGTGCGGAAACGGGAGCGCAGCGCCATGTTGTGGGCGCGGTTCTTAACGGCCTGTCGGGCGCGCTTACGTGCTGATGCGATGTTCGCCAAGGCGAGTTCCTCTTGAGTACCGTGTAAAGCGTCGGAAAGGGTGCGAAAAATACATGGAACGGGCTGGTCCGTCAAGCGCGGCCGCCGCAGGTCTGTCGCCTGGCCGATCGGGTTGACTCGATGGACCGGCAGCACGGCCGCCGAGGAGTGGTCATGGGCGCGGGGATTGAAACCGGCGTGCCGTGCGTCATTGCAGGGTCACCCGGCAACGCGCGGATCCCCGATGACGAATCGAGCATCGTTGTCCGGCGCACCGTACGATGAATGGAAAGAACAGGAGAAAGATCATGATTGCTATTGCACAGTGGAGTCGTCCGGCCCGGTCTCTGGGCGGGCTTGGTCTGGTTGCGTTGCTGCTGGTGGCTGGCCTGGCCGCTGCGGCTCCGAATGCGGCCGGCGCTGCAGAGGCGCGCGTGGTCTACCACGCCGACTATGCCGATCCCCGGCGCTTCTCGTCGATGCTCACCAGCATCAACAACATGGTGATGCATTACGACAACAACTTCATCGACTACGACATTCGCATCGTTTTCGTTGCCCATGGCATCCGTTTCGTCACCGACGATGCGTTGGCGGGGACGCCGTTTGCGGAGGACGAACAGCTGCGTGAGGAACGGAGTTCAATCCGGGGGCGCCTGTTGAGCTTGAACAGCATCCACGGTGTCCGGCTTGAGCTTTGCCAGATCACGCAGGATGCCGTTGGCCTCGGCGCCAGCGAGGTCTACGATGCCGTCGACTTCGTACCGTCCGGCGTGGTGCGCATCGCGGAATTGCAGAACGAGGAAGGTTTCGCCTACATCAAGATCGAATGAACGTTTTTCCCTGACGAACCGGACACCCGGTCGTCATCGTTGACGGCCGGGTTTCCGGCTGTCGCACACACCCAGGCTCCCGGCTGCGTTTCGTGATCGCGCCCGCTACCCTACACTTGCGCTTTTTCGGGGACTGGGGCCGGCCTTGAATCGCATATTCCGTTCCACCTTCGTTGTCAGCGGCATGACCCTGATCTCCAGGATTCTGGGTTACCTGCGTGACATGGTACTGGCGGTGACCTTCGGTGCCGGCGCCACCACCGACGCGTTCTTCGTTGCCTTCCGCATTCCCAACTTCTTCCGGCGTCTGTTCGCGGAGGGGGCTTTCTCGCAGGCCTTCGTGCCGGTGTTCGCGGAATACCGGGAGAAGCACGGCCGCGTGGCCCTGCGCGACCTGCTCGACCACACTGCGGGCGCGCTGCTCGTCGCGTTGACACTGGTGACGCTGATCGGGGTACTTGCCGCGCCCTGGCTTATCTGGGTCTTCGCCCCGGGGCTCGCGCAGGCCGATGGCCGGCAGGATCTCGCGGCGCAGATGCTGCGCATCACCTTCCCGTATCTCCTGTTCATTTCCCTGACCGCGATGGCCGCGGGCATCCTGAACAGTATCGGCCGTTTCGCGATACCGGCGTTCACACCGGTGTTTCTCAACCTGGCGCTGATCGGTGCGGCGCTGTGGGGCGCCCCCCTTTTTCCGGAGCCGATCGTGGCACTGGCGTGGGGCGTTTTCCTGGCAGGTGTCCTGCAACTGGCGTTTCAGATCCCGTTCCTGATGCGCGCCGGGTTGCTGCCCAGGCCACGTTTCCGGCGGGCGCATGCCGGAGTGCGCAAGATCGTGCGCCTGATGCTGCCGGCCATCCTCGGGACCTCGGTGGTGCAGATCAACCTGCTGGTCGATACCGTGATCGCCTCATTTCTGGTCGCGGGTTCGATCTCGTGGCTGTATTTCGGGGATCGCTTCGTCGAACTGCCGCTGGCTCTGTTCGGCATCGCGATTGCCACGGTGATCCTGCCACGTCTGTCGGGTGAGCATTCCCGCGCCGACCAGGCAGCCTTCGGCCGTACCCTGGACTGGGCGTTGCGCCTGTCGCTGCTCGTGGCCCTGCCTGCGGCCGCGGGGCTGATCGTGCTTGCGGTACCCATCCTGGCCACGCTGATCCAGTACAACGCGTTCACCGAGCACGACACGCGAATGGCGGCGATGGCCCTTGCCGCCTACGGCGTTGGCCTTCCCGGGTTCATCCTGATCAAGATCCTCGCGCCGGGCTTCTTCGCGCGCCAGGATACGAAAACGCCGGTGAAAATCGCGGTCGTCGCGATGCTGGTCAACATGGTGTTGAATGCGCTGTTCGTGTTGCCCTGGTACCTGTCCGGTCTGCCGGGCGCTCATGCCGGACTCGCACTCGCGACCTCGGCCTCGGCCTACCTGAATGCGGGATTGCTGTACCGGGGCCTGTTGCGCGAGGGGATCTACCAGCCCGGCCCCCGGTTGCCGCGTTTCCGGGTGGGGCTGTGGTCCGCGCTGGCGGTCATGGTGGCATTGCTGATTCTGCTCGCGCCCGGGTGGGGCGAGTGGTCCGGCTGGGCGACGACGCAACGCGGGATGGCCTTGTTCGGGTTGATCGCCGCGGGGAGCGGCGCATACCTCGGCACTCTCTGGCTTGCTGGGCTGCGTCCGCACCAGTTCCTGCTGAGAGATGCTTGAGGCCGCTTCTGTCAAACCGAGTGCCATCCTGCTGGACCTCTCGTCCGTCCGGTCCGTGACAACCACGGTTGCACGCGACCGTCATGCGACGATGATGGGAGGCTTCCGCAGTACCAGAATCCGCTGCACCCCGGTATCCTGTTGTCCTGTCATCGTCTGAGTATCCATCATCACGCCCGGGTCCGGATGTGGTCGGCGCGAGCGCGGGTTATACTTCCGCTTTTGCGCGGATGAGTGGTGATGCGGCTGTTGCGCGGCTTGGACCCTCGCCGACCGGTGTATTCCGGGGCGGTGGTCACAATCGGAAATTTTGATGGTTTCCACCGGGGGCACGGGGAAGTCGTGTCGCGACTGCTGGCTGCGGGCAGGAACCTGCGTGCGCCCACGGTGCTCATTACCTTCGAACCGTTGCCGCTGGAATTCCTCGCGCCAGAGCGCGCGCCGGGACGCCTGCAACGCCTGCGTGATCGCATCGATTTCCTGCGTACGACCGGCGTGGATGCGGTCTGGCTGATGCGTTTCGGGGCGAAGCTTGCCAACGAACCTGCGGAAGCTTTCGTGGAGCGGGTGTTGCGTCGCACCCTGGGCGCGCGGCACGTGCTGGTCGGTGACGATTTCCGATTCGGCAGGGGTCGTGGCGGGGATTACGCCCTGCTGGAGCAGATGGGTCACTATCTCGGATTCTCCGTGGAGGCGACCCCAACCCTTGCGGACTCCGAGGGCCGGATCAGCAGCACCCGGGTACGCAGGGCGGCACAGGCGGGGGATTTCGATCGCGCGGCCTGGTTGCTCGGCCGGCGCTACGGGATCTGCGGCCGGGTATCGCACGGCGACAAGCGCGGACGGGTGATCGGCTTTCCCACAGCCAACGTGCGTCTCGGCCTGCAGCCGATGGCGCTGCGCGGAGTCCTTGCCGGCTGGCTGTTCGCGCGGGGCGGCGCTCGATACCCATCCGTGGCCAACATCGGCTGGCGGCCGACGGTGGCGGGGACCGAACAGCGTCTGGAAGCCCATGTGCTGGACGCCAGCCCCGAACTCTATGGGGAACTGGTCCGGTTCGAACCACTGGCCCTCATCCGTGATGAACAGCGATTCGAGTCGCTGGATGCGCTGAAGGCGCAGATCGCCCTCGACGTCGACGCGGCGCGTGCCGTGTTCGCCAACCCATCCTTGCAGCAGCCGGCCTGACCGGCCTATCGGAACCAACCCATGGCACGAAAACCGGCTCCGCCGAATCCCTACAAGGACACGCTCAATCTTCCCGAGACGGCGTTCCCGATGCGGGCGAATCTGGCCCAGCGCGAACCGCAGTGGCTTGCTGACTGGACCGCGGGGCGCCGCTATCACCGGCTGCGCGAACATTGCGCCGGACGTCCGCGTTTCATCCTTGCCGATGGCCCGCCGTATGCCAACGGCTCGATTCACGTGGGCCATGCGGTCAACAAGATCCTGAAAGACTTCATCGTCAAGAGTCGGACGCTGTCCGGTTTCGATGCGCCGTTCGTTCCCGGCTGGGACTGCCATGGACTGCCGATCGAGTTGAAGGTCGAGCAGAAGCTCGGCAAGGCCGGCAGGGATGTCGACCCGGCCACGTTCCGTACCGCGTGCCGCGCCTACGCGGCCGAGCAGGTGGCCGGCCAGAGTGCCGACTTCCAACGTCTGGGGGTGCTCGCCGACTGGGACCACCCCTACCTGACCATGGATTACCGTATCGAGGCCGATACCATCCGCGCGCTCGGGCGGATCATGGCGCGGGACCACGTGCAGATCGGCGAAAAGCCAGTGCACTGGTGTGTCGATTGCGGGTCTGCGCTGGCCGAGGCCGAGGTGGAATACGAGGACAAGATCTCGCTGGCGATCGACGTTCGCTTCCACGTGTCCGACGACATCGATCTGCTACGGCGCATGGATCTGGACGGCGACTCGAACGGCCCGGTCAGCGTGGTCATCTGGACCACGACTGCCTGGACACTTCCGGCCAACCAGGCGGTCGCACTGAATCCCGATCTGGTCTACGTGCTGGCCCAATTCGAGCACGAACGCCTGCTGCTGGCCGAAGAGTTGTTGCCGGCCTGCCGCGACCGCTACCAGCTCGGCGACTGCACGATCGTCGGGCGGGCGGACGGCGCGAGTCTCGAGGGTCTGTTGTTGCGGCATCCGTTCCTCGACCGTGAGGTGCCCGTGATTCTTGGCGATCACGTGACCACCGAGGCGGGGACCGGCTGCGTCCACACGGCGCCCGGCCATGGCCAGGACGACTACGTGGTCGGCCAGCGCTACAACCTTCCGGTGGAGAACCCGGTGGGTCCGGATGGCTGTTTTCTGCCGGACACGCCGTTTTTCGCCGGCGAGAACGTGCATCAGGCGAATGCGCATGTGGTCGACGTATTGCGTGACCGGGGCAGCCTGGTCGTGGTCGAGAAGTTTCATCACAGCTATCCGCACTGCTGGAGACACAAGACTCCGACGATCTTCCGGGCAACCCCGCAATGGTTCATCAGCATGGATCGGGCCGAGCTGCGCCGCGACGCCCTGCGCGCCATCACAGCGACCCGCTGGCTGCCGGACTGGGGCGAGGCGCGCATCCGCGGCATGGTGGAAAACCGCCCCGACTGGTGCATCTCGCGCCAGCGCAACTGGGGGGTACCGATACCGCTGTTCGTGCACCGGGAAACCGGCCGCCTGCACCCGAACACGCCTGGGTTGCTGGAACAGGTCGCACAGCGGGTCGAACAGTCGGGTGTCGAGGCGTGGTTCTCGATGGTGCCCGAGGATCTGCTCGGCGCAGATGCCAGTGGCTACCTGAAGCTGAAGGACACACTGGACGTCTGGTTCGATTCCGGTGTGACCCATTTCACCGTCAGCGACCGCCGGCCGGAGCTGGACTCGCCGGCCGATCTCTACCTCGAGGGTTCCGATCAGCATCGTGGCTGGTTCCAGTCGAGCCTGCTGACCAGTGTTGCGATGAGCGGCACGGCGCCGTATCGGGCCGTTCTCACGCACGGTTTCACGGTCGACGAGAAGGGCGAGAAGATGTCGAAGTCGCGCGGCAATGTCGTCGCACCGCAGGAGGTGGTGTCGACGCTGGGGGCCGACATCCTGCGCCTGTGGGTTGCCGCCACCGATTTTTCCGGCGAGATGGCGATCTCCGACGGTATTCTCGAACGCACCGCGGACGCCTACCGGCGGATCCGCAACACCACCCGCTTTCTGCTCGCCAACCTGAACGGCTTCGATCCTGCGCGTGACGCGCTGCCGATGGATGCGCTGCTGCCACTGGACCGCTGGATCATCGACCGGGCGTTCGGTGTGCAGAAACAGGTGCTCGGCGCCTATGACGGGTACCAGTTCCATCAGATCTATCAGCGTGTCCACAATTTCTGTTCGGTGGAGCTGGGCAGCTTCTATCTCGACGTGATCAAGGATCGCCAGTACACCACGCCCGCGGAAAGTCGGGCCCGCCGTTCCGCCCAGACCGCGATGTACCATGTTGCCGAAGCACTGACGCGGTGGATTGCACCGATACTGACCTTCACCGCCGAGGAAATCTGGACATTGCTCCCAGGTGAGCGTGCCGAGAGCGTGTTGTTCGGCGAATGGTACGAGGGCTTGCAGCCATTGTCCGCGGACGCGGTGTTTTCGGCCGCGGACTGGGACCGCATCCTGGAAGTACGCATGCACGTCGCGCGCGCGGTCGAGGTCGCCCGCAACGAGCAGGGTCTCGGTGGTTCCCTGAACGCCGAGATCGACCTGTGCGCCGATGGATCGACCGCCGAATTGCTGCGCCGCCTGCGTGACGAGCTGCGTTTCGTGCTGATTACCTCCGAAGCCCGCGTGCTGGCGGCGGGTGACTGCCCTGCATCGCTGGAGCCCGTGCACCTCGAAGATGGCTCCACCCTCTCGATCCTGGTGCGCAAGAGCGAGCATGCCAAATGTGTCCGCTGCTGGCACCGCCGACCCGACGTCGGTGCCCATCACGAGCATCCGGAGTTGTGCGGGCGCTGTGTGGACAACGTCGCCGGGGCCGGCGAAGCCAGGCGGTACGCCTGATGTGGGGCGTTACCGGGTTGCGTCCGGGCCTGGCGCTGGCGTTCGTCGTGGTTCTGTTCGACCAGTTCACCAAGCTCTGGGCCGAGCGCGCTCTCACGCTGTATGCACCGGTCGAGATCACGAGTTTCTTCAACCTCAGGCTGGTCTACAATCCCGGCGCGGCGTTCAGTTTCCTGAGTACGGCGGGTGGCTGGCAGCGCTGGGTGCTCTCTGGAATCGCCCTGGGCGTTGGTCTCCTGATCGTAGCCTGGCTCGCTCGATTGCCGAGGCGGTCATGGCTTTCGGTGACTTCGCTCGGGCTGGTGCTGGGCGGAGCTGTCGGTAACCTGGTCGATCGGGTGCGGCTGGGACAAGTCGTGGATTTCCTGGATTTTCATTACGCGGGGCTGCACTGGCCGGCCTTCAACGTCGCCGATGCCGCGATCACGGTAGGCGCCGTTTGCCTGATCATTGCCACCTTCACCGAACACGGTCCCCAGGATCGGGAGACCCGGACATGAATGCCATAGCGCAGGGAAGCCGCGTCATCATGCACTACAGTCTGCAACTCGACAGTGGGTACGTTGCCGATAGTTCGGGGGACGAGCCGCTGGAGTTCACGCTCGGCGACGGTACCCTGGAGCCGGGGCTGGAACGCCACTTGATCGGTTTGGACCCGGGAGCGAAACGGGAAATTGCGATCGCGCCGGGCACCGTGTTTCCATTTCCGACCAAGGCTGCGGTACAGGTGATGGAGCGATCGGCGTTCTCGGACGACATGCCGCTGGAGCCGGGCTTGATCTACGAATTCAACACGCCCGCCGGCGACATTGTGCCCGGGCGTATTCGCAGCCTCGAGGAGGGCGGTGTGACAGTGGATTTCAATCACCCGCTAGCGGGTCAGCCCTTCACCTTCATCGTGGAAATTCTCGAGGTCGGAGATCGTTCCGATCCACAGCCCGTTCCGGATGAGGGTTGACGCAATGGAGGTGCTGCTGGCCAACCCACGGGGATTCTGCGCGGGTGTCGAGCGTGCCATCGAGATCGTGGAACGCGCGCTGGAAATCCATGGCGCTCCGCTCTATGTACGTCACGAAGTCGTGCATAACCGGCACGTCGTCGACCGCTTGCGCTCGTCTGGCGTCGTATTCGTGGAGGATCTCGATGAGGTGCCCGATCATCAGGTGGTGATCTTCTCGGCGCATGGCGTGCCCCGTCGTGTCCAGGAAGAAGCGGCGCGTCGCGGCCTGAACGTGTTCGATGCGACATGCCCGCTGGTTACCAAGGTCCATATCGAAGTCAGCCGCTATGCCCGCGAGGGTCGCGAGGTCGTGTTGATCGGACATGCGGGTCATCCGGAGGTCGAAGGCACCCTCGGGCAGTTCGATCCGGCGTACGGGGGCCGGATGGTCCTGGTCGAGTCGGCGGACGACGTCGCCAGGCTCGAGGTGTCCGATCCCGGCCGTCTTGCCTATGTCAGCCAGACCACGTTGTCCATGGACGACACCGCCGACGTGATTGATGCCTTGCGTAGCCGCTTTCCGGCTATCGAGGGACCGCGCAAGATGGATATCTGCTATGCCACCCAGAACCGCCAGGATGCGGTGAAGGCACTGGTCAGCCAATGCGATCTTCTGCTGGTGGTGGGCTCCGCGAACAGTTCGAATTCCAACCGGCTGCGCGAGATCGGAGCCCGGGTCGGGATCGACGCCCATCTGGTCGACGGACCAGCCGATGTCGATCCGCGATGGCTGGAAGGCAAGCAGCATATCGGCGTGACCGCCGGGGCCTCCGCGCCCGAGATCCTCGTCCGTGAACTGATCGAATATCTGAAAAGCTGTGGCACCAACAAGGTCACCGAGGTAACCGGCCGCGAGGAATCCGTCACCTTTTCGCTGCCGCAGGCTCTGCGCCGATCCTGACCACCGCCGTCAGGGGAGGTGTTCGGTACCCTGTACCCGGACGTTCTGGCGGGTCCCGAACGCAAGGGTCATTCCCCGCTGTGCAGCAGCAGGCCCTTTTTGCGCGCGACGTGGAACACGCGGATGAACAGCGCCGCACCCAGAAACAGATACAGGACGTTCAGCAGCAGGGCCAACAGAAAGTGCCCGGTATCGAATCCCTCTCCCAGCAATACCGACCGCATGCCCTCGAAAACATGCGCCGATGGCAGTCCGAGCGCGATCGGCTGCAGCCATTCCGGCAGGACCGAAATCGGGTAATAGATGCCCGAGATCGGTGCAAGCGCGAAGATCGCGACCCAGGCCAGACTCTGCGCCCCCAGCCCGAAGCGCAGCACCAACCCGCTCACCATCAAACCCAGCGCCCAGCCGGTCACCAGCAACTGGGTGAAGAAGACCAGCAGCGGCAGGCCCATGTCGAAGATGGAATAATGATACAGCGGGATGGCCAGCAGGGCCGCCGGCACCACGCCGATCAGCGTGCGCAGGGTGCTGATTCCGAGCAGCGAGACGATCAGCTCCCAGGGTCGCAGTGGGCTGACGAACAGGTGCCCCAGATTGCGCGAAAACAGTTCTTCGTAGAACGATAGCGTCACGCCCAGCTGAGACCGGAACAGCACGTCCCATAGCAGCACCGCCGCGAGCAGCAGGCCGGCCGCCTGGGCGACCCACTCGCTGTGGCCCATGAAGAACTGGGTAATGAAACCCCACAGGATCATCTGCATCACCGGCCAGTACGCCAGTTCGAGGATTCTCGGCCAGGAGCCGCGCAACAGGTAGATGTGGCGCAGCAGCATGGCGTAGATGCGGTTCAATGAACCCATTCGGTCATCCCCCCGTATCCGGCTGGCGGCGAGCCACGTCGAGGAACACCTCCTCCAGGTTTCGGCGGCCGTAGCGGCTGGCGAGACCCTGCGGAGTGCCGTCGTCGACGATCCGTCCGGCACGCATCATCAGCACCCGATCACACAGGCGTTCGACCTCGGGCATGTTGTGCGACGCGAGCAGCAGAGTGGCGCCGGTTCGGCCGCGGTAGTTCTCGAGCCAGGTCCGGATGCGGTCGCCGGTATCGGGGTCGAGGGACGCGGTCGGCTCGTCGAGCAAAAGCAGCTCGGGTTCATTGAGAAGCGCCTTGGCGAGTGCGACACGGGTGCGCTGTCCGGCCGAAAGCTCGCGATAGGCGCGGTTCATCAGCGGCGCCAGATCCAGTTCCTCTGCCAGTTGCCCGATGCGCTGTGGCAAGGCCCGAACGCCATACAGATGGCCATACACGTTCAGGTTTTCACGCACGGTGAGTCGTTGCGGCAGGTCGATATAGGGCGACGCATAGTTCATGCGTCCCAGGGCCCGATAGCGGTGGCGGAGCATGTCGGTTCCGAGAACCTGGATCGAGCCCGACGTGGGGCTCATCAGGCCCAGTAGCATCGCCAGGGTGGTGGTCTTGCCGGCGCCGTTCGGCCCCAGCAGTGCCGTGGCCGAGCCGCGCTCCACCGAGAAATCGATGGCATCGACCGCGAGTGCGCCATCGAACCGCTTGGTCAGTTCACGAACCTGTATCGCCATGGAGTCAGCAGGCGCCTCGCAACGCCGGGATAAGGACAGACGGCAGCAAGTGTCTCCGAACGCGTCCAAGCGCGGACCATGCGTCAGGCCTGGCTCTCATCGTGAGGGGCCGGCCTCGATCATGGAAAAGCCGATGACCCATCGATCAGACCATCTCGTTCCGCAGTGCTGCGGGTGCGGCCATGGGCCATTCCACGCATGGACCCATTGGACCAGTCGATGCCTGACAATGCTTCGGACCCGGATCGCTAGTAGATCGGGATGACCGCATAGCCGCGGGCCTGATAGCCGATCAACGACACGAAGGTGTTTCCGACTGGCTTGATGCCGTCCAGCAGGGTGTTGTTGTCAACCTGGAACAAACGCGTGGCGACACCGCAGCCCTCCATCCGTACCCCGAGCATTTGCAGGTCCGCGATGTGGTCGGCGATCTGGTCGAGAGCGTCGAAATCGGTGCGATCGAACCGTTCCCGATCCGTCGATACCAGGGTCACCGCCGGTCCGCGGAAGGCGAGCAGAATGTCGGGCTCGACACCCTGCCTGACCAGGTCGTCGTGGGTTTCCCGGATCACCGAGAGGTAAAGGTTCAGGGAGCTTGCGCTGCTGCTGTTGATGTCGAAGACGACCTTTCCGTGCTCGACGCCCTCAAGGGCGGCGGCGTCATTCGGCTGGTCGGCAAGGGCGGCGAATGGCAGCAGTGCCATTGCGAGCAGAAGCAACAGTCGGTTGGTCCGTTTGAGCATGGTTGACTCCTTCGTGTGGATTCGGTGCGTGCGCGGGCGTCTGCCGCACCGTGATTGGTGTGGGGAACCCGCGAGCCGGGAGAGTGCCATGAGCTCCCCTGGGTGTTGCGCGAGCACGGCGTGTGGCGGCGCTCCGGCTGAGACCATCGCCTTGCAGGCTGCAGTCCGAAACGCTCCCGTTATCGTGACGGCCCGAACCACCTCGGCGATCGATCGGGAACCGTATCGTGGATTTTCTCATGATTCCCACGGTCGTGCGGGCGAAACCACACGACCGGCCTTCGACGCGACCGCGATCGCGACCGGCGGATCTCGCCGGAACGGGTTGAAAGCCAAACTCCCGTCCGGGTGAGATCGCCGTATTCAGCCACCTGCTGTGTTGCGGTTACGGCTTGATCAGCGTGTAGCCATTCGCGGTCAGGTCCATGATGCGGACCACGCCGGCATTGACGTGAGTGGCTTGAGGATGCAGGTCAGGTGCTGAGCCGCGCATGCGGGTGACTGCAGCGATCGTGTTTTCACAGGCGGCGAAACGAACCCCCGATTCTCTCACCAGACCGTCGATGCGGCCGCCCTGCGGGTTGTCGGCAAACAGCAGGCTGAGACCAGGGCCAAAGGCAACGATCTCGACATCGATCTTGTCAGCGCCGTAGTGTCTGATGGCGTTATTGGCGACATTCAGCACCAGGTTCTGCCGGGCCGGATCAGCGTCGCTGATCTGGAGCACGAGCTTGTGTTCCGCGAATGGTTTGCCATCGGGTGCATCGGCCAGAGTGGCCACGGCCAGTAGCAGCAGGGGAATGGCAATCGCCGCCGAACGCAGGGTCCTGAGAAACGGATTCATGTTGCAGATCTCCTTTGGGTTTTCAATACCGGCTGCAAATGGCAACAATCCGGCAATTTCTTGTTTGAATGGTGGATGTGGCTGTTGGGACGTGACTTCACGTACCTGGCCGATCGATCAATCAACCAGGGTGGTACAAGGCGGCATCGCGGGTCTGGATTTGGATTGAATCTTCTTCGAGAGTGCGCGCTTAGCTATAGAGGGGGCGACGCCGGGTTTTAATCCATGGTTCACCCATCATCGAGTCCGATGATCGCTGATTTCATCATGCGCCGTATTCCTGAGCGGGAGGCGTCGTGGGGACCGTGCCCGAACCGGGTTGCCGCCGCGATTTCCCTCGGTGGAGCATTGCTTCGGGTCAGTCATGGTCTTGTCAGTCGCTATATTCATTCGTATATTACGGAAGCGAATGTCATCGAGACCGGTGGTCATGAAGCCCAATGTCGAGGGGCGTTTCTGGTTGAACGTCGGGGACCGGGGATTCCTGGGACTGGGGCGCATTGAACTGCTGGAACGGATCGGTACCCTGGGGTCGATCTCGGCGGCAGCCCGAGCGATGGGCATGAGCTACAAGGCTGCCTGGGACGCCATCGATGCGATGAACAACCTCGCCGACCAGCCGTTGCTGATCCGGCAGGTGGGTGGCCGACGCGGCGGCGGGACGCGCCTGACCGAGTACGGACGCCAGGTGATCGCTCAGTATCGGGTCGCCGCAGACGCACACCGGAAATTCATCGACCTGATGCAACAGACCCTTGAAGATGGTGGCCTGGCAGATTTCGCTGCCGACGCACGTTTCATCAAGAGGCTCCAGATGCGCACGTCGGCCAGAAATCACTTCCATGGGAAGGTTTCCCGTTGCACCCCCGGTGCTGTGAACGACGTGGTCGTCGTGGACATCGGGGACGGGATCGAGATTGCCTCGGTCGTCACACATGAGGCCGCCGACTCGCTGGGGCTGCTTCGGGAAGGGCGCGAAGTCCAGATCCTGATCAAGGCGTCGTTCGTGATTCTGTGCGAGGAAGGGGGCGGCCTTCGCTACAGCGCCCGCAATCGGATCTGCGGTACTGTGAATGAGATCCAGCCGGGAGCGGTGAACGCCGAAGTGAAGCTCGAGTTGACTGCAGGCCGCACGCTCACGGCTGTCGTGACCATGGAAGCGGTCAACGAGGGCTGGCTGCAACAGGGAGGACGAGCGTGCGCGCTGATCAAGGCGCCGCATGTCATCCTTGCGGTCCCGGATTGAGCCGCTGTGTCAAGGAGGGAGCTCATGCTGCGCCTGTTTCTGCTGGTCCTGGCCATCTTGCCGGGTGCTCTCGCATTCTCCGCCCACGCCCAGAAGTTCACCATTGCTGCAGCTTCGGATCTTCGCTTTGCGCTTGACGATATTGCGGAGGTCTACCGGCAGAGGCACCCCGACCATGGATTCGACATCATCTACGGGTCCTCCGGGAAGATGACGACCCAGATCATGAATGGGGCGCCGTACGATATCTTCTTCTCGGCCGATATCGCCTTCCCGAAGCGGTTGCGGGAGGCCGGTCTGACTGCAACGGACCCGGAGGTCTACGCGATTGGGCGCATCGTGATCTGGAGTAATACCCTCGACGCGTCCGAACTCAGCCTGGAAGACCTGTCCACGGACCGGCGTATCCGCCGGTTCGCGATCGCCCAACCTGCACATGCCCCCTATGGTCTTCGCGCCCAGGAGGCGCTGGAAGCTGCGGGAGTCTGGGACGATCTGCAGCCGAAACTCGTGTTCGGCGAGAACATCGCCCACACCGCACAGATGGTCGAATCCGGGGCCGCCAATGCCGGCATCATTGCGCTGTCGCTGGCGAAATTCCCGGTGCTTGCGCGGTACCCGCACCAGCTGATCGACGATGCCCTGCACAACCCGTTGACCCAGGGCTTTGTCGTCGTCAAGCGTGCCGAAAACAACGAGGCGGTGATGGCTTTCGCACGATTCATGGAGACCGATGAAGCCCATGGGATCATGGAGCGCTACGGGTTCGTGATGCCTGACCGGGAACCCGCCAATGACGGGTAAGGCGGAAGATCGCAGTCGTCGTCGGCTGTTTCGGCTCCACCCATGCCAAGGGGCGCAGCGGTCGTCCGGCGCGCCGTTCGGCGGATGACGGCTTTCGGCCTTTTCCGCCCCACCTAACGAAGGAGGGGGTAACGGTATGCTGGGACTCGGCCCCGAAGATTGGCAGGCGATCGAGCTGACTTTCAAGCTCTGCCTGTACACAACGATCATCCTTTTGGTTGTCGCAACCCCGATCGCATGGTGGCTCGCCAGCGGACGCTCGGCAGCGCGGGTGGTGGTGCAGGCGATCGTCGCCCTGCCTCTGGTGCTGCCACCGACGGTCCTCGGGTTCTACCTGCTGATCGTGCTGGGACCCCGAGGGTTCGTGGGCGGCACCCTCGAATCCGTCGGACTGCATCACCTGGCGTTCACTTTCGAGGGCATTCTGGTCGCCTCGGTGCTGTACTCCATGCCGTTCGCGGTGCAACCCCTGACCGAGGCGTTCAACAACCTGGGCCGGCGCCCGGTCGAAGTCGCCAGCAGTCTCGGGGCCAACGTGTTCGACCGTTTTTTCACGGTCGTCCTGCCCCTGACCCGAGGCGGGTTCGTCGTTGCCGCGACCCTGACCTTCGCCCACACCATCGGCGAGTTCGGGGTGATCCTGATGCTCGGCGGAAGCATTCCTGGCGAGACCAGGGTGTTGTCGGTGCTGATCTATGACCACGCCGAGGCGATGAACCATGAAGCCGCACATCGGTTGTCGCTGATGTTGGTGATCTTCGCGTTCCTTACGCTGTTTGTCGTCTACGGCATCACGCGGCGGTTCCGGGTGGCGCAGATATGAGCCTGTCTGTTCGGGCCTGTCTGCAGCGCGCCTCGTTCAAGCTGGATGTGGCCATGGATCTGCCGCTGGAAGGGGTTACCTCGTTGTTCGGGCGTTCCGGCTGTGGCAAGACCACACTTCTTCGCATCATCGCGGGCCTCGAGAAGGTGCATGGCGCCGAGGTCCGTTTCGGCGATCGGGTGTGGCAGCAGGCGCGACAATTCGTTCCGTTGCATCGGCGGCGCATTGGCCTGGTATTCCAGGAACACAGCCTGCTTCAGCACCTGTCTGTACGCGCTAATCTGCTCTATGGTTACACGCGCACACCCAGGCAATTGCGCCGGCTGGAACTGGGCGAAGCCACCGAAATGCTCGGCATCAGCGAACTGCTCGACCGGCCGATCGACCGGCTTTCGGGTGGCCAGCGCCAACGCGTCTCGCTCGGCCGGGCCCTGTTGACCAGCCCCGAGCTGCTGTTGCTGGATGAGCCGCTGGCGGCGCTGGATACCCAGACCAAGCGCGAAATCATTCCCTTCCTGTCGCGCCTGGCGAACGAGGCGGGGGTTCCGATCGTGCTGGTTACCCATGCCCCGGACGAAGTCGAACAACTGGCTGATCGGGTGGTATTCATGCGCGACGGACGGATCGACCGCAGCGAGACCCTGCGTGAGGCGTTGTCCCGCCCCGATTCTCCATTGTTTGCGGATGCGGGAGCGGCATCGGTAATGGAGGGTGTCCTCGGCCCGGAGAACGAGCATGCGCTGAGGCCTTTCGGTGCGGAGGGGACTCGCCTCTGGATACCCGATGCGGCGACGGTTGCCACCGGAAAGCAGACACGGGTGCGTATCCTGGCTCGCGACGTCAGCCTTGCGCTGGATGACCCCCGTCGTATCAGTATCCAGAACCACTTGCAGGTCGTGATCGAGCGGATCGATTCGCCACGCAACGGTCGCTGCGTGGTGGCGACGCGGACGGCCGATGGGCAAATGTTGCTCGCCGAGGTGACTCCGTGGGCGATCGAGCAACTGGGACTGAAGGTTGGACTGGACATCTACGCACTGATCAAATCCGTGGCGCTGATGGAATAGCGCGATGACGGTTTGAGTCGGAGTTTCCCGCAAGAGCCTGTTGGATTCAGGCTGCCGGTCAATACTTGCCGGTGTCGGACTGTGCCTACTGTACGCGGAATCCCTGGTGGCAGGCCACGCATTGCGCGGTGACACGGGCCAGAGCGGCCAGTGCTGGCTTGACGTCACCGGTGGCGGAGGCATCATTTGCGGTGACGGCGAACTGGCTCGCGAAGCGATGCATCGTGGTGCCGATCGAGCGCATCGCCTCGGGCATGAACGGCCCCATGGCATGGGCGCCGTGTTGCTCCAGCGAGGTCATTCCAAGGCGCTGCTCGGCAATTTCGGCGGCCTGCGCGAATTCGTCGCTGGCCAGTGTTTCCTGTATCTGCTGCAGTGCCAACAGGTGGTCGCGCATGTTCGCGAGCATGTGCACCCGGAGTTCGTCAGGGAGTTCAACCAGCGTGCGCCGGTCCTCTGGGGCATGGGTAGCAGGCCCGTGACCCGGTGCGGCGGCGGTTCCCTGCTCCATGTGATGGCGCATTTGGTGTCCCGACTGCCCAGAAGCTGCCGAGCTCAGCAGGACAGCGGTGACGACGGCGACCGCAGCGAGAACCGCATGATGGCGCCATGAAAGCATCGGTCATTCCCTCAGAGATTGGATCGAAACCACGATGTTACTCCAGTTCCCGAGCGAGGGGCATCAGCGTGACCGTTCAGCCAACAGCCAGCCAGCGTGCAGTGCAGTCCGACCGAGACCCTCCTGCTGACCGGGCTGATTCGTCCCTGTGGCCATCCTGCCGTTGGGCGCGCCAGGCGCGGGGCAACCGGGTCTCTCGTCAATGCCCTCCGTTACCCAGCTCCACGCCCTTGTCGTGCAGCGCCAGTTTTTCGTGCAGCTCGCGGCCGGCGCCCTGCGGCGCCATGACCTCGACTTCCATGCCCTTGCGCCGGAATTTGCCGACGACCTTGTCGATGGCAGCGACGCCGGAGCTGTCCCAGAGCGAAAGCTCCCGGAGGTCGATGACGATGTTGTGCACCGGCTCGCGGTAATCGAAGCTGTCGATGAACTTGTCGACCGCAACGAAGAACAGCTGCCCGCGCACGGTGTAGGTGCGGGTCGCGCTACCCTCCGGCCGGCTGCTGTCCACGTGGATCGAGTTCGCGATCTTGCGTGCGAAGAACACCGCGCTCAGCAGTACGCCGGCCAGAACACCCTTGGCGAGGTCATGCGTGATCACGACGGTTCCGATCGTGACCAGCAGTACGATGGCATCGGTGCGCGGAAGCCGGTGCAGGGTCTTCAGCGAGCTCCAGTCGAAGGTGGCAAAGGCCACCATCAGCATCACGGCGACGAGTGCGGCCATCGGGATGAGTGACACCAGATCGCCGAGCACCAGGATGAAGAACAGCAGATAGAGACCGGCAGCGAGGCTCGAAAGCCGGCCCAGTCCCCCGGATTTGATGTTGATCACCGATTGCCCGATCATCGCGCAGCTGGCCATGCCGCCCAGGAAACCGGTGACGATATTGGCGATCCCCTGACCCTGTGCCTCGAGGTTCTTGCCGCTCGGGGTATCGGTCAGGTCGTCGATGATCGAGGCGGTCAGCAGGGACTCGAGCAGGCCGACGATGGCCAGTGCGAGCGCGGTCGGGAAGATGATCGACAGCGTCTCCAGATTCAGCGGCACGTCCGGCAGCAGGAACACGGGCAGGCCGTCCGGCAGATCGCCCATGTCACCGACGGTCAGCGTCGGCACGCCGGCGAAGAAGACCAGCCCCGTCAACGCCACGATCGCCACCAGCGGCGGCGGCAGCACCTTCGGGCAGAACGGGAGCATCGGCATCCCGTAGATAATGACCAGCCCGCCGGCGACCAGCAGCCACATGGTCACGTCGCCATCGATCAGGTAGGGCAGCTGCGACAGGAAGATCAGGATCGCCAGCGCATTCACGAAGCCGACCAGCACGGTGCGCGGGATGAACATCATGTAGCGCGCGAGCTTGGCCCAGGCGAAGAACAACTGGATGATGCCGGTGAGGATCGTGGCCGCCAGCAGGTACTGCAGCCCGTGCTCGGCCACCAGCGTGACCATCAGCAGGGCCATCGCGCCGGTGGCCGCCGAGATCATGCCGGGCCGGCCACCGGCAAAGGCGATCACCACCGCCATCGAGAACGACGCGTAGAGGCCGACCTTGGGGTCCAGGCCCGCGATGATCGAAAAGGCGATCGCCTCCGGGATCAGCGCCAGCGCGACCACGATGCCGGCGATCAGGTCGCCGCGAATGTTGAAAAACCAGATATCGCGCTGGCGGTGCCAGCGCTTGACGAGGGTGCTTTTCACGTCGAGGAATCCCGATCCGTAGGTGTGCTCGTTACACGCGGCGCGGAGAGCGCGGCAACAAGGGACGCGACCCGTGGAGGGTAGCCTGGGGTTGCAAGCGCCGGGCGGGCGTTTCATGCTGCAAGGTCAGCGCTCCTCGCAAGGGTAGCATTCTCCACTGTCGATCTGAATCGCCGTGGGCTCCGGTGGGGTGATCCGGGACCGCGAGTCCCGCGCCGTCCCGTGATCACGGACAACAGGGAACCAGCATGCTGCAACGAGTCATCATCGCGATCGATTTCTCCAAACCATCGGCGGAAGGGCTGGCCGTGGCGCGTGAGCATTGTCCAGGCGCGGTGAAGCGTCTGGTAACGGTGGTCAAGCCTTCGGAAGTGGCAGCGGGCGCCTCAGGTGCGTTCTCTACCGGGGCGTCCCCGCTGCACTCCAGGGACATGCGGCAAGCGGCCGAGGAGAAAGGGCTCGAGCAGCTGCGAACCTGGGCGATCGAGGGCGAGGAATGTGCGGTGGTTTTCGGCAGCGCCCCGGAGGAAATTGCCCGGCATGCGCGCGAGTGGGCGGCGGATCTGATCGTGATCGGGACCCGTGGGCGCAGCCAGCTGGTGAGCATGCTGTCGGGCTCAGCGACCGAGTGGCTGATCCGGCACGCGCACGTCCCGGTGATGGTCGTGCACGATGTCGAACTCAGCCCGTCGATGCGGGAAAAGCTTCCCCCCGGTGCATAGGCTTTCGTGAAATCGCCACTGCCGCGGCCCCTGGCAACCCCGTGTGGGATTCCGGGCGATGGCTGATTCGGACGCGAGTCCCGATATCGCGCGTATCCGCGCTCGTCTGCTTCAGCTACGCGCCGAAATTCTCGGCCTGCAGGGAGCCCGCGATGACTCGGCGGCGACCGTGCATCTGGACCAGTCGAGTGTCGGCCGGCTCTCGCGCATGGACGCCCTCCAACAGCAGGCGATGGCCCAGAATGCACAGCGCCGCGCCGCACAGTCGCTCGTGCGTATCGAGGCCGCCCTGCGCCGTTGTGATGATGGCAGTTACGGATTCTGCATCGACTGCGACGAGCCCATCGACCCCCGCCGCCTGGAGCACGATCCTGCGGCGACCCGCTGCATCCGTTGTGCCGAGACACACGACGGGTGATGGGTCCTGCGCAGGAGCAAGCCCCGCTCGCGAAGGTTTTGCGCCCTGGGGATGCTGCGCATTCGCCACCAAGCCCGCGTCCACTCGCCCGGCACTACGTGCCATCCCGATCGAGATGGACTTCGACATGATGCTCCCGGCGGTCGTCCACCAACGGGATGCGCGCATCCGGATGCTCGACGCCGTCCACGGTTGTGCGGGTCGGCTGACCCGATGGTTCACCGACGCGCCGAATGGTGATGTGGTAGATCGTCTCGCGGTAGCGGTAGTGGATACGGTACGAGTCCCAATCCGTGGGGACGCAGGGAGCGATGCGCAGGTGGTCGACTTCCAGGTGCAGGCCGAGCAGGGTCTCGACCGTCAGCCGGTACATCCAGCCCGCGGCTCCGGTATACCATGTCCAGCCGCCGCGGCCCGTGTGCGGTGACGCTCCGTAGATGTCAGCGCACATCACGTAGGGCTCAACGCGGTAGCGTTCGATCGCCTCCCGCGTACTGCCGTGGTGGACGGGATTGAGCATCGCGAAAAATTCCCAGGCGCGTTCCGTGTCGCCCATCAGCGCGAATGCCATCGTGGTCCAGATCGCGGCGTGGGTGTACTGGCCGCCATTCTCGCGCACGCCGGGGATGTAGCCCTTGATGTAACCCGGTTCCAGATCGGATTGGTCGAAGGGCGGGTCGAGCAGCTGAATGATCCGCTTGCCGCGTCGGACCAGGCGCGTGTCCACCGCCGCCATCGCCTGGCGCGCGCGCGTCGGATCGCCACCCCCGGAGATCACCGCCCAGCTCTGGCTGATCGAGTCGATCTGGCACTCGTCGTTGCTGGACGAGCCCAGGGGAGTGCCATCATCGAACCATGCACGACGGTACCAGGCACCGTCCCAGGCTTCGGCTTCCACGCTGGCACGAAGCTCGGCGGCCTGCGCGGTGCACAACGCGGCAAAGTCCGGATCGCCGTGCCCGCGGGCCAGTTCAGCGAAGGATTCGAGGTTTTCGAACAGAAACCAGGCCAGCCATACGCTCTCGCCCTTGCCCTCGTTGCCGACCAGATTCATCCCGTCGTTCCAGTCACCGCAGCCCATCAGGGGCAAATGGTGCACGCCGAAACGCAGGCCGTACCGGAGGGCGCGCACGCAGTGTTCGTAAAGGCTGGCCGCTTCGGAAGAGGTTTGCGGCTGGTCGTAGTAGGCCTCCTCGTCCGCGTGTAGTTCGCGGCCCTCCAGGAACGGGATGGACTCGTCGAGCACGCCGGTGTCGCCGGTCGCCGCCACATAGCGACAGGCGGCATACGGCAGCCAAAGGTAGTCGTCGGAGAACCGGGTGCGCACGCCCTGGCCGTTGGGCGGGTGCCACCAGTGCTGCACGTCGCCCTGGAGGAACTGGCGTCCGGCGCAGCGAATCAGCTGCTCGCGGGCCAGCCAGGGGGTCGCATGGATCAGTGCCATGGTGTCCTGCAGTTGGTCGCGGAAACCGTAGGCGCCGCCGGACTGGTAATAGCCGCTGCGGCCCCACAACCTGCACGATATCGTTTGATACAACAGCCAGCCATTGGCGAGCACGTTCAGCGCCGGGTCGGGCGTGTCCACGTTCACTGCACCCAATACGCGGCCCCAGTGTTCCCAGACCGCCTCAAGTGCCTGCCGCGCACCCGCTCGCCCACCGAACCGTTGGATGCACTGCCGCGCTTCGTCGACGTTGCCGGCTGCACCAAAGACGAAAACGATCTCGTGTTCCTGACCTGCCGCCAGTTCGATCCGGGTCTGGAGCGCAGCGCACGGATCCAGGCCGGGGCCGGCCCGCCCGGACAGGTGTTGACGGCGCATCGCCTTCGGGCTGGCCAGCGAGCCGTTGCGACCGATGAACTCGGCGCGGCTTCCGCTTACCGATCGCTCGCGCTCGCTGACATGGGCGAACACCACCCGGTTGGCGCATTCGCGGCCGTAGGCATTGCGGGCCAGCAGCGCCCCGGTTTCCGCATCCGTTTCGGTGACGATGTGCATCAGGTTGGCGTGCCGCCACTCGCCGAGCACCAGTTCCCAATACCCGGTCAGCGACAGGCTGCGCGTTCGTTGCGATGCGTTGCGCAGCTTGACCAGCACGAATTTCACCGGAGCGTCCATGGCGACATAGGTGTGGAACTCCGAGGCGATTCCCGATTCGTAGTGCTCGAACACGCTGTAGCCGAACCCGTGCCGGCATACGTAGCCGGACCTGCCGCGTGCTGGCAGCGGTGTGGGCGACCAGAACGTACCCGTTTCCTCGTCGCGGATGTAGAAGGCCTCGCCGCTGGCGTCGGAGAGCGGGTCGTTGTGCCAGGTGGTGAGCCGAAATTCGTGCGCATTCTCGACCCAGGTGTAGGCACCGCCACTCTCGCTCACGACCGTGCCGATCCAGGGGCTGGCGATGACGTTGACCCATGGTGCCGGGGTTGTCTGGCCAGGCTCGAGGGTGATGACGTATTCGTGCCCGTCGGGGGTGAAGCCGCCCAGACCATTGCTGAAAATCCGCTCGCGGTCCGCGAGCGGATGGACCGCTTCGGTGGTTGCTCGCTTCGTGGGCTCCAGCAGGTCTGGCACACGCTGTGCGGATACACGCCGATCCACCTGTTCGACCGGGGTCGCGTCCGTGTCACTGAGGACGATACGGGCGACCGTCTGCAGCAACGTCCGCTCGTCCGCGGAGAGTTCCTCGGCGCGACGCAGGAAAACGCCGCCCGGCTGGTCGACGACCTGCGCCTCCGGTCCTGCGTGGATCAGCCCCAGGATCCGGTCCTGGAGCACGGCCCGGTAGCCGGAAAAATCCTCGTTCACGATCACCAGGTCGGCGGCCAGGCCTTTCATGCGCCAGTAGGCATGCGCTTGCAGGATCTGCCTGACCCGGTCGATGCGTTCGAGGTCACCGATATGCAGCAGGACAACCGGCAGATCTCCCGAGATGCCGAAGCGCCACAACCCGGACTGCCCCAGCCGGTTGCGTGCGATGACGGCGGGTGCGGCGCGGCGCAGAGCATTTCCGTAGACGACGGAGTTGGCCAGGCGGCCGAAGACCTGGGCATCGGCTTCGGTGGCGTTGAGGTGGCGCAGCACCTCCTGGCTCTGGAACCAGGACATTTCGAACGCACGTTCGACGAAGTGGCGGTCGCAATACTTTTCCAGCAGGGCCAGCGCAGTCTCGCGCGTGTCCACGACCCCGGAGATGATCTGCACGCTGGCCGACTCATCGGGCGCCAGGGTCAGGGTGCGGCGGATCGCCACCACGGGATCGAGCACCGGACCCTCCGTATTCGACAATGCCTCCCCGCAGTGACGGCTGTCGAGCGCAAGCGGGTTGGCTGTGCTGCGGCCACGCCCGATGAAGCGGGCGCGGTCCGTCTCGTAGGAGGGCTTGTCGGCCGCCGCGCCCGGTGCGGCCAACAGGTGAACCATCCATGGCACCTTTTCGCCCGGCGTGCGGCGTCGCCGGGTGCAGATGATCGCCTGACGCCCCGGCAGGATTTCGGTCTGTACGAACAGATTGCTGAACGAGCGGTGCGCGAGATCGGCGTTCAACGGTGCCAGCACCACTTCCGCATAGCTGGTCACCTCGATGCGGCGGGTGCGGGATGACTGGTTGGTCAGGGTAACGCGGCGGATCTCGACGTCATCCTCGGGGGAAACGCAGATCTCGGTGTGGGCTTCGATGGCCCGGTCACGCCGCCGGTATTCCGCGCGCCCCTGTACGAAGATCGCCTCGTAGTGATCGGCCCGGCGCAGCGTCGGCTGATGCGCCGCCGACCAGAATTTGCCGTTGTCGCAGTCGCGCAGGTAGATGAACGTGCCCCAGCCATCGGTGGTGGCGTCCTCGCGCCAGCGGGTGACGGCGAGGTCGTGCCAGCGGCTGGCGCTGCCGCCGGTATGGGTCACCATCACATGGTAGCTGCCGTTCGACAGCAGGTGAACCTCGGGCATCGGCGTGTCCGCGTCGGTGAACACGCGCATGATCGAACCCGTGTCTTCGCCGAGCGGCCGGGCAGTGGCGCTCACCTCGGCCGCGTGCGGTTGCAGGGTGGCACCCTTCTTCGGCACCCGCTCCTGGAGCAGCAACTCTGTCGCACGCACCAGCGGGTCGGACAGGAAACGGCGCTGCATCGGCTGGTCGAGCAGGACATGGGCAAGGGCCAGCAGGGTCATGCCCTGGTGATGCGCCATGAAGGCGCGCACGATGGCATGTGGGTTGCCATGTGGCACCCGTGCCGACGTGTAGTCGACCGCCTCGTAGAATCCGTAGGCGCCGAGGAACCCCTGTTCCGCCAGGGTCTGCAGGTTACGGCAGGCTTCCGCCGGTGCCACCGTCAGTGCCAGGGCGCTTGCGTAGGGCGCGATCACCAGATCATCGCCCAGCCCCCGCTTCAGGCCGAGGCCGGGCACGCCGAAGGCGCGGTATTGGTAGACCTGGTGGAGGTCCGTGGCGTTGTAACAGGATTCGGATATTCCCCAGGGCACCGCGCGTTGCCGGCCGTATTCGATCTGGCGCGACACCGCGGCCTTGCAGGTCTGGTCCAGCAGGGTATCGGTGTAGCTTGGCATGATGAGTTGCGGCATCAGGTATTCGAACATGGAGCCGCTCCACGAGATCAGGCTGACGTCGCCACCCTGACGGGTCAGCAGGCGGCCGAGCGTGAACCAGTGCTTCTGCGGCACCTGCCCCTGCGCGATGAGCAGGAAGCTGGCCAATCGGGCTTCCGATGCCAGCAGGTCGTAGCACGAGGGGTCACGGCGCCGTTCGCCGACGTCGTATCCGATGGCAAGCAGGTCGCGCGACACGTCGTAGAGAAACTCGAAATCCATCTGCGCCAGTGCGCCGCAACGACGGATCAGGTCATCAATGAGGTCGATCTGTGCCTGTGCGCCGGTGCCTGCGGCATCCGTCTCGGCCAGCTCCACCAGCGTCGGGAGGCCGCTGCCCTGCCACGTGTCGGGAACGAGCCTCGCGAACTCGTCGCGCAGGGTCTGGGTCTGCCGTTCGAATGCCTGCGCCCAGGCGCTCGGATCGGCGTCGATCACGGCATCTGGCGACAGCCCTTCGAGCAGCGCGCCGCCGATGCGATGAATCTCGTTCAGCGCGTCGGCAGCCGATGCCTGCGTCTGCGGTGATCCGTCCCGCAGCAGTGCGCGCAGTGTGTCCTGGAGCAGGCCGATCGTCCCCGTCAACGCGGGCGCTGGGGTGGTCCTCGACTGTTCGGCGAGGGGCTGCAGGGTGTCCTGCAGCCCCTGCCATGCATTGCTGGCCAGCACTGGTTGATGCTTCAGCTCCTCCAGCCCGGCCTGTAGCGTGAGCAAGCAGCCGGCAAGGTTGCCGCTGTCCACCGACGAGACGTATCGCGGGTGCAGCGGTTGCAGCGTGCGGGTGTCGTACCAGTTGTAGAAGTGCCCGCGGTAGCGTTCCAGCCTTTCCATCGAGGCGACGGTATGGTCGATGCGCTGCAGGCTTTCTCCGGTGGTGAGATAACCGAAATCGACGGCCGCCAGGTCGGCCAGCAGCGCCATGCCCATGTTGGTCGGCGAGGTCCGGGTCGCGATCGCCGGGGCCGGGAATTCCTGGAAATTGTCGGGTGGGAGCCAGTGGTCATCGGGACCGACGAAATCCGTGAAATAGCGCCAGGTGCGTCGGGCCGTTGCTCGCAGGAAGGCCCGCTGATCGACGCTCAGGCGCGGGGTGGCAACGGTCAGCGGCCGGCTGATCCACCAGGCGATCGCCGGTGAGACCAGCCACAGCAGCAGGATGGGGGCGGCGGCAAGCCATACCATGGACAGGCTCCCTGCCATGGCCAGCGTCACGCCCAGCGCGCCCGCGAGTACCGGCGCAATCCACATCTCCCGGAAAAAACTTGCCGGCGTTCGGCGGGTGTTGCGGCGGGCGTACGATGGCAGTTGCCACAGCAGCAGGCCGCGCCGCGTAAACGGCATGCGCAGGCCTGAACGCACGATCGCCCCCACACTGATGCGCGCGTCGTAGGGCAGAAAGGCCAGGGTCAGCACGGCGAGCAGCAGCGGACGGCCAGCCGATCGGCCGGTCAGAATCAGGTGCTGGCGCCAGTCGCGTTCCGTTGGTCTTTGCACCAGATCGATCATGGTGGACAGAAGAGCGGGCAGGAATACCACGCCCGCGACGAGCAGGGTCCACAGCCACGCTGGCCCCAGCAGCCATCCCGCTGCAAGCAGGAGCAGCAGCGCCGGCGCCACCAGGCTGCGCCGCAGGTTGTCGAACAGTTTCCATCGCGACAGGGCCGAGAGCGTGTTCGGCTGGCGCCCGTTTCTGGATTGGCCCGGGCCGGTTGGGCCCGGCACGCGCGGCAGCAGCCAGCCGGACAGCTGCCAGTCGCCCCGTATCCAGCGGTGGCGCCGGCTGGCCTCGACGGCATAACTGGCTGGATGTTCCTCGATCAGCTCGACATCGGTCACCAGGGCCGAACGCGCATATCCTGCCTCGAGCAGGTCGTGGCTGAGGATCAGGTTCTCCGGGAAGCGTCCGTCGACGGCTTGCCGGAACGCATCCACGTCGTAGATGCCCTTGCCGATGAACGAGCCTTCGCCGAACACATCCTGGTAGACGTCCGAGACTTCGCGAGTATACGGGTCGAGACCCGACTCACCGGCGAACAACCGAGCGAAGCGTGACTGCCCGGCGCTGGTCAGGCTGATCGTCGCGCGCGGCTGCAGGATCGCATAGCCCGCCACCACGCGGCCCTTGGCGGCGTCGTAGACCGGTCGATTGAGCGGGTGCGCAAGGTTGCCGACCAGGGCGGCCGCTGCGTCGCGCGGCAGCTGCGTATCGGTATCCAGGGTGATCACGTACCGGACCGACGCCAGCACCGACGGATCACCGACGATATCCGAGAACGCCGTTGGCGCTTCGCCCCTGAGCCGGGCATTGAACTGCTCCAGCTTGCCGCGCTTGCGTTCATGGCCCATCCACACGTGTTCGAACGCATTCCACACGCGGGGCCGGTGGAACAGGTAGAAAATGCAGGGGCGATCTTTGCGGTAGGTCCGGTTGAGTTCCTCGACCGCTCCACGCGCATGGGCAAGCAGCGCCGCATCTTCCGGGAGTGTCTGCTCGGAGGCATCGCGGAAATCCGTCAGCAGGGCGAAGAACACATTGGAATCACGATTCCCGAGATAACGGATTTCCATGGCTTCGAGCAGATCGTCGACGTCCTGCGGTCGTGCCAGCAGGGTGGGAACGATCACCATGGTGCGGTGGTGGTCGGGAATCCCCCGGGAGAACTCCATGCGCGGCAGCGCGCGCGGCGGCAGGACGTGCGTGACCAGCAGATTCACCAGCGAGATCGCCAGTGCCGAGGCGGCGATGAGGAGCGGAAGCGCAAGCAACCAGGTCCGCCCGTCACCGAGCCCTGATCCTCCGAGAGACAGAACGGCCGCTGCCACGACGAACGTGAGCAACACGATGGGGCTCAGATACAGGGAAAGCCTCTGTCCCCGGACCATCCGGCCGACGCGGGAACTCCACGAGGGCCGGTGGCCGACGGCATGTTCCAGATCCTGCCGACCCTGGTCGATCAGGTAGTAGCCCACATGCGCGGTGCGGTCCGGGCGGTTGCCATGCGTGGCAGCCGCCTGCGCCAGACGAATGGCTTCGCGTGCCACCGTCGCTTCACTGCAACGGCTGTGTCGTGCCACTTCCTCGATGACGTGCCGGTAGCGGTCGCGGGTGGCGAAATCCTGGCCGGCGTAGCTTGCCGTCGGATCCTCGCGCAGAATCCGTTCAACGGCGCTGAGCGATTCGACATACTGCTTCCAGTCCATGGTGCCGATGAAACGCAGGCTGCCGATGCTGTTGGCGATGGAAATCTGGTTGGCCGCGGCCGTGCGTCCATACGCTTCGGACAGCCCGGTGGCGCTCACCCCCTGTTCCAGCAGCCGGTGCTCGACCCAGGTCTGCACGAAGGCCATGGCTGGTCCCTGGGCCTGGAGCCGTCCGTAGAACTCCTCCACGAACGGTGCGGTCAGAGGTACATCGGCGCTGGCAAACTCGGCCAGCAACTGAATCAACTGCGAGGGTTCGCGTTCCGCGGCCGCCAGCATGCGGTCCGCCCAGGAGATGGCCGCGTCGCGCTCCACGCGTCGCTGGGCGATGCGCACCGCGACACGGCGCAGGTTTTCCAGCAACGCCAGTTGGAGCATGATCGGGAATGCCCACAGCTCACCCAGTTTGAGCGGTTCGACGGTCTGGTAGGCAGCGATGAACTCCGTGGTGTTGTCGCGATCCACGCGGCCGTCCATGTGCGAGATCAGTTCCAGCGCCAGGTCGTAGATCCGCGGGAAGCCGGTGGACGCGCCATGAGCCAGGCGCGGGAGTTGCCGGCTGAAGCCGCGTGGCAGATGTCGCCGCGCCATCCCGATCTGTTGCTCGATCAGGTAGAAGTTGTCGAGCAGCCAGGCCTCGGCCGGCACCACCCGTTGTCCCGGCGCTTCTGCACGCGTGGCCGTCACGACATCGTAAGCCGCGAGCAGAACCCGCTCATTGTCCGCCAGCCGCACCAGCAACCGGTCCGGGCTGGGACGCGGATCCATGCGGTGCTGCCCGGCCAGCGCGACCGCATGGCGCTTCAGCTGCTCGATACTCAAGAGTTCCGAACGCAGCAACTCGGTGTCACGGTCGTGGCGCAGCGCATCTCGCGTGCGTGAGGAAAATGCGAACGCCTTGATGTCGATGACCTTCTCCTCGTCCGAACGCAGGTTGGTCAGGACGGGATGGCCTACCCCATCGTGCGCGACCCTCTTGGCTGTGCTTTAGTGTCGCACCTTGCATTGCCCCCGTATGTTCGCAAGCGCACCGACTCCGCTCCGTCGTCCGGCTAACGTCTCAAGCGATATACGTGGCGACCCCCGAGCGCAGTGTGCGGTAGCGAACATACAGCGAGCCAGCCCGGATCCAGTATGGAGGCGGACGGCTTGCGGACCCTGTGCCGGGGCCGCAGGTCGAGTGTCAGAAACCGGGACGCCGGCGATGGGCTCGAACCCCGGGGTCGGCGAGCCCATTCCGGAGTCCACCCATGGAGCTACAAGCACCCGTTCCCGACACCAGCATCGACCTTCAGGCGCTGCAGCGCGCACTGACCGTTTATCGAGCGCCGTTACTCACCCGCAGCGTCTTCGAGCTGGCGATCACACTGATCCCGTTCGGTATCTTCTGGTTCCTCACCTGGGCGAGCGTGAGTGCCGGCTATTGGCTCGGCCTTTTGCTGGCCGTGCCCGCCGCAGGGTTTCTCGTGCGCCTGTTCATGATCCAGCACGACTGCGGGCACGGGTCGTTCTTTCCCTCCCGGCGCGCCAATGACTGGGTGGGTCGGGCGCTGGGCATATTGACGCTTACCCCCTACGATTTCTGGCGTTACACGCACGCTCTCCATCACGCGCACTCCGGCAACCTGGAACGCGCGCGTGTGGGCAGCATTGACACCTTGAGTGTGCACGCCTACCACGCCCTGCCGCGGATCCAGCGCCTGCGCTATCGCGCGTACCGGCACCCGCTGGTCCTGTTCGGTCTGGGTCCTGTCTACCTCTTCCTGTTGCAAAACCGCCTCCCGGTGGGCTTCATGCGCGCGGGATGGATGCCGTGGCTGAGCACGATGGGCACGAATGCGGCGATCGTGCTTGTCGTCACCGGATTGATTTCGCTGGTGGGTGCGGGGACCTTTCTTATCGTCCACCTGCCGATCGCGATCCTTGCCGGAGCGATCGGAGTCTGGTTGTTCTATGTTCAGCATCAGTTCGAGAATACGTTCTGGGCGCACGACGACGACTGGACCTTCCATGAAACGGCCCTGTACGGCAGCTCCTACTACGACCTGCCCGCTCCCCTGCGCTGGTTCACCGCGAATATCGGAATACACCACGTCCACCATCTCGCCAGCCGGATCCCGTCCTACCGGCTGCCCGAGGTGCTGAAGGACCATCCCCGGCTCAGGGAACTCAGTCGTATCACGCTGCGGCAAAGCCTCCGCTGCGTGCGGCTCGCCCTGTGGGACGAGGAGCGGCGGCGTCTCATCCCCTTCGAGCAAGCGAACCCGGCGGTCCCTTCGCTAAGCGCGTGACCGCACAGAGGGAATGCCCCGAAAGGCGCACGATGGAATTGATGCTCGGCGACCCCGTCGAGGCAAGGCGCGGACGCAAGCCCGGGTCCAGCGGAGCTGGGGTCAACGGAGCGGAATCGAGATGCGCTTCGGAAACTGTGGTGAATCGACACGTCTCGACGATTACGGCGCCGGTTTTTTCGGCGCACAGCCTTCTGAAAAGAATCAAGGAGACAGGTCATGAAATCAACATCGATCAATGTAACACGGGCCATCGGCTCAACGGTCGCGGTGGTAGCGGCTCTGGCTATGGGGGGGTGTGCAACGACGACGGGTTCGCCCTTCGGAGGTGGCGGCACATCCGGCACCCAGGCCGTCCAACAGGACGTGTACGCGGGTTATGGCGTCGTGAACTCCGTCGAGCACGTCGAGCAGGCATCAAGTGGTATCGGCGGATCGGGAATCGGAGTGGGCGCTGTGGCCGGCGCGGTAGCCGGTGGTCTGGCGGGTAGTCAGGTCGGTTCCGGCCGAGGGACCACCGCCGCGACGATTGCCGGCACTGCGGGCGGCGCCTATCTGGGCCACGAAATCGAGAAGTGGCAGCGGGGACCGTCCGAGGATGCCTATCGCGTCACGGTACGCATGAATGACGGCGGCTATCAGGCACTATTGCATCCCAACGCCACCGATTTTCGTGTGGGCGACCGTGTTCGCATCGGCAACGGCACGATGTACAAATACTGATCACCCCCGGTCGGCCGGGACCTGGACCGATGCCCCGCTGACGCGGGGCATTTTTCCGGGCTCCGTATCCCGTAGACCGTGATGCGCGACAGGGTACCGATGCAGCGATCCAGGGTGTCTTTGTGCACCGTCGGTCGAGAACGCGGCCGATGTATCCAGAGCGAGCAGACGGCAACGATCAGGGGGCGGGTATTCCGATCTCCCTCAGTGCTTCCCGCTACCGAACAACGTCAGCAACAGACCGGCAACGGCCGCCACGCCCCCGCCGATGAAGTACCACATCGTTTCGTCGGTGAATCGCCCCGTCATTGTCTCATGCGTCTGTTCGACGAGGCTTTCGGAGGCTTGCCAGCCGAAGTAAAGCGCGACGATGCCGGCGACCAGAAGAACGATTCCAAGAATACGGGCTGAGGTCATATCACTTCTCCAGGTTACGAGAGCCAGTACGGAATGCACTGGCATGGTGTGAACGAGTGGGTGTCCGATCGGACACGCGCCACCCGAGTACGGGTCGACAGCTTCGGCGACCGCGCACCGTACCCAAAAAATCCACGCGGCATGGAAAGAATGAAGGTTCTTGTTGTTGCCGGCACAGAGCGGCAATTCGGAACATGAACGAAGGTCAATACCCGAGCTCCCAACGGGCTTACGGTCGCAGCGGCGGCATCCAGGTGCATTGCCGGCGAACACGACGAAACGCCCGCTCGTTCGGGATGATGGCACTTCCAGGCGCCTTGGCCGCTGGGCCCTTGGTCAGTCGAGCCGTCTCCACAAGCAGGACTGACGCCACGACGATCGACGACCTTAGCGAAGTCCGAAGAATCCAAGGATGAATAGCACGATGACGATGGCACCGACGATGTAGATGATCTGGTTCATGAGCTTCTCCTGTCTATGGATGGGCTCAGCGGTGGACAGCCTGAACCCGTTGTGTCAGGCATTATGTTATGCGCCGCCGGACGTCGCGTCGGTGCGGCGCCGCACAGAGAGACCGTGTGGCATCGGTGTATGGCGGCCGGCCTCCGGCCGGTCCATTTTTCCCTCGAAGTGGGCGTATGCCCGGGCACGTGGGCCGATCTTGCGCTGATCCACGGTTATGTTCGGTAGCGGACAGACATTGCGACGGGGTCGCCGTAGCCTCATTTTTCATCGTCATGCGTTACCGGGAGAAGATCATGAACAAGGATCAGGTCAAAGGCAGAGCCGAAGAGGCGAAGGGCAAGATGAAGCAGGTTGCCGGCAATGCAGTGGGCAACAGGGAACTCGAACGAAAGGGAAGGATCCAGAAGGCAGGCGGGAAGATCCAGGCGGGATATGGCGACACGAAGAATGAAATCAAGGACTCGATCTGAGCCGAGCTATCCGGAGGTATCGCCGGGAAGCGAATGGCCTGGAGTTCGGGCTATCATGCGGGCGAAGGGGTGCGACCCTTCGATGGAAGTGAACGGAGGAGCCATGCGGAATCTGAATTCCGAATTCCGGAAACAGGCACAACTGCGCCTGGACGCCGAGAACCGCCTCAGGGAGCGCTCGGCTCCTCCCGCTGGTGGCTGGACAGTCGGGGCAGACGCCCTGACGCTTCTGTACAGACTGGCGAGCTCTCCCGATACGGCGGCGGATGCGCTCAAGCTGCTGAGCGAACTGCAGACGCACCAGGTCGAACTGGATCTGCAGCATGCCCAGCTTGAAGCCAATCAGCAGGAACTGTCCCACGCGCTGACCCACTACCGGGCTCTTTACGACTTCGCGCCGGTGGGCTACCTGGTGGTCGGGCTCGATGGCCAGGTCGTCGAGGCCAATCGTGCCGGGGCTGAACTGCTCGGCACCGGGCCGGGCGGGCTCGGAGGCCAGCCGATCGCCGCTTTCTTCGCGCAGGACAGCCGGTCGGCGGTCCTCGAGTTGTTCGATGCGTTGCGCGAGGGCGCACAGGGGGTCTGTTGCGAAGTTGCGTCGAGCGACCGGGGGAGCGGCCAGAACCCGTTGCGAATCCACGCCAGCCTTGCCCCGGGTGGTGAGGGTGCGCTGATGATCGTCACGAATTGCAAGTCATTGCCGGTGTGAACTCGCTCATGAGCGGTTGAGGCATGGGTCATCGTCCCCTTCCGTGTCCTGAGGCGGCGACGCGCATCATTGGTATCGGTGCCTCTGCCGGCGGTCTGGTCGCGCTCGAGCAGTTCCTGCAACGGGTACCGCCCGGCAGTGGTATCGCCTGCGTCGTGGTGCAGCATCTCGATCCCACGCAGAAGGCGCTGCTGCCCGAGTTGCTGCAACGGGTTACCGCCATGCCGGTGCGCGCGGCCGAGCAGGACATGCGCGTCGAACCCGATCGCGTGTACGTGATTCCGCCGAACACGGAACTCACCGTGGTCGACGGCAGGCTGCACTTGGCCGCACCCGAGGAGCCAAGGGGCATGCGCCTGCCGATCAACGTCCTGTTCTCATCGCTGGCCAGCGGGCAGGGTGAGCGTGCCATCGGCGTCGTGCTCTCCGGCATGGGTTCGGACGGTACGGCGGGTCTGCAGGCGATCAAGGCAATGGGCGGCCTGACGGCGGTGCAGAGTCCCGAATCGGCGCAGTTCGATTC
>JAABSN010000001.1 GCA_011390385.1 Thioalkalivibrio nitratireducens | reverse complement strand
GACGCACCATGTGGGTTAAATTAGCGCGAAAGTCTCCCGTAGGGTGTCGTGAGGCGTAGCCGAACCGCACCGATACCACGCAGGCCCTGACCCCCCGGGCTCTCGGGCCTCGAACGGTGCAATTCGCTGCGCTCATTGACACCCTACGCAAACACCTTTCATGTTTCGGGGTGGGCGGCGTGGCCATGATCGTTAGCATGAAGAAACCTGCGCATGGTGCCAACCGTACCGATGCCGCGCAGGACCCGGCCCTCGGGCCCTCGGGCCTCGAACGGTGCAATTCGCTGCGCTCATTGACACCCTGCGACTGCCATCTTCAGGGTTGCGAATATTGCCAGGATCGTTGGGATCAACGACGCAACAAGGAATGCCAGAAATGCATGTCATCGTCATCGGGGCCGGCGTGACCGGAACCACCACCGCCTGGTACCTGCAGGCGGCCGGCGTGAAAGTCACTCTCGTCGACGCCGCCGACCTGCCCGCACGCGGTGCCAGCGCCGCGAACGGGGGAATGCTGCACGCCAGCCACGCGGAGCCCTGGAACGCACCGGGCGTCGCCTGGGATCTGTTGCGCTACCTGGGCCGAGGCGATTCGCCGCTGCTGCTGCGGCCTCGCGCGTTGCCAGGTATTCTGCCCTGGGGCATCGAGTTCCTGTGGAACAGCAGGCGCTCGCGCTTCGAGCGCAACACCCTGTTGAACGCGCAGCTCGCCGAATACTCGCTGCGCCAGCTGCGACGCCTGCAACAGGAACTGAAACTCGACTTCGCCTTCGCCGAGTCGGGCATTCTGAAGATCTTTCAGGATCCGGAGAGCCTCGCCCGAAACCGGGCCGCGAGTGCGGCCATGGCGGAGGTCGGCGTTCGTTTCGAGGAATGGGACAATGCCCGGGTTACCGCTGAGGAACCGGCGCTGGAACCGATCGCCCATCGCCTCTGCGGGGCCCTGTTCTTCCCCGGTGACGCCATCGGGAATACTGCCGCGTTTACCCGGGAGCTGGCCACTGCGGCGCAACGCGCTGGCGTCCGCTGGTGTCCGAATACACGGGTCACTGGCTGGCGCCTGTTCCAGGGGCGAATCAACGGCGTGGAAACCTCCGCCGGGCCGATGGCAGCGGATGCGGTGGTCCTCGCCAGCGGCTTTGCGGCACCGTCTCTCGTCCGGGCGCTCGGGTTGCGCCTGCCGGTGGCGCCGGTCAAGGGTTATTCCCTGACGCTGACGCTACCCGAGGAGTGGCAGCCGCGACTGCCGATCATCGACGACGCGAACAAGGTGGTCCTGACTCCGCTCGATGGCCGGCTCCGACTGGCCGGGACCGCGGAATTCACCGGTGCCGACCTAAGCCTGAATGCATCCCGTTCCGCCAACGTGCTGGCCCAGTGCCGGCGTACCCTGCCGCGACTTCCCGAATACGTCGACCCGGAAAGGATGGAACCCTGGACCGGTCTGCGGCCGATGAGTGCCCGCGGCACTCCGATCCTCGGTCCCACCGCGATTCCGGGTCTGCATCTGAATACCGGGGCCGGCCATCTCGGCTGGACACTGGCCTGCGGCTCCGCCAGCCTGGTACGCGACGGGATCCTCGGGGTGCCGCCCGCGCTGCCGCTGGAGCCGTTTGCTCCGTGAACGGAGTCGCGGACCGGAACATCGTACGTGTCTTGGCGTGAAAGTCACCCGTAGGGTGCCGTGAGGCGCAGCCGAACCGCACCGACACCACGCCGGCCCTGACCCCGAGAATCCTGGGCCTTGAACGGCGCAATTCGCTGCGCTCATTGACACCCTACGCCCGCACCTTTCATGTTTCCGGGGTGGCAGACATGGTCACGGCAGTTGGCGGCCACGTCGGCCCGCGAAGCCGTCAGCGCCGACTGAAGACCATGCGAATACGAGCGCCGCCAAGCTCGGGAGCACGTTCAATATACAGCTCACCCCCATGGTCCCTGACCAGGGTATGCACAATGTGCAACCCGAGGCCCTGGCCACCCGGACGGGTATCCCGGCGCGCGCCCCGGAGCAGTACCGCCTCGCGGTCCGAACTGTCGATACCGGGGCCATCATCGTCGATACACAGCTCGAGACCATTGCGGCCGCAACCGAGATACACCTGAACCCGCGACCGCGCGTGCCGGATCGCGTTATCGAGAACGTTACCCAACAGTTCGAACAGAGCCCCTGTCTCGATACGCAGTGTACAGCCCTGGTGCAAATGGGTGATGAGCTCCACGCCGTGCTGATCCGCGATCCGCCGCAAGGCGGCGCAGGTTCTTTCGATCACCGGCCCCAGGTCCACCGGAGGCTGAAACGGTGCCGGACCCAGGCGCTGTGCCTGGTTGAGCTCGTGATCGATCATGCCCTGCATTCGCTCGACCTGCAGCAGGAGTTCGCGGCGTCCCGGCTCGCCGTTCTCCAGGCCAAGGCGCAGCGCCGCAAGGGGCGTTTTCAGGCTGTGTGCGAGATCCGCCAGCGCATGCTGCTGGCGCTGCAGACGTTCCCGTTCGTATTCCAGCAACGCATTGATGCTGTCCGTCAGGGCCTGGATCTCGCGTGGGTACGGGCCTCCGAGTCTCCGGTTCTCGCCCAGGCGCAGCGCCTCGAGGTCGCCACGGACCCTGCGCAACGGGCGCAGACCCCACATACCCAGCGCCAGCGCCTGCCCGGCGATGAGAAGCACGGTCAGCAGACCAAGCGCCCCCCAAAGCGTCCTGCGGTATCGGTCCAGCTGCGCAGCGTAGGCGTCGCGCTCCTCCAGCGCCTGAAAGGTCAATGGAAAAATCTGATCCCCCAATTCCCACTGCACTGTCATGCTGCGCTCGAACAGGCCGTGATCCTGCCAATCGCGCAATGCGCTTCCCAACGCCGAAGGCGAACGCCAGACGGTTTCGCGATTGCCGTCCAGGATGCGTGCGTAGAGCCCCCCGCCTGGGAGCGCCAAGCGGGCTTCCGGAAGCACTTCCGGCAACTGCACGCTGCGCGGGCCCGAGACTTCGGCTACACCCATCAGCAACAGCAGCTGGGCGTCGAGCCGCGTGATCACCGCGTCCTCGGCGTTCTCGCGAAAGGCCCGCTCCAGGAGAGTCGCGGTCACCAGAAAGAAGGTCGCAATCACCACGGCCGCGACCAGACTGATGCGCAGCCTGAGGCTCAGGCCGGGCGGTGTCATGTGCCGCCTGGTGGCGCCGTCTCGCCGGGTGGCAACGTGAATCGGTAACCGCGCCCTCGCAGGGTCTCGATCACGCCCAGATTCCCTTCCGGATCCAGCTTCCGCCGCAGGCGTCCGATCAGAACCTCGATCACATTACTCTCTCGATCCGCGTCGTGTTCGTAGAGGTAATCGGCAAGAACATCCTTGCTCAGCGGGCGCCCGGCCTGGCGAACCAGTTGCAGCAACAGGCGGTACTCGAAGGTGGTCAGCGCCACCGGGTCGCCCTCGAGCGTAACCTGATCTGTCGCGGTATCGATCACCAGCGGGCCGAAGTGCAGCCGGTCCTGACCATCCTGCAGGCTGCGCCGCGCCAGCGCGCGCAACCGTGCCTGCAGTTCCTCGATATGGAACGGCTTGGTCAGATAGTCGTCCGCACCAGCTTCCAGACCTTCCACCTTGTCCTGCCAGCGGTCGCGGGCGGTCAGAATCAGAATCGGCAGTCGTGGCTTCGCATCGCGGGCGCGGCGGATCAGCTCCAGACCATCGAGCCCGGGCAGACCGAGATCGACGATGGCGATGTCGCAGGCATATTCGGTCAACAGATACAGACCCGTCTTGCCGTCAGCGGCGAGGTCGGTTCGCCAGCCGGCGCTGCGCAACGACTCGGCCACCTGCTCCCGGAGGCTGTCATCGTCTTCCACGAGCACGACGCGCAGATTCACGGCCGAACCTCCTCCGAAGCCTGGACCTCGACGGTCCTGACCTGCTGATCCTCGGTCAACAGCCGGATGACGTAAACCAGGCCACCATTGCGCTCTTCCGCACGCGCGGAGAGAACGCGCCCGGAGTGAGCCTGTTCGACTTGAGCGACGGCCGCATCGAGGCTGCCCGGTGCGACCGTCGTCTCGGCCAGAATGGAGCCGACCGAACCGAACACCAAAACCGCAAGCAGGGCCATCTGCTGCCAGCAACGCGGGCAACCGAGGCGCTGCGTCCAGTTCGGTTGCATGGTCAGATCTCCAGAGTTGTTTCGCATACTTTACCTATCCCGCGTTCAGTGCTGGCCCCGCCTCCTGCCCTTGCCGATCCAGGAATGCAGCGCCGGCAGCCACGTATTACACTAGAAGCCTAGCCTGAACCCCGTCTGAAGACGATACCCGGTCAGCAATGAACCTCGATACAGCAGGAAGCTCGGAATCCCGCGACCTTCTCTCCGAATGCGGGGTGCTCGCCTGGGCCGAACTTCTCCCCCATTTTGCCCGCGGCGTGGTTGTTCGTGTAGCTCCCCAGCTCGATCTGGTTGCCGTGGCGCGCGCATTCCGCGACGACGACCCGGAGCGGGTGAGAGCCTGGCTGCAGAGCGGGGCCATCGGACGTGCCAGCGACGACGACGCCCGATCCTGGACCCGTATCGATCCCATGTTCAGAGCCATTGTCGTGGCGCCGTGGGTACTGGCCCAGGAACTTGCCGAAATCCACTGAAGGAACCGTGTTCATGCTGAAGATCAATGTCGATACCGTGCTCTGGGTCATCCGGTCGACCCGTGAGTTCCATGCCAAGGAAGAGGTCGTGTTCCCGGATGACTCGCTGGAGGGCAATGACGGTGACTGGGCCATGCAAGTGCTGGCGGACCATGGCAGCGACATGACCCTGCAGGAGCTTCGCATGGGCCTGAGCGGTTTGGAACCGGCGCAACAGGCGGAGCTGCTCGCGCTGAAGTGGCTGGGCCGGGGCGATTTCGGCCCCGAGGAATGGGAAGAGGCGCGTCGGGAAGCCATGGACAACTGGTGCCCCGAGATGATGGATCGTCTGATCGCCACCCCGCTGATCTCCGAATACCTGCTCGAAGCCCTTGACATCCTCGGCATTGAACATGAAGAGTGAAGCTCGGGGAGAACATCACACCCCATTCGCGTAACAATACGCGTGCAGGAAGACGTGGAATAATCTGGCATTCCGTACATTCAGCGTCTAGGCTACCTACTTGGAAGTAAATCGACCTAGCCACGAGAAGTTGGCGCATTGTGGTAAGTAAAAGCCATGCGCCTCGCAGCGACAAGCCTGTATCAGGCATGTCATCTCCCTGACCCGGGCGGGGCGGAGTACCCGGCCGAATTCGGGGAATAAGAAAAGGCGGCACACGAAAGCCGTTCAATCACCAGAGTACAACCCTCAAACGGAGGAGTTCCCAATCCATGAAACGTTCTCGAATCCTCGCCGCGGGCATCGCGGCATCCTTGATGGCCATGACCCTTGCGCCCCAGGCCGCGGAAGTTGACAGGGCAGCCCTGCTCACCAGCTCCTGCTTTTCCTGTCACAGTATCGACACCACCGGCAACATGCCCAACCTGGTCGGTTACCCCAGGGATCTGCTGATTTCGCAGATGCACGCCTTCCGGGATGGAACCCGGCCGGGCACCATCATGAATCGCATCGCCAAGGGTTATTCGGACGAAGAGATCGTCCAGATCGGCGATCATTTTGCGACCATACAATAAGAACAGGGGGCTTGAAGACATGACCAATTTTTCCCGTCGTAATTTTCTCAAGGCCGTCGGTATCGGTGGCGCTGCCACCGCGACCGGTTTTGGCTGTGCCACGAATGGCATGGCTGATGGTGCACGCGGCGCGCACGTCGTCGTCGTCGGTGGTGGATCCGGTGGGGCCACTGCCGCCACGTATCTGAAGCGGTTCTCCCCCGATCTTGATGTGACCCTGATCGAGCCGACCGCCACCTACTACACCTGCTATGGCAGCAACTGGGTACTCGGCGGCCATGCCCAGATGGAAGACATCGCACAGAACTACGGCGCCCTGCAGAGCCGGCATGGCGTGAAAGTGGTGCAGGACTCCGTTACCGAGATTGATCCGGCCCGCCGCACCGTGAAGACAGCGGGCGGCAGCACCATGAAGTACGACCGCCTGGTGATGTCCCCCGGTATCGATTTCCGCTATGACGCCATTCCTGGCATCACCGCGGCGGACGCCGAACGCATTCCGCACGCATGGAAGGCCGGCGAGCAGACCATGATTCTTCGCCGGCAACTCGAGGCCATGCCGGATGGCGGTGTGTTCGTGATGGTCGCTCCGGGCAATCCGTTCCGCTGCCCACCCGGACCCTACGAGCGCGCTTCCATGGCCGCGCATTACTTTCAGCAGGCCAAACCGCGTTCCAAGATCATCATCCTCGACAACAAGGAAAACTTCTCCAAGCAGGGCCTGTTCATGGCTGGCTGGAAGCAGCACTACGGGGACATGATCGAGTGGGTACCGAGTTCCAGGGGTGGTCAGGTCGAGGAGGTCGACGCTGCCAACCTGACGACGATCTCCGACGGCGGATTCACCACCTTCAAGGCCGACGTATTGAACTACATCCCACCACAGACCGCCGGCGCAATCGCCATGCAGACCGGTCTGGCCGGCGATGGCTTCTGGTGCCCAGTGAACCAGATGACGTTCGAATCCACCATCCATCCAGGAATTCACGTCATCGGCGATTCGAGTGTTGCCGGGGCAATGCCGAAGTCCGGCCATTCGGCGAACAACCAGGCCAAGCTCACCGCGGCAGCAATCGTGCGTGAACTGGCTGGCCAGGAGCCGCTGGCACCGTCCACGGCGAACACCTGCTACAGCCTGATCACACCGGACCATGCGATCAGTGTGGCGGCGGTTTATGCATACAAGGATGGCGCGATGGCCGGCGTTGCCGGCGCCGGCGGCGTCAGTCCTTCCGATGCCCCGGCATCGGTGCGGAAGATGGAAGCGGTCTATACCAAGGGTTGGTACGACAGTATTACCGCCGATATCTGGGGCTGATCGTCCGCCCCCCAGCCTGCGGTTCCGCTTCAGGCAACACGGCGTCTCCGGGAATCCGGGGGCGCCGTTTGCGTTTTCAGGCGTTGAGATCCGGAATCAGCTGGCTGCGCAGTCGGGCGATCGAATCCTTCAGGCGCAACTTGCGCTTCTTGAGCCGGCGCAGGGCAAAAAGGTCTGGCGCAGCACCGTCCTGCAGGGCCAGTACGGCAGCTTCCAGGGCCGCGTGCTCTGCCTGTAATTCGACGATGCGTGCGCGTATTTCACTTTCTTCTTCGACCACGATCCCCCCTCGCCGAGCCATACCGGGTCTTAGCAGCCTGCCAGCTCAGATGCGACCGCAATACGGTGCGGCGGTCATTGCCCCCGGTAGCGTATGATCGCAGAGCCCGCCCTCCTTGCACATACCAATGAGGGCGGTGTGCCGAATTTCCGGTAACAACCGCACGGTCGCGGGCGCACAACGACCGATACCGGTTTTGGGGAGGCGAGAATACCATGGGCATCAGCAACAGGACCCTGGAGATCAGGACACCGCGCGGGATACACCTGAGCGGTGTGGTCGCTCAGCCCGCGGGAAAACCGATCGGACAGGCGTGCATTGCCCATTGCTTCGCCTGCTCCAAGGATTTTCCCGCCACCGTGCGCCTGGCTCGCGCACTGGCGCAGGAAGGCATTGTCACGTTGCGTTTCGATTTCATGGGGCTGGGCGATGCTGAGGGGCGCTTCGCCGACAGCAGTTTCCAGACCTATTGCGAGGATCTCGAAGCCGCTCTGGTTGCCTTCGATGACTTCACCGGCCACGCCACCGATCTTCTGATCGGCCACAGCTTTGGCGGCGCAATGGCCCTTGCGCTCGCAGGATTGCGCGAGGAACTTCGAGGGGTGGTCACCATCGCGGCGCCCGCAGAACCGGGCCACGTGACGCGCCTCTTCGAGGCACAGGCCCATGGCATTCGCGAGACCGGCTCGGCCGAGGTCGATATCGGCGGTCGGACGATCACGATCGGACGGGATTTTCTGGAGTCAGTCGAGAATCAGGATCTGGACGCAGCGCTGGAACGTCTCGGTCGTCCGCTGCTGATCCTGCACGCGCCCAACGATACCGTGGTGGGTATCGATCATGCCCGACGGATCTTTTCGCGCGCCCGGCACCCCAAGAGCTTCGTCGCCCTGCACCAGGCCGACCACCTGCTCACGCGCCCCGAGCACACCGCCTACGTGGCTCGGTTGATCCACGCGTGGGCATACGACTTGCTGCGGCCTCACCAGTAGTTTTCCACGGTGATCTGACCCGGCTGGCTGCGACGGTTTCGATGCAGCCCCCTGCCCCTCAACACCGCCTGGGTATCCCGGACCATGTCCGGATTTCCGCACAGCATCACCTGCGAATGCTCAGGCTCGATGCTCAGGGCAGCGAGATCCTCCAGCCGGCCGTCCGCGAGCGTCGCTGGAATACGCGCACACAGCGCACCCGCACATCGCTCGCGACTTACCAACGGCAGGTAACGAAAACGGGCGGGTGCACGCTCGATAAAGCCCTGGATTCTGTCACGATAGGAGAGTTCCGCCGCCACACGCACGGAGTGGACGAGGCGTATGTTTTCGAAGCGTTCCCAGGGTTCGTCGGTGCCCAGTATGGACAGAAACGGACCCAGGCCTGTACCCGTCGCGAACAACCAGAGATCATTCCCATCCGGCACCTGGTCGAGAGTGAACAGGCCCGTGGATCGCGGCATCAATTCCACCTCGTCCCCGGGCTGCAGATGAATCAGGCGACTCGTCAGCGGCCCTTCGGGTACAGCGACGAAGTGGAATTCGAGTGGCCGGCGATCCGGTGCATTCACGTAGGAATAGGGACGCCCCACCCACTGGTCACCGACGAACAGGCGCAGCCGGTTATACTGACCCGCCTTGAAAGGCTCGATCTCCGCATCCACGCGAAGGCTGAACAGGCGCTCGGTCCATCGCCTGAGTTCCACTACCCGGCCTTTCACCCAACCCATGCCACCTCCGATGATCGGAACCAAACCCCCATCCCCGCAGCGCCGCTATTGATTGGATCGCCACGCTCTGCCGAGGATCCGTTCGCGTCAAGACGCCGCTCCCGTGCAGGCACGGGCGAGGCGCCATAGCCGGCTGGCAAGGGTTTCAAGACATTGACCCGCGCATTCCACGGGGCTGAGTATCAGCGAGCCACCGTGCCGGTATAATCGGGCCGGCAACCCAAAGCATCGGAGCAATCATGGCGCGCACACCCTCCCAGATGATCGATCTCGGCACCGAAGCCCCAAATTTCAGCCTCCACGACGTGGTGTCCAACCGGAACATCTCCCTGGACGACTTTCCCGGCGCAAAGGGTTTCATGATTGCGTTCATATGCAACCATTGTCCCTTCGTACAACTCATCCGTCACGAGTTCGCGCGTTACGGTCGTGAGTACACCGACAGGGGCATTGCCGTGATCGCCATCAACTCCAACGACATCGTCGCACACCCCGAGGACGGTCCCGATGCGATGCGCGACGACGCACGCCGCTTCGGTTACGCATTCCCGTACTGCCTGGACGAGGACCAGTCCGTGGCCAAGGCATACCAGGCAGCCTGCACGCCGGATCTCTACCTGTTCGACGCGGAGCGCAGGCTTGTATACCGCGGCCAGTTCGACGATGCCAGACCGGGCAGCGACGTTCCAGTGACCGGTGCCGACCTGCGCGCAGCCAGCGATTCCCTGCTCACCGGCCTGCCCGTCCCGGAACCGCAAAAGGCAAGCCTGGGGTGCAACATCAAGTGGAAGCCTGGCAACGAACCAGAATACTACGGCTGAGCGGCACTGGACCCGGCAACCCTACCCGGCGACCGGGAACACGGACCTGACCAAACATGCCACCGGACAACATCCTCGAAGGACCGAAAGTCGCAGCGTGGATCTGCCCTTCGTGCCGGGAGGCCGTACCTCGCCTGCTGCCCAATGGTCAGCGCAATCGCGTGCGGCTCGAAAGCAGCTCGACGCTGCTGCAGGTACCCGAGATCGAGGCCGCCGCGAATCGTGTACCCGGCCCGCGCGCGAGCGAAGTCTGCTTCCCTTGCTCCGAGGCATACCGCGAACTGCTGGGCACGCTGACCCGGCCTCCAGGCGAAGACGGCGACGCACGTGGCGGGCCGGGTCTGAACGATACCGGCATCGTCGGCGCTCTGTTGCCGATCGCAGGGCGAGGAACCCGCGTGTTGATCTTCCATATCGTCGACGGCGTGCTTCGCGATACCGAGATCGAGGACCTGCGGCGATTCAATCCCGACCGTCTCACCTATCCCGGGACTCGCGGGGCCATCGCGCCGAGGCTGTGGGCCCTCTACGAACAGCACCTCGCTCAACTGCATGCAGACGCTTCACCGGAAGAGCCACGGCCACCGCGGGGTACGCGGTGAGGCAAAACCGAACGGCACCGGGAGTCGACATGCGCCGGACTCACACAAGCACTACAATGGCGCCATCAGCCACGTACCCCAGACCTGACCGAGGCTCCACTCACTCCGGTACAAACGCTTGAAGACCCTCGCGATCTACAACCTCAAGGGTGGCGTTGGCAAGACCGCAGCGGCCGTCAACCTGGCTTATCTGGCGTCGCAGTACGGCTGGAAGACGCTGCTGTGGGACCTCGATCCGCAGGCCGCCGCCACCTGGTATCTCGGTCTGGAACCGGGCGTGCAGGGCAGCGTGAAAAAATTGGCCAGAGGCAAGCGCGACTGGAACGATTCGGTGTGCACGACAATCTGGCCGCGCCTTTCCTGCCTGCCGGCCGATTTCGATAACCGCAATCTCGATCAGTACCTGCGCAAGACCGATCATCCTGCCTTTCAGGTCCGCAGGTTATTGAAGGAGTTCGAATCCGCATTCGACCTGATCCTGCTCGATTGCCCGCCGAGCTTTTCCACCGTCACGGAAAACCTGTTCCATGCCGCCGACCTGATCGCGGTCCCGATCATTCCCTCGCAGCTCTCCATCCGAAGCTTCGAACAGATGGTACGGTTCCTCGAGGACGAGAAGATCCGCCGGGTCAAGCTCTATCCGTTTCTGTCGATGGTCGATAACCGACGCAAGCAGCACCGGGAGGCCAGCCTCGACCTGCGAGGCAGCATCCCCAACCTTCTCAGCACGCCGATTCCGTATGCCGCCGCAGTCGAGTCCATGGGCCGCCATCGTGCACCGCTTCCGGTGATCCAGCCTCGTGGACGCGCAACCACTGCGTTCGAACAACTCTGGCTGGAAATCGCCGAAAAGCTGCACCGACAGGGCTGACCATTCTTTGCGGAGAGGAAGCCTGCTTCCGCTTGTCGACGACGGGAACGTCCACGAACGAAAGCGGCGGCAAACCACCACAATCCACAGCGCTGCGCGGGCGCCGCACTTTATCTATCGCTATTTTCCTCGTCCATCCGCGACAGCATGCGCATCCCGTTGATCATGCCGTTCAGCGCCGCGACGGCGGCACCCTCGACACCGGGAGAGTCCGACGGCGGCAGATCCCAGGTCTTCAATCTGCGGTTGAGGGTCACGCTGGCCGGCAATGCGCTCGCAGCCGCGCTGTCGACGGCAACCACGAGATCCGCCCAATCGATATCGTCCGGGCTCAATTGGCGAATGGACGCGGCCGAGCGGGCCTCGATCCACCGCGCCGTCGCCGGAGCTGTGGCAAGGCGCGCCACCGTGCGCGCCCGACCGTCATCGGCGAGCGCGGCAATCAGAAGCCGCGCAGGGCGCTTGTACATGGACTGCATCCGTTGGCGTGAAAATACAGCCACGGAAGGACACGGAAACCATTGAGAATGAAGCGCGTCAAGCGTCGCCGGCGACGGTTCGACGGTGCATCGCGGCAAAGTCCAGCATGCGCTGGGTCGCGGTCAAGGCCTTTTGCCGCTCCTCCTCGGCAACGAAGATCTCGTTCGTGCCCCGCTCCAGTGCGTCGGCAAGGCTGGTGAGGTCGTTCATCGCCATCCACGGACAGTGAGCACAGCTGTGGCAGGTCGCGCTATGTCCTCCCGTAGGCGCCTCGATCAGCCGCTTCCCGGGCGCGGCCTGCTGCATTTTGTAGAAGATGCGATTGTCGGTCGCAACGATGAACTCCCGCTCCGGGCGTTCCTCCACCGCAGCAATCAACTGGCTGGTGGAACCAACCACGTCGGCCTGAAGGATCACGTCGCGAGGAGATTCCGGGTGCACCAGCACCGCCGCGGCAGGATGGTCCTTGCGCAATTTTTCCAACTCGCGGGAGCGGAATTCGTCGTGCACCACGCAGGCGCCGTCCCAGAGCACCATGTCCGCTCCAGTCTCGCGCCGTATGTAGTCCCCCAGATGCCGGTCCGGAGCCCAGAGAATCTTCTGACCCTGATCACGCAGGTACGTCACCAGTGGCACCGCGATGCTCGATGTGACCACGTAATCCGCAAGTGCCTTCACGGCCACCGACGTATTCGAATAAACGACCACTGTGCGGTTCGGATGCTGTTCGCAGAACGCACTGAAGGCATCCGCCGGACAGCCCAGATCCAGTGAGCATTCGGCCTTCAGTGTCGGCATCAGCACACGCTTTTCCGGGCTCAGGATCTTGGCGGTCTCGCCCATGAAGCGTACACCGGCAACCACGAGGGTACTGGCGGGATGATCCTTGCCAAAGCGTGCCATCTCCAGGGAATCGGCAACACAACCGCCGGTCTCCTCGGCAATTCGCTGCAGCGAAGAATCGACGTAATAGTGCGCAACCAGAACGGCATCGCGCTGGCGCAACAAAGCCTTGATTCGTGCGACCCATTCGGAGCGCTCCGATGCGTCCATGCGGGGACGGGCACCGGTAATCGTTGCGGTGACGGGTACTTCGTAGTGGGCTTCAGCGAGTGCCATCGGTATCCTCTGCGGGCGCCTTCCACACCGCTCGTTCGCAGGGAAATCGCAGTGCTGCGGTCATCTTCCCGGCAGCCGGGATACGCAACCGGTCCGCCGAGTGTCATCATACGGTCATGATACTATGACTGCCCGGCAACGACAGCGTTCAGCCACCCATGGTGCGCCTTGCTGCGCTGATTGGCGCCCTGCGTTGGGCCAGTGTGCTGGGTCAGGCGTCCGCGATCTGCAAGCGCCCGGAGACCCGAGTCAGCAACTCGTAACCAATGGTGTCCGCGAATCGGGCGATGCGTTCGACCGGCAGGCCCTCACCCCAGAGGGTCACCCAGTCGCCAACCCGGGCGTCGGGAACCGATGTAATGTCGATCTCAAGCATGTCCATCGATACGCGACCAATCAGCGGACAAGCGCGGCCGTGCACCAACACGGGTGTGCCGCTGGGGGCGTGACGCGGATAACCATCCGCATACCCGATCGCGACCACGCCCGCCCGGACAGGGCGTGTGGCGGTCCAGGCTGCGCCGTAACCGACACTTGCACCCGGCTCCAGCGCCTTGACCGCGATCAGCGGCGCAGTCACCGTCATGACCGGACGCAGATCCTGTTCCGGCCCCTCCTCGCCCTGCAGGGGACTGGGGCCATAGAGCATGATGCCGGGTCGGACCCATTCCCCGCGGGGCGCCGCGCCGGCCAGACCGGACACGACAGCGGCCGAATTCGCGAAGCTGCGCTGCCCCGGCAACTCGGACACGGAATAGGCAAACTGCTCCAGCTGGGCACGGTTCTGCGGGTGGCCAGGCTGATCGGCGCAGGCCAGATGCGTCAACCAGTGAAGCCCCCCGCGGGCCGCCGGACGGCGGCGCAGCTGTTCGAACAGGATCTGCGCTTTCAGCGGCGGAAAGCCCAATCGGTGCATACCCGTATCAAGCTTGATCCAGAGTCCCGGCAACTCGCCATCGAAGGCAGCCAGTCCCGGTAACTGCCCTTCCGCGTGCAGGACCGGTTGCAGGCGATACATGGCGCAGGTTTGCCACTCCGCCGCCGCTCGCGGACCCTGCAGCACGAGAATCGGGGCGGTAACGCCAGCTTCACGGAGATACAAGGCCTCTTCGACGCAGGAAACGGCAAAGCCATCGACCCGACCTTCCAGTTGTGCGGCCGCCCATTCAAACCCGTGCCCGTAGGCGTCCGCCTTGATCACCGCCCAGATCTTGCTCCCCGGGACCAGCATCCGCACCCGGGTCACGTTATGGCGCAGGGCACCGGCATCACACCGGATTCGAGCGGCCCGTTTCACGCCTCGACGCCCACCCCGTAGACGTCGGGGTGATAGTTTTCAAACCGCGTGTACTGGCCGTGAAAGGTCAGGCGTACCGTGCCAATCGGCCCGTTGCGCTGCTTGGCGACGATGATCTCGGCAGTGCCCTTGTCCGCGCTGTCCTCGTTGTAGACCTCATCGCGATAGACGAAGGCGATCAGATCCGCATCCTGCTCGATCGCACCCGATTCGCGAAGATCCGACATCACGGGGCGCTTGTTCGGGCGTTGTTCCAACGACCGGTTGAGCTGCGACAGGGCGATCATGGGCACACCCAGTTCTTTCGCAAGGGCTTTCAGCGAACGCGAGATTTCGGAGATTTCGGTGGCGCGGTTTTCGCGTGATCCGGGGGACTGCATCAATTGCAGGTAATCGACCACGATCAGGCCCAGCCCCTTGTGCTCGCGCATCAGCCGCCGGGAACGCGCACGCAGTTCGTTGGGCGAGAGTGCTGGAGTATCGTCGATATACAGTGGTGCTTCGGACAGCATCGACACCGCGCTGCTCAGACGCGGCCAGTCGGCATCGTCCAGGCGACCGGATCGCAGTTTCTGCTGATTGATCCGGCCCATCGATGACAGCAAACGCATCGCGATCTGCTCACCGGGCATCTCCATGCTGAAGACCGCGATCGGTTTCGTGGTCTTCATCGCCACGTACTCGGCGATGTTCATCGCAAACGACGTCTTCCCCATCGAGGGCCGTCCCGCGACGATGATCAGATCCCCCGGATGCAGGCCCGATGTCAATTCGTCCAGATCCTGGTAACCGGTGGGAATCCCGGTGATCGGGCTCTTGGTCTCGAACAGGTATTCGATTTGCTCCACTGCGGCGGCCAGCAGCGGTTTCATTCCTCGGAAGCCCTGTGCACCGCGAGCGCCGCGCTCGGCGATCGCGAACACCTTCTGTTCGGCCAGGTCGAGCAGCTCACGGGTCGGCCGGCCTTCGGGTGCAAAGGCGGAATCAGCGACCTCGGTACCGACACTGATCAGGGACCGCAACACGGAACGATCCCGTACGATATCGGCGTAGGCCTTGATGTTTGCCGCACTGGGTGTCTGGCTGGCGAGTTGCCCGAGATAGGGCAGGCCCCCGGCATCCTGCAGTTCGCCGGCGTTCTGCAACTGCTCGGCAACCGTTACCATGTCGAACGGGGCGTTGTGTTCGGCCAACGCTCCGATCGCCCGAAAGATCAACCGATGGTCATGCCGGTAGAAATCGTCGGCACCAATGCGGTCGGCGATCCGGTCCCAGGCCTCGTTGTCCAGCATCAGACCGCCGAGAACAGACTGCTCCGCCTCGAGCGAGTGCGGTGGCACCCGGAAGTCCGCGGTCATCGCTGTCCTGGCATGAGAACCATTCCGGGCTGAGACCCTGCCCGGGCCGCCAACCCGTGTCGAATCACTCTTCGCCGATCACGATGATGCGGATCTCGGCATCCACATCGGCATGCAGATGCAGATCGATCTGGTATTCACCCGCCTGCCGCAACGGACCTTCGGGAAGCCGCACCTCGCGTTTCTCGACAGCCACTCCGCGAGCGCTCACCGCATCGGCGATATCGCCCGCACCAATCGATCCGAACAATTTACCTTCGCTGCCCGCCTTGGCCGTGATCTCGATGACCATGTCGGTCAAACTCTCCCGACGCGCTTCGGCTTCAGCCATCGCTTCCGCGGCAGCACGCTCCAATTCGGCGCGCCGCGCTTCGAACTCTGCGATGTTTTCCGGCGAGGCGAACTTGGCCTTGCCCTTCGGCAACAAGAAATTCCGTGCGTAACCCGGCCGCACACGAACCTTGTCGCCAAGGCCGCCAAGGCTATCGATCTTTTCCAGCAGAATGACTTCCATCGTGGTTTTCCTGTAATTCGTTAGTTGAATCCAATCCGACTGCGCAAAGTTTACACATCAATCATCGGGGCCGCTCAGTCCCCACTACCCTGGCCGCGTGCGGGGAACCGGCCGCGCAGATTCGTCACGCCATCGATCACTCCGATCATCGCGATGAGGAGAAACATCTGCGGCAGTGCCAGGACCAGTAAAACGTACATCCCCACCAGCCAGAAACTGTTCATGTCCCGTGCATGGGTCACAGCGTGCATCACGGCCAACCCCTGGAGGAAAAACAACACCGCCAGGAGAAACGCCAGTTCCAGCATCAGCGGGATGCCCGCGAAATGCCCGATCAGTGCCAGCATGACCACCGCGACGCTGGGCCCCGAACCCAACTGCAAACTGCGAAATTCGGTTCCGAATGCACCAGGGTTGAACAGCAGTGCCTGCCAGTAGCGGGCAATCACGAGACTGAGCACCATGCTGAAAAGGAACATCCCGGCGAGCAGGCCGGTGAGAAACGGTGCGGCCGTCACCAGCGCCGCTTCCAGTTCCTCCACTTCGACCCCGCCGCTCTCCACGAAGGGCGACACCATCTGCATGCCTAATGCAACCCATGCCGCCTCGAGATCGGGTACCAGCAACCGGACTGCAAGAACCAGCGCACCGGCGACGACTGCAGCCATGGAAAGGGTGGTACGCCAGGAAATCGACTGACGAAGGACCTCGCCCATGGCAACGACTGGCAACCACTGCGCAAGGCCCGCCATGATACCAACCAGCGGAGATCCGCCCATCAGCACCAGCACCAGCCCACCCAGGATCACGGAACCAACCCCGGCGACAAACAGGGCCTGACCGATACCGAGACGCAACGCCACCAGCGCGACTACGGCACCGCTCAGTATTGCCACGGGCGGGAGGAAAATTCCAAGTGCACCCAGACCCGCTGCCGCGCCCACCGCGCGCCAGCGCCCCTGCATGGCGAAGTCAGCCAATACGCGCATTTTCATCGCCTCTGCCCGAAAAAGCCGGGGCTTCGGGCCGCACACGAGCGTGCCCCAAAGCAGCGGCAGGAGCACAGCCCTTGTTCCTGAGCCTCACCGTCACGACAAACCTGCTGTGCTCATGACCGAAGCACCGGGAACAGAGCGCTTCTCTTGAGCGCAGAGCGCACAGAGAGGGGCCGGACCCAACGAGCAGGTTGTACCCTGTCCAGGTGACATCGCCGTAGCCAGCGACAATGGCACCGACAAAGTCCTAGAACTGGTTGTCAGTGTAAGGAAGCAGTGCCAGGAAACGCGCACGCTTCACGGCGGTGGCCAACTGGCGCTGATACTTGGCACTGGTCCCGGTGACACGGCTGGGCACGATCTTGCCGGTCTCGGTAATGAAGTTCCTGAGCAGATTCAGGTCCTTGTAGTCGATGTATTCGATACCTTCGGCAGTGAACCGGCAGTATTTGCGACGACGGGAAAAACGAGCCATGGTAAGTCCTCAAGCAATCCAAGATGGTGAACAACGGAGTCGGGTCTGGAAGAATCAGACGCGGGCGCCCACATCTTCCTCCTCGTCTTCATCATCGTCCTGTGTGCCCCGATCGTCGCGACGGCCGCGGCCCTTGGCTTCCTCCTCTTCACGCCCTTTGGACAAGGGAGAGGGCTCGGTCTCGGGCTTCTCCATGCGCATCACCAGGTGACGCAGCACCGCATCGTTGAATCGGAATGCACTGACGAGTTCTTCCACCACTTCTTCGCCGGCCTCGACATTCATCAGGACATAATGGGCCTTGACAAGCTTCTGGATTGGATAGGCCAATTGACGGCGACCCCAATCCTCGAGGCGATGAACGACACCCTCCTGACTCTCGACCATCGAGCGATACCGCTCAATCATGGCCGGCACTTGCTCGCTCTGGTCGGGGTGGACCAGAAAAACCACTTCATAGTGACGCATGCAACTACTCCTTTCGGGTAACAGCCTCCCGCATGGAACCCGCGTTCCGGCAGTGAGGCAAGAAGTCGCCGAGAGCGGCGAGAAAAGCGCGGAAGCATAGGCGATTGGCCTTGCCATTACAAGGATCAGCATGATACCGGCGGCATGTTGGCCCAGGGTACCGGTGGCGACGAGGCCGTAATGAATCTGCGCGAATAGATGGTGGGCCGTGTAGGAATCGAACCTACAACCAATGGATTAAGAGTCCACTGCTCTACCAATTGAGCTAACGGCCCGAGGGGAAAAGGGGTGGGGTGACCGATGGGACTCGAACCCACGACAACCGGAGCCACAATCCGGGACTCTACCAACTGAGCTACGGTCACCACTGTTTCGCTACGCTGCCGCGACTGCCCGAGGCGGTGGCGCGCCCGGCAGGACTCGAACCTGCAACCGTCGGCTTAGAAGGCCGATGCTCTATCCGGTTGAGCTACGAGCGCGTGTGGCATGGAGCAGTGTGGTCGGGGTAGAGGGATTCGAACCCCCGACATCCTGCTCCCAAAGCAGGCGCGCTACCAGACTGCGCTATACCCCGTGGTGCCATCCCGCGTAAAGCCCAGCACAGCGAGCAGGAAATGCTACTGCATGGACAGTTCATGGTCAACTCTATGCGAGGTGTCGCGAAATCCGCTCCTTGAGGGCGGAGCAGCATCATGGGATGATCCGTACGCTGCTTGCCTTGAACGTCACGGGTAGCCTGGAGAGCCGTAGCCACGTCTGCACCAGGATCGACGCCGCGACGGCGGATCATGGAGTGCGGGAGCTTGAGCCCGCTGTTCGGCACTTGGGGGGCAGCCGGCTCCCCACAGCGGCGGCCACCCACCGCATTCCATACGCACCTCCGCTTGCGGCACTCGAAGTCGCTCGTACCGCCATGATCGCGAGAGGAATAAACCATGAGTGCCAGAATCATCGACGGTCGCGCTATTGCGGCAACGCACCGTGCGCGTGTGGCCAGGGAAGTCGAAGCCATGAAAGCTGCCGGCCTGAGGCCCCCTGGTCTGGCAGTCGTGCTGGTCGGCAACAACGCAGCTTCGGAAGTCTATGTGCACCACAAGCGCAAGGCATGCGCGGAAGTGGGTGTCGAATCGCACTCTTATGACCTCCCGGTGGAAACACCTCAGATGGACCTGCTGGCGCTGATCGACCGCCTCAATCGCGACCGCGCGATCGACGGCATTCTGGTCCAGCTTCCCCTGCCTGCGCACATCGATCCGGAAACAATCATCGAGAGCATCGACCCGGCGAAGGATGTCGACGGATTCCATCCCTACAACGTCGGGCGTCTGGCGGCCCGGTTGCCGCGTCTGCGTCCATGCACCCCCTGGGGCGTCATCCAGCTGTTGCGGGCAATCGACGAGCCGTTCAAGGGGCGTACCGCCTGCGTGATTGGCGCTTCCAATATCGTTGGACGTCCGATGGCACTCGAACTGCTGCTGGCCGGAGCCACCACGGTGATCTGTCACCGCTTCACCGCGGACACGCGAGCACATGTGAGCGAAGCCGATGTCGTCATTGCGGCAGCCGGGAAACCGGGGCTGATCAGAGGCGACTGGATCAAACCCGGCGCAACGGTGATCGATGTCGGGATCAACCGCCTGGAGGACGGCACCCTGTCCGGCGACGTCGACTTTGATGGCGCCTCGGAACGGGCGGCATGGATCACCCCGGTGCCGGGCGGCGTCGGCCCGATGACGGTGGCCATGTTGCTGGAAAACACCCTGAGGGCCCGCCAGTTCGGCGAAAACGAAGCGCCACGCTGAAACAGCCATGGCGGCGGGGGGGCACCCCTGACGAGGAGGAACGTAGGGTGCCAATGAGCGCAGCGAATTGCACCGTTCGAGGCCCGCAGGGCAGGACCGGCGGCTTATCGGTGCGATTCGGCTGCGCCTCACGGCACCCTACACAGGTTCTTTCCCGCTCACGATCCCGGCCGGCAGCCACCCGGAAAGATGAAACGATGACCCACGAAAAGCATGGACACTCACAGGAAAGGGGTTGGATCCATTTGATTTTCCGTGACTTCCGTGTTCTTCCGTGGCTGCATTTCAACCTGAATGGGTGCGGACCGGCGTGATCTCGGGACGATGAACTGGCCTGAGATCCGCGCAGGCGGTACCATCCTCTGCCCACGTCACATAGGGAATGCCGAATGCTTCGTTTCTTCATGCCCCTGGTGCTGTTAACCGCAACCATTCTCCCGGGAGTCCTCATGGCTGATGAGCAAACCAAGGTCGCCATCGAAACCAATTACGGCCGCATCGTGCTGCAACTCGACGCCGCGGCAGCGCCGCAGACCGTCGCCAATTTCCTCCGCTACGTAGACGAGGGTTTCTACGACAACACCATCTTCCACCGCGTGATTCCCGGATTCATGGTCCAGGGCGGTGGTTTCGATCCCGACATGCGTCAGAAGCCGGTGCATGAACCGATCCAGAATGAAGCCGACAACAGCCTGAAGAACAAGACCGGTACGATTGCGATGGCCCGTACCAACGACCCGCATTCGGCAACCGCACAGTTCTTCATCAATGTCTCGGACAACGGCTTTCTCGACCACAGCTCGAAAACGCCACAAGGCTGGGGCTACGCGGTCTTTGGCAGCGTGGCCGAGGGCATGAGCGTGGTCAAGGACATCGAGGGCGTGAAGACGGGACGTGTCGGTATGCATCAGGATGTTCCGCTGCAGCCGGTGGTCATGAAGAGCGTAACGCGCGTCCAATAGGCCCATCGCGGAAAATGGCGCCCCCCAACCGGGTCCTCGTCGTTTCCGATCTGCATCTGGACCGGGAGCCCGGGCCCACACTCGACCGGTTTTTCGCGTTTCTCGAGGGACCGGCGGCCGAGGCCTCGGCGCTTCATATCCTTGGCGATCTGTTCGAATACTGGATCGGTGATGACGCGTGCTTTCCCGCTGCCGAAGCGCTTGCGGCAACGCTGAAGGCCCTGCCGTATCCCGTCGTCTTCCAGCACGGCAACCGGGATTTCCTGCTCGGCCACGATTACGCCGCCCGTGCCGGAATGGAACTCGCACCGGAAACGTTGCGGGTCGATCTCGGCACGGGGCCAGCGGCGCTGCTGATGCACGGCGACAGCCTGTGCACGGCGGACACCGATTACCAGCGGTTCCGAACGATGGTGCGGGCACCCGCATGGCAGCGTGAATTCCTGGCCCGACCATTGCAGGAACGGATTGCGGAAGCGAAACGGATGCGCGCGCACAGCCGCGACGCAGGCAAGCTCAAGGCCAGCGACATTACCGATGTGCACCCTGACGCCGTAATCGAGATCCTGCGTCGCCACGGCACTTCCCTTCTGGTACACGGCCATACGCATCGGCCGGCGATCCACCATCTGCTGGTCGACGGTCGACCCTGCGTACGCTGTGTCTTGCCATCCTGGGAAGAGGTACCGGGCTATCTTTCTCTCGACGCCCGTGGTGGGCCCCGACTGCTGACGCTGGACGGACGCGATTATCCGGTGGGGTCCGGCCTGCCCTTCGGCTCCGCCTGAGCCTCCAGAGCCGCCATCTCGGTGTGGCTGAAGCCAGCCGCAAGGCGCGCATCCAGCGCAAACGGCGGGCGCACGCGCCCCGGCATATGCCGCGCCAGCAATTCCAGAAACGTCTTCTCGGGATCGGCGCCACGCTGGCGGGCAAGATGACGAAACCATTGTGTTCCAATCGCCACGTGGCTCACCTCCTCGCGCTGGATCACCCGCAGCACCGCAACACTCGCCATGTCGCCAGCAGTTTCCAAACGTCGGATCATCCCGGGAGTCACGTCGAGCCCGCGCGCCTCGAGCACCCTGGGCACCAGAGCCATTCGCTCCATGGCGTCGGTATCGGTCCTGACCGCCATCTCCCAGAGTCCGTTGTGCGCGGGCAATGCGCCATAACGACTCCCGGCTTCCTCCAGTCGCCGAGCCAGCATCCGGAAATGCCGCGCCTCTTCTGCCGCGACCTGCAGCCAGTCACTGATGAACTCGGGTGGTAGACCACGAAAACGGTAAACGGCATCGAGGGCGAGATTGATCGCATTGAACTCGATGTGCGTGACTGCATGCAGCAGGGCCTGGCGGCCTGCCGCAGTGTGCAGGCCGCGTCGCGGCAGATCCTGGGGTCGCACCAGATGCGGACGTTCGGGGCGACCCGGCATCCCGACCCGGACTGGTGCCGCAGCACCCAGGTCGACCTCGAGTTCGCCCAGCCGCCAGGCCTCAAGCAAGCGCTCGACGCATTCACATTTTCGCTCCGGATCCCGCACTTGCAGGGCCCGCAGCGCCAGCGCATGCACTCCGGTGCCGCGTTGGCGAGCGGAAACCGATCGCGGCGATTCCTGAGGGGCAGGGGCCCCGTGCTCCCGACTGGAGCCCCGGAAACCCGGAGCGCCGTTCTTCTGCGAGGCCCGCCTCGCGAGGTCTCCGGGCTGTGGAACACGCGAACCTGCGGCTGTCGGACCGAGCCGGACGATCAACAGATCCATCACGTTGGTGCCTGTCTCCCGGCTGGGCACGCGCTGCCCCAGCTGCCCCCAGAACGGCGCGGTGTCGGCGCCACGAATGGCCCGGCGCAGGGTGACACGCGTCAGGGAATCGGCAGCGGGGTAGCCATCACCAAACCACGCGCCCGCAGAGCCGCTATTGCCATCGACACCATCAGTAGCCGCGGAGAGGACCGTCAACGGGCGTGGCCAGCCACGGGCCGCCCAGAGCAGCAAAAGCAACGCCGCCAGGTGCTGCGCCCTGCCCCCATGCCCGGACTGCAAGGGCAAGCGAACCGGTGCCTCGCCGCCCCAGACATGTACCCCGGCCGGCGCATGGCGCAGAAACCGTATCAGTCGGCAGGCCAGGGATGCTTCGGACGCTTCCGGAAACAGGCCGTGGTTATGGGCTTCCAGACCCTCGGCCCGGGCTGCCTCGACGACCGCATGCCTTGCGTCACGATTGCTGGCGATCAACCGGTGTTCGGGCCTGGGAAGCGACGCCTCCGCGGACGCATCTGCCGGCAATCGCTGCAGGAATCCCGCGAGTGGCGGCCAACCGATATCCGGAAGCTCCGTTGCGGCACCGGAGCCACCGGGCGGCCAGAAGGGACCTGACCCCACTGAAGCCGGCGCATCGCCGGGAACGTCACTGATGAAGAGAACCCGAACATCGGCCGCTGGACAGAACGTGAGTGCGCCACCTGCCTTCAACCGGGAGAAACGACCGCGCAGCGTGTTCATGCTCCGGATATCGAGTCCGGCCCCCAAGAGCCGGGTATTGAGTTCCTGCAGCAGCGCCAGATCCACGCCTTGCCTTGGCACTTCGGCGAGGCTGGACGCGCCGCCGGAGAGCAGGACGAGGACAACTTCGGCCGGCGGCACCGAGTGTAGAAATTCGGCCACCGCCTCCCCGGCCGCCAGACTGTCCGGACCCGGCACCGGATGGTTGCCAGGCTGGCGCCAGAGCGGAAACGCGAATCCCGGCTTCGTCGCAACCGCCCCCACGGGCGCAACCACCAGTGCACGTGCGATGGCACTTGGCCAGACCTGGCCAGCGCCTTCCAGCATCGCCTCTGCCGCCTTGCCCAGCGCCAGTACGTGCACGGGGCGTTCGCCAGGTTCCATCGCCGTCAGTGCCGAAGCCACCGCATTCCGCCCGTGGACCACCGCCAGTGCGGCCCGGTACCAAGCCTGCAGTCGCTCTGCGTCACTCACGGCAGACGATCCAGCCCCCGCGCCAGATCCCGTTCGATGTCGCCGACCGCCTCCAGACCCACGGCGATGCGAACCAGCCCTTCGGTGATGCCCTGGGCTTCGCGCTGCTCGGGCGCAACCCGCCCGTGCGTGGTCGTGGCCGGATGGGTGATCGTACTTTTTGCATCGCCCAGATTCGCAGTGATCGACAGCATGCGCGTAGCGTCGATCACGGACCAGGCAGCTTCACGCCCACCCGTTACCTCGAAGCTGAGGACGCCGCCGTAGCCGCTTTGCTGGGTACCCGCAAGCACATGCTGCGGGTGTTCCTCCAACCCCGGGTAGTGCACAGCGGTCACCTTTGGATGGGCGCGCAGCCAGCGCGCCAGGGCCAGAGCGCTGTCGCTGTGCGCACGCATCCGCAAATGCAGCGTTTCCAGGCCCTTCAGGAATACCCAGGCATTGAACGGCGACATCGTCGGCCCGGCACTGCGGAGGAATCCATAAACATCCTTACCGACCCGTTCCGCATCGCCGACGACAGCGCCGCCGAGGCAACGCCCCTGGCCATCGAGAAACTTGGTTGCCGAGTGAATCACGATGTCGGCGCCCAACTCCAGCGGCCGCTGCAGCGCGGGGGTGCAGAAGCAGTTGTCGACCGCGAGCAGGACGTTGCGGGCATGAGCGATAGCGGCCAGCGCCCGGATATCCACCAGTTCGCCCATCGGGTTGGACGGTGTCTCGCAGAAGTACAGACGAGTGTTCGGACGCGTGGCATCGGCCCATGCCGACAGATCCGACAGCGGCACATAGCTGACATCGACCCCGAAGCGACCCATATAGTTGTTCAGCAGCACCGTGGTGGTCCCGAAGACCGAGCGTGAGCACACGACGTGATCGCCGTGGCGCAGGAGGCCCATCAGCGTGGCAAGGATCGCCGACATGCCCGACGCCGTGGCCACACAGGATTGCCCGCCTTCCATCGCCGCCAGCCGCTTCTCGAAAGCCCTGACAGTGGGGTTGGTGAAACGTGAATAGATGTTTCCCGGTATTTCGCCGCCAAAACGCGCGGCGGCATCGGCGGCGCTGCCGAACACGAAGCTGGAGGTCGGAAAAATCGCCTCCGAATGCTCGCTCTCGGCGGTGCGCTGATAGCCGGAACGGATCGCTATGGTTTCGGGTGCGTACTCGTTGATTTCGGATTCTTGCATCGGGTTTCCAGGGATTCGAGCGAAAGGGACCGCTCGCCTTACCGGTAAGTGGTCCGCCAGAATTTTTCTGACACTATACTTGCACATCATCTCCCGCCCCAACGGTCGCTCCATGGGTTCCAGCCTCCGGTCCGTTTTCAGCCTGCTGCTGGGCATGGGAATCCTGTTGATGGGATCGGGGCTCATCGGTACCCTGCTCGGACTGCGCGCCCAGTCGGAAGGTTTTTCCGAACTGGCCATCGGCATGATCATGTCGGCCTTTTTTATCGGCTATATCGCGGGCTCATGGATCATTCCGGGAGTCATCGCGCGGGTCGGACATATCCGAACGTTCGCTGCACTGGCGGCACTTTCGGCGGTGGCCGCGCTCCTGCATGGGTTGTGGATCGATCCAGTAGTCTGGTGGGTACTGCGCCTGATCAACGGGATCAGTCTGCTCGGAAGCTACATGGTGATCGAGAGTTGGCTGAACGAGCAGGTGGTGGAGAAACGCGGCCAGGTCTTCGCGATTTACATGATGACCAGCCTTTTTGCGTTGGGTGCAGGACAGTTTCTTCTTCTGGTTTACGGCCCGGAATCGATTCAGACTTTCATGCTCGTGGCCATCCTGTTCGCTTTCGGCCTGATTCCAATCGCCCTGACTCCGGTGACGCAACCGGTACCAATCCAGACCGCACGGCTGCCGCTGCGGGATCTGTACCAGCGTGCGCCGGTCGGAACGGTCGGCGCCGCGGTATCGGGCCTGGTGACCGGCTCGTTCTGGGGACTTGCAGCCGTGTTCGCGCGCGATGTCGGGCTCGGCGACGCCGGGGTCGCGGCATTCCTGAGCGCCGCGATCTTCGGCGGAGCCTTGCTTCAGTACCCGATCGGCCACGCCTCCGACGGCCGAGACCGGCGCAAGGCCTTGATGGTCGTCGCCGGACTGGCAGCACTGGGCTCGGTGGGGATCTACCTGACGATTGGATTGACGCCGATCCTGCTTATCGGACTGGGGCTGTTGTGGGGCGGCTTCGCGTTTTCGTTGTACGCCCTCAGTGTCGCTCAGACCTACGATCGACTCGAAGCTCCAGAAGCGCTGGAAGCCACCAGAGGTTTGCTGCTGATGAACGGCATCGGGTCAGCGGTGGGGCCCATGCTGGCGGGGCTGATCCTGTTCCTGACCAGCGCCTCCGCACTCCCGTTGGCTTTTGCGGCGTTGTTGTTGGGCTACATCCTTTACGTGGCGCGGCAATTGCGTCGGGAAGCGCCGGTGCCTCCTCCGGAAATGGCGGATTTCGTACCGGTCATGCGTACCAGCCCCGTCGCCGCGGACATCGACCCGCGCACCGAGTCCGACCCCCACGAAACCGTCACGCTGCATCCGGGTGAGGATGAGGGTCCGGATGGTGGTTCCGGCACCCCCGGCCAAAGGGTAACGTGACAGAGCGGACCCCGCAGGGTGCCGTGAGGCGCGGCCGAGCCGCTGTGCCTCGGTCGGTGCAATTCGCTGTGCTCATTGGCACCCTACGCCTTTCATCGTCAGCGGTGGCCATGAAGGTCGGCATCGATGCTGGCCCACGCCGAAACTTCAGGTGGCGGCGGCGAGCGCCTGCTCGAGATCGGCCAGGATGTCGTCGATATGCTCGATCCCCACGGACAATCGCACCATGTCCTCAGGGACACCAGCGCGCTGGAGTTCCTCCGGCGAAAGCTGCCGATGCGTCGTGGTTGCGGGATGGCAGGCCAGACTCTTGGCATCACCGATATTGACCAGCCGCGTGACCAGTTGCAGCGCATCGATGAAACGGGCGCCGGCGGCGCGGCCTCCGAGCGGGCTGCGGATGCCAAAACTGAGAATCCCGGCCGCGCGCCCACCCATGTAGCGCTGCGCGAGTGCATGGTCAGGGTGGTCCGGCAAGCCCGCATAGGCGACCCAGTCCACGGCCGGATGATCCTTCAGGAACCGAGCGACCGCGAGGGCGTTGTCGCAATGACGATCCATGCGCAGTGCGAGGGTTTCGATCCCCTGCAGGATCTGGAAACTGTTGAACGGCGAGATCGCCGCGCCCATGTTGCGCAGGGGCACCACCCGCGCTCGCCCGATGTATGCGGCTTCGCCGAACGCCTCGGTGTAGGTCACTCCGTGATACGACGGATCGGGCTGCGTGAGACCGGGGAATCGATCGCCATGATCGGCCCATGGAAACGCTCCGGAATCGATCAGGACGCCACCGATACTGGTTCCATGGCCACCCATGTACTTGGTGAGCGAGTGCACGACGATGTCGGCCCCGTGCTCGAACGGGCGACACAGATACGGCGAGGGCACGGTGTTGTCCACCATCAGCGGGACACCGTGCGCATGCGCCAATGACGCCATCGCCGCCAGGTCGGCCACGTTGCCGGCCGGATTGCCGATCGACTCGCAGAAGACGGCCCGGGTATCACCATCGATCAGCGCAGCCATTGCGTCGAGATCCCCCGGCGGCGCGAAACGGACGTCGATCCCGTAGCGCGGGAGGGTATGCGCGAACAGATTGTACGTTCCACCGTAAAGCGTGCTCGTGGTCACGATGTTGTCGCCAGCGTTCGCCAGCGTCATGATTCCCGCGGTGATCGCTGCCATGCCCGACGCGAACGCAAGCGCCCCGACGCCGCCTTCGAGTGCCGCGGCGCGCTGTTCCAGAACGTCCGTGGTGGGGTTCATGATCCGCGTGTAGATATTGCCCGGCACCTTGAGATCGAAAAGATCGGCGCCGTGCTGGGTATCGTCGAACGCATACGACGTTGTCTGGTAGATCGGCACGGCCACGGCGCGCGTGGTCGGGTCGGGCCGGAATCCGGCATGGATGGCCCGGGTCTCGAATTTCATGGTCCGCTCCTCCTTAATGATGGCACGCAGGCACGCGGCCGCGAGCTTCTGTTGGTCCATCCCTACCCGGAGCGGGATCGCCCGCATTCCGAGAATGGCAGAGTCGAGTGTACGATAAGGTCGAAAGCTATTTGCAACGCGACGGCCAAATCCCTGTCGTGACCGAGCCCTCTCGCCGATCCATGGATTGGGAGCTACCGGCGGACAGGGAATTTATGGGCCGGAGACTGGCCTCCGATGGCATGGAGGTTGAATTGGGTGCACGTCGGACTATGGAGCCCGTACAACTTCCGGAATTGAGCCGTAGCAAACGGAACATCGCCTGGAAGCGATCATTCACGGCCGCACGCAACCCTTGTCAGTAGGTGCGGGCCTGTAATGGATTTGTCGACCGCTACCCGGTGCACCAGGAGTCACGTTTGGTGCAATGGCTCGAATATGGGTTGAAGTCTCGAAAATGCGCACACTGAGGAACCGAAACGATCAATCGCGAGATGCCCAGCTCGGCGATTGCCGGTCGGCGCCTTCACCCAGGGGAAGCGCAGTGAGCCGTCGGGAGCGCAAAGGCCCTTTGGACCATGCATCGAACCAGGAGGAGACACCGATGTTCGACAAAATCATGATTCCGGTCGATCTCAAGCACATCGACGGCATGCAGAAGAGTCTGGAGGTCGCCGCAGGGCTGGCCAAGCAGTATGACGCGACCGTCCACTACGTCACCGTTGCCGGACGCGTGCCCAATCGGGCAGCCAGGACGCCCGAGGAACTTGCCCGTCGCCTCGCGGACTTTGCCCGCCAGCAGGGAGAGGAATATGGCATCAAGACCGATTCCCGAACCATGGACAGCACCGACGTGACGATCGAACTCGATGACAAGCTCGTCCAGGCCCAGAAGGAAATCGGGGCCGATCTGGTGGTGATGGCATCCCACATCCCCGGCGTCGCGGACCGGCTGCACCTGATCAGTTCCAACGCAGGAGAACTCGCCCAACGGCTGCCGGTGTCGGTCTTCATTCTGCGCTGAGTCGGCAGCAGACGTCGCGCTGCCAGCCATCGGGCGGTCGGGAAACCGGCCGCGCCCGACCCAAGCCACCACCTGATTAGCACGAATGCTCCGCAGATCGGAAAATTAAGGCCCAAGGCGTCATCGCGAGGAGCGAAGCGACGTGGCGATCCAACCCACATTGGGTTCTGCTGAGCCATTTGGATTGCCGCGCTGCGCTCGCAATGACGGGGTGAATTCATGCGCGAGTCCGGCTTGCGGAGCATTCGTGCTAATCAGGAGCCACCAAGTCCCGCGGCCTGCTTGCCAGTCAGGCCAGTGGCGATACCATCATCTTCCGGTTCCAACTACGTCTTTTCACGGCGTGTCTTCTCGATTGATCTACAGTGAACCCGAGCCCGCTCCGGGTTCGGTGTCATCGAGATAGCGGTTTCTGCTGAAATCACGCTGAGATCCATCCTCCACCGCAGACCGGGAGCGAACCCTACCGACTTTTCCGGAGGCACCGCGGTCCGGGAGGATACAGCGATGAGTGAGAAGACAGGTTCCGATTGCCGGCAGCGGATTCGCGCTTGCCTTTCAAGCTCCGAGGCCGACCTGCTGGCGGACCTCGTGGAGCGCCTGCAGCTGGATGAGGCGGCACGGCAGGCGGCCCGTGCCGGCATCGGTTTCAACATCGATGCCGAGGAGCAGGACCGCCTCGAACTGTCGCTGGATGTCATCGAGGCGCTGCTGGACGGCACGGTCGCGGCCGATACCCTGGCGGGCATCACCGGGGTATCGGCGGTCGCGGCTGCAGGCCCCGAAGCGTGGACCCGCGCCCTGCGTATGGCCCTCGCCGAACGTCCAGGGCCCATCGTGCCGCTGGAGACTACGCTGATTGCCCCGGAACGCTACATGGTCGAGCGCCACCTGTGCATCGACACTACGGCAGCGGGTGGCAACGCCAGCCTGCTCGCGGCGGCAGACCGGACGCGGTGACTTGCCGGCGGCAATCGATGCGAAGTAGGGTATCGAGGTGGGTGAAGGGTGCCCGCTGCATCACGCCGAAACTCAACCGCAGACGTGCCGCAGGCGCCTCTCAAGGAAAGCCCTGATGAACATGCCCTTGCCGACGCTCGCCACCTTTGCCGCCTACCTGGCGGCGATGCTGGCCCTCGGAATCATCGCCTACCGCAGCACGACCAACCTCTCGGATTATGTGCTCGGCGGGCGCAGCCTCGGCCCGGGAGTCGCGGCACTCAGTGCCGGGGCGTCGGACATGAGCGGCTGGCTGCTGCTTGGCCTGCCCGGCGCGGTCTACGTCTCCGGTTTGAGCGAACTCTGGATCGGGGTGGGTCTGGTCGTAGGTGCCTTCCTCAACTGGGTGTTCGTCGCCGGCCGGCTCCGACGCTTCACCGCCCTCGCGCATGACTCCCTCACCATCCCGGACTTCCTCGAACACCGCTTCGAGGACCGCACCCGACTGCTGCGCATCATCTCCGCAGTGGTGATCCTGGTGTTCTTCACCCTTTACATCTCGGCCGGCCTGGTCGGCGGTGGCCTGTTGTTCCAGAACTCCTTCGGGATGGAATACCAGACCGCAGTCTGGGTCGGTGCCATCGTGATCATCAGCTACACCTTCCTCGGCGGCTTTCTCGCGGTCAGCTGGACCGATTTCGCGCAGGGCATCCTGATGTTCCTGACGCTACTGGTCGTCCCCATGTTCGTGGTCGTCCTGGTCGGCGGCTGGGGCAGTGTCCAGACCGAGGTGGTCAACGTCGATCCGAGCCACACGGCGATCCTCAAGGGCATGACCTTCATGGGCATGATTTCCCTCCTGGCCTGGGGTCTCGGCTATTTCGGTCAGCCGCACATCCTCGCGCGCTTCATGGCCCTGCGTTCGGAGCGGGACGTCCCGCGCGCCACCCTGATCGGCATGAGCTGGATGGTGCTGGCGCTGGTTGGCGCGGTCGCCACCGGTTATCTGGGGATCGCCTACTTCGCCGATGCGCCGCTCGCCGATGGCGAGACCGTGCTCATCGAGCTGATCCGGGCACTGTTCAATCCCTGGGTGGCCGGCGTGCTGATGGCAGCGATCCTCGCCGCGATCATGAGCACCATCGATTCGCAGCTGATCGTCTCCGCCAGCGCCATCACCAATGACTTCTATCGCGGCATGGTGCGCAGCGACGCCGGCGCGGCGGAACTGGTCTGGATCAGCCGGGCGGCGGTCATCGGCGTCTCGGTCATCGCCCTGCTTCTGGCGATGGATCCTGAGGCCGGGGTCCTGGACCTGGTGTCCTACGCCTGGGGTGGCTTTGGCGCGGCCTTCGGGCCGGTGATCATCCTGTCCCTCTACTGGTCGCGCATGAACCGCAACGGCGCCCTGGCCGGCATGGTGGTGGGTGCGCTGACGGTCATCGCCTGGAAGGAGCTGTCCGGCGGTGTCTTCGATGTCTACGAACTGCTTCCGGGTTTCATTTTTGCAACCGTCGCGATCGTCGTGGTCAGCCAGCTGACGGGTCGTCCCTCGGTCGAGGTCCAGCAGCAGTTCGCGCAGTCCCGCCGCTTGACCGCGGAATAATCGCGAGCGCAGGGACCTTGCCGGCCTGCAGGCAGCCGATGCGGTGACCCGCCAGGGGCTTGCCTACGCCTATGCCGGCGCGGCGGTGCTGCTGTGGTCGACGGTCGCGTCGGCGTTCAAGCTGTCGCTGCAGTATCTGGACCCGCTTCAGCTCCTGCTCTTTTCGAATGCCGTGTCGGTCCTGGCCCTGTTCACGGTTCTCGCGATACAGGGGCGCATCGACCGTCTGCGCCAGCAGACCGCGACTGCATGGTGGCGTCTTGCGGGGCTCGGGGTGCTCAACCCCTTTCTCTATGCCAGCTGGTCTCTTGGGCCGGGATGGATATTCGCGAGTACGCCTCTGGCGGCAAGTCGACCCGGCTGGGGATCACCCGGCAGGGCAATCGGTACTTTCGCACGGCATTGATCGGGGCTAACCAGCGCGGCTATCGCCTGCTTCTGGCGGGCAAGCACCAGAACAAAGCAAAAACCGCATGTGCGCGTGAGATGGTCGGGTTTTGTCTGGGAGTCACTTAACCAGGCGGCAGCGGGAAATGTCGGCACGAGTCGAGGGACATACGTAACCGACACCGCCAGAAGGGCACTGAGTAAACTCGGGATGGACAGAGGTGGGGCACGGTGCCCAAAACGACGAAGGGTTGCTTTCGCAACCCCGTGTTTTTATGGTGGCTACGCCCTGATTCGAACAGGGGACCCCATCATTATGAGTGATGTGCTCTAACCAGCTGAGCTACGTAGCCACGGGCTGCGAATTCTCGAGTCACAGCCCGACAATGTCAAGCAGGGACACCTTTTCGGATACGCCCGATGCGCTAGATCCGAAGGCGGTCGACCACCCGGCCGTCCCGCAGGTGCTCCTCCAGGATCTCGTCGATATCGCGCTCGTCCTGATAGGTGTACCAGACCGCCTCGGGATAAACCACGGCGACCGGACCCTCGTTGCATCGGTCCAGACAACCGGCGGTGTTCACCCGCACCTTGCCCTGGCCGTGAATACCCATTTCCTTTGCACGCTCCTTCGCGTACGTGCGCAGTTCGCTGGCACCGTGATCCTCGCAGCAGTTGCCATCGTCCCGGATATTGGTGCAGAAAAAGATGTGCCGCTCGTAGTAGGCCATGTCAGCTCCGCTGTTTTGGGCATCATAGCGTCCGGGTGCGCAACGCGACAGGCAACGCGGTTGCGCGTGGGGAAAAGGCTTGTCGCGGCCGCCGCAATCCCGTGTCGCGAGCCGGAGAAGCACGACGACGCGATGCTGCTGGTATGCTGAAGGACGTTCCCACTGTTGCCTGCTTGATGAGTACGATCCACAACCAGCACGTCTCGCCCGCGGGCGTTGAGGCATCATCAGCCCACCGGCCAGCGTTTGCTCCGGATCTCGCAGGCGCCGACCGCTGCGTGCTTTGCGGCATGTGTCTTCCTCATTGCCCCACCTACGCACTGCAGCGCACCGAGGGCGACTCGCCTCGTGGCCGCATCACGCTGATGCAGGGTCTGGCGCAGGGGCGACTCCAGCCGGACAACGCCCGACTGCGCGCGCATCTCGAGGGTTGCCTGGGTTGCCGCTCCTGCGAGGCGATCTGTCCGGCAGGCGTGCGCTTTGGCGAATTGATGGACAGCAGTCGCCGTATCCTGCAGGAGAACCGGGGTTATGGCGTGTGGCGCGCACTTGCGCAACGGATGTTCAGTCCATGGCGACGCCTGGCGCTGCGACGACGGCGCCTGCGCCAGGTGGCCGCCCTTGCAGCACGCACTGCACACGGTCTCCGCCTGCGGCACCTGGTACCGGGTCGAACACGGCTGGGACGCCTGCTGCGCCACACTGGGCCATCATTGGCACGGATGCCACACCTGAAGTCACTTGCTCCCACAGGGCCGTCCGACGTATTGGTCTTCGCCGGTTGCATGGATGCCTTTTTCACCGGACCGGACACGGCCGCCGCCCTGCAGCTGCTGCGCGACCTCGGCGTGAGGCCTGGCCTGCCACCGGGTCAGGTCTGCTGTGGCGCAATCGACCAGCACCTGGGCCGCACCAGCGATGCGGCCCGTTTACGCAGGATCAACGCCATCGCGTTCGGTGACACACAGCCGATCCTGGTTCTGGATAGCGGTTGCGAGGCCCAGTTGCGTGAATACCCGGAGGCAGCATGGCGCGGGCGCGTCAACAGCCTGACAGGTTTCCTGGCGCGACTTCCGCTTGAAGACTTCCGCTGGCGCTCCGACCCGGTGCGCATTGCGCTGCATCTGCCCTGTACATTGCGCAACGTGACGCGTGAAACCGACGGTATCCGCCGCGTGTTCGAGCGGCTTCCCGGGATCGAGTTGGTCGCTCTCGCACCCCCCAGGAACTGCTGCGGCGCCGCCGGTACAGCCATGCTGACCCAACCCGACAGCGCCGACCCGCTGGGTCAGGAGACGCTGGACGCCCTCAACGCCACCCGCCCGGAAGTGATTGTCAGCCCCAATGTCGGCTGCAGCGTGCATCTGCGGGCTCTGCAGGACCGAAGTGGCAACGGACCCAGAATCCTCTCCCCGGCCCGTTTCCTGCACGAACGCCTCAAGATCGCTGGTGCCGACCGGTAGACTGCATTTCTCCTGGCCACTCTTGCGGAATTTCAGGGTGGCGATCAGGTCACAGGTGCATTGGCGAACCATGCGGGATACGATTCGGATATGCGCAATCTATCGTTGACCGACAAGCTCCTGAGTCAGGCCGACGCCTTCATCAAGGTTGTCACCGGACATGCACGCGCCACCGGCCGGCCGTCACCGGGCCATGGACTCGCTGAACCTGCGCTGGAGGACGATGAGCGCCTTCTGGTGGGCCGCCTGATGCGTGTCAACCACGCGGGCGAAATCGCTGCGCAGGGGCTCTACCAGGGCCAGATGCTCACGTCCCGACGGCCCGAAATCAGCGCTCGGCTCGATCAGTCGGCACGCGAGGAAGGGGATCACCTGCATTGGTGTGCCGAGCGCGCTCACCAGATGGGCGTACAGACCAGTCTTCTGAGCCCGTTCTGGTACCTTGGGTCACTCGCGATGGGTGCGGCAGCAGGGCTCGCCGGTGATCGCTACAGCCTTGGCTTCGTCGACGAGACCGAACGCCAGGTCGAACAGCACCTGGATCGACACCTGCAGCGTCTGCCGCCCCAGGATCACGCTTCAGCCGCCATTCTGCTGCAGATGAAGCAGGAGGAAGTGGAACACGGCGTAGCCGCAATGGATCTTGGGGGGCAACCTCTACCCTGGCCCGTCAGCAAGCTGCTGATGCCTGCAGTCGCCGGCGTGATGACCCGAACCGCCTACTGGATTTGACGGTGAACTGCCACAGGTTCTGAGCCAACCTTTTGCGCACAGGAAAAAGGCGCCCGGAGGCGCCTTTTCTTGAATGTTGGCGGAGCGGACGGGACTCGAACCCGCGACCCCCGGCGTGACAGGCCGGTATTCTAACCAACTGAACTACCGCTCCAGATCTATTTCCACCTTTCTTTTTGGTGGGTGCTGACGGGATCGAACCGCCGACATTCGCCTTGTAAGGGCGACGCTCTACCAGCTGAGCTAAGCACCCAGCGAAGCGCGCTAGTTTACGCGATCCTTGAGTGCTTTTCCAGCCTTGAAAGCAGGGCTCTTCGAAGCCGCAATCTTGATGGTTTCACCGGTACGGGGGTTGCGGCCGCTGCGCGCAGGGCGCTCGCGAACGAGAAACGTGCCAAAACCCACCATGGACACCTGCGCACCGTCGGCAAGAGCATCACCCACCACACTGGCCATGGCGTCGAGGACACGGCTGGCTTGAGCCTTGGGCACATCGGCCTTCTCGGCAATGGCTTCGATCAGTTCGGATTTATTCATGCACGGGATTCCTTTTTTATTGGGTGTAGAAAGGGGGCCATACCACGCTGACTTTCACGACGGCTCCAGAGAACGGAGCCCCTGAGTCGGCCCCCAACGAATGATTTGGAGTTGCTGCCCTATTCTTATCGCTCATGCCGGCCTCTGGCAAGCGCGTTATCGCGCACCCTGGACAAAAAAACCGGCCGCAAGCGAAGAATAGACGCCTGCGGCCGAAATTGACACGATTTGTTGCGCTTTCTAGTGGTGGCGCACGTTCCTTCGGCGCGGTTCGCTGCCACTCTTGGCCACCTCAGGCACTTTGGGCGACGGCTCGCTGTTGATTGCTTCCGGCATCCGAGTCAATGCAACCGCCAACACCTCGTCGATCCAGCGCACGGGGCGGATGTCGAGTTTCGCCTTGATATTCTTCGGAATATCGACGAGATCCTTCTCGTTTTCTTCCGGGATCAGGACAACTCGGATGCCACCTCGGTGGGCCGCCAGCAGCTTTTCCTTCAATCCGCCGATGGGCAGGACCTGACCGCGGAGCGTGATCTCGCCGGTCATCGCAACATCGGCGCGAACAGGAATTCCGGTCAGAGCCGAGACGATCGCGGTACACATACCGATCCCCGCACTCGGGCCGTCCTTGGGTGTCGCGCCTTCGGGTACATGGATATGCAGATCGCTCTTTTCGTGGAAATTCTCCGGCAAGCCCAGTGCGGCCGCCCGACTGCGCACCACAGTGAGCGCTGCATGGATGGATTCCTGCATCACGTCGCCGAGTTTTCCGGTCTGCAGGGTCTTGCCCTTGCCCGGGACGACAGACGATTCGATGGTCAGCAACTCGCCCCCGACCTCGGTCCAGGCCAGACCCGTGACCTGACCGACCTGATCGTTCTCCTCTGCCAGACCGAAGCGGAACCGGCGCACGCCCAGATAACGTTCGAGGCTCTTCGGCGTGACCTGGGTCGTCTTGGACTTGTCCTTGCCCAGCAGCCGCAGCTTCACTACCTTGCGGCAGATCTTCGCTATTTCGCGTTCCAGCGAACGCACCCCCGCCTCACGCGTGTAGTATCGAACGATATCCCGGATCACATTGTCGCCGATCTGGATTTCGTCGTTGCTCAGGCCGTTGGCCTCGATCTGCTTCTTGATCAGATAATTCCGCGCGATGTTGATCTTCTCGTCCTCGGTGTACCCCGACAGGCGAATGACCTCCATCCGATCCAGGAGTGGGCCGGGAATATTCATGCTGTTGGCCGTGGCCACGAACAGCACATCCGACAGGTCGAAATCCACCTCGAGATAGTGATCGCTGAAGGTGTGATTCTGCTCCGGATCCAGCACTTCGAGCAGTGCCGACGCCGGGTCGCCGCGGAAATCCATCGCCATCTTGTCGATTTCGTCCATGAGGAACAACGGATTACGCACACCAACCTTGGACAGGTTCTGCACGATCTTGCCCGGCAATGAGCCGATATAGGTGCGGCGGTGGCCACGAATCTCGGCTTCATCACGCACGCCGCCCAGTGCCATCCGCGTGAACTTCCGATTGGTCGCGCGGGCAATCGACTGACCGAGCGACGTCTTGCCGACGCCTGGGGGGCCCACCAGGCACAGGATGGGTCCTTTCATCTTGCGCACACGGGTCTGAACGGCCAGGTATTCGAGGATACGCTCCTTGACCTCTTCCAGGCCGTAGTGGTCCTCGTTGAGAACCTTTTCCGCCGCGGCCAGATCCTGGCTGACCTTGGTCCGCTTCTTCCACGGCACATTCACCAGCCAGTCGATGTAACTGCGGACCACCGTGGCCTCGGCAGACATCGGCGACATCATTTTCAGTTTGTTCAGTTCGGCAAGTGCCTTCTTCTTGGCCTCCTTGGGCATGCCGGCCTTGTCAATCTTGCGCGCGAGTTCCTCGGCCTCGTTCGGCGCGTCTTCCATGTCACCCAGTTCCTTCTGGATCGCCTTCATCTGCTCGTTCAGATAGTACTCGCGCTGCGACTTCTCCATTTGCTGCTTCACGCGGCCGCGAATGCGCTTCTCGATCTGCAGCACGTCCATTTCGCCTTCGATCTGGGCGATGAGGTGCTCGAGACGATCCTTCACGCTGGCGATCTCGAGCACCTTCTGCTTCTCGTCCAGCTTCAGCGACATATGCGCGGCGATGGTGTCGGCCAGTCGCGATGGGTCGTCGATACCCGCAAGTGAGGTCAGGATCTCCGGCGGGACCTTCTTGTTCAGTTTGATGTACTGCTCGAAAAGATTCAGCGCGGAACGCGCGAGGACTTCCATTTCCCGCTCTTCCGCCCCGATTTCCTCGGCCATCAGGCGAATCCTGGCGACGAAGAAATCGGACTCCTCTTCGCTCATGTCGATCACATGAGCCCGTTGCGCACCCTCGACCAAAACCTTGATGGTGCCATCGGGCAGCCGCAGCAACTGCAGGATGTTGCCCAGGGTACCAATCTCGTGCAGGTCCCCGGACCCAGGTTCGTCGATCTCGGCGCTTTTCTGGGCGACGAGCAACACCTGCTTGTTTTCGGCCATTGCCGAATCCAGAGCACGAATCGATTTTTCGCGTCCGACGAACAGCGGAATCACCATGTGTGGATACACCACCACATCGCGCAGCGGCAATACGGCAACCCGCTTCACCGGCGATTCGACATCGTTCTGGGAGGAGCTGGTCTTCTGAGTCATGGGATCCCCTCGAGGGTCAGCGATACGTGAATAGTCTAGTCTTGGGATGATCGAGCCGTTTTCAAGGGCGCATGACGGACTCTTGCGGGTTCACGCGCACTACACGTGATCTCCATGTTCACGGTCATTGTGACGGGGCGACGACTTCCGACCACGAGAACCGCCCGGCCGGAGGGCAGGGCGCCTGCGCGTCGCCCACGTCGGGCATCGGCATGACCTGCGCGTCAACTGCCATGGCTCGATGCGCCACCAGGAACAGGGAAATCGCGAGACACCCATCAAATACATCGATCGAGGCCATGGCACTTCGGCGCCGACGCCCGTGTGATACCGCTGCTGTAGGACTTGCGTCCCACTGCAACCCGCGGAATACCCTTTTATGTGAACCTAACCCAATGGACAGCGACCCGGAACAGATGTTCTGCCCGGGTCGCAGAAGAGCAGCCCTTCAGGAATCCGACGCGGCCTTCTTGGCGAAATTGGCGTTCTCGTAGATCAGGTAGGGCTCGGCATCGCCTCGGATCACGGCCTCGTCGATCACGACCTTGCTGACGTTTTCCATGGATGGCAACTCATACATGGTGTCGAGCAGGATGTTCTCCATGATCGAACGTAGTCCGCGGGCACCGGTCTTGCGCTCCATTGCCTTGCGCGCAATCGCTCCAAGCGCGTCCTCGCGGAACTCGAGTTCGACGCCCTCCATCTCGAACAGCCGGGCGTATTGCTTGACCAGTGCATTACGCGGCTGCGTCAGAATCGTGATCAGAGCCTCGACATCCAGTTCCTCCAGCGTGGCCTGAACCGGCAACCGCCCGACGAATTCGGGGATGAGGCCATAGCGCACGAGGTCCTCGGACTCCAGCCGGGTCAACCAGCCGCTTCCGGAGGTGTGCTTGTCCCTGGAACGAACTTCCGCCGAAAAGCCGATACCGCCCTTTTCCGCACGTTGCTGAATGACCTTCTCGAGCCCGGAAAACGCACCGCCACAGATGAAGAGGATATTTCGGGTGTCCACCTGCAGGAATTCCTGCTGGGGATGCTTGCGTCCTCCCTGCGGAGGCACCGACGCGGTCGTCCCCTCGATCAGTTTGAGCAACGCCTGCTGCACACCCTCACCGGACACGTCGCGGGTGATCGACGGGTTGTCGGACTTTCTCGAGATCTTGTCGATTTCGTCAATGTAGACGATTCCGGTTTCCGCCTTTTCGACGTCGTAATCGCTCTTCTGCAACAGCTTCTGAATGATGTTCTCGACGTCTTCCCCGACGTAACCGGCCTCGGTCAGCGTGGTTGCGTCGGCGATGGTGAACGGCACATTCAGGACACGCGCCAGGGTCTCCGCCAGCAATGTCTTCCCGGATCCGGTCGGACCGATCAGAAGGATATTGGATTTCGACAGTTCGACCTCATCCTTACCGGATTTTGCCTCGAGACGCTTGTAATGATTGTACACAGCCACGGACAGGATCTTCTTCGCCGAATCCTGCCCGATCACGTATTCGTCGAGAATGCCCCGGATTTCGCGGGGCTTGGGCAATGAGTCGCGCTCGGCATGGCCGGCCTCCTGCATTTCCTCGCGAATGATGTCATTACAGAGCTCAACGCATTCATCACAAATGAACACGGAAGGCCCGGCGATGAGTTTCCGTACCTCGTGCTGACTCTTTCCGCAGAAAGAGCAGTAGAGCAACTTGCCGTCGTTGCGAGGAGATTTGTCGTCGCTCATCCGTATGCCTCGGGTTGCGAATTGTCAGCCGACTTCAAAATGCCCCGTTTGGGACCCCGATGCAAGCGAGCCGGCTCGTCATCGGGTTGGTTGCGGCCTATTTGCTTGGCTTGACCTCACGCTTTTCAAGGACATGGTCGATCAGGCCATATTCCCTGGCCTCGGGCGCGGTCATGAAGCGGTCGCGTTCGGTATCGTTGCGAATGGTTTCGACCGACTGTCCCGAATGATGCGCCAGGATCTGATTGAGCTCCTCACGGATCTTCAGGATTTCGCGCGCGTGAATATCGATATCGGTCGCCTGTCCCTGATATCCACCCAGAGGCTGGTGCACCATCACGCGTGAGTGCCGCAGGCAATAGCGCTTGCCGGGTGCTCCGCCTGCCAGCAAGACCGCCCCCATGCTTGCCGCCTGCCCCACGCAGAGCGTGCTGACGGCCGGCTGGATGAATTGCATGGTGTCGTAGATCGCCATACCCGCAGTCACCGCGCCACCCGGCGAGTTGATGTACAGACTGATCTCCTTGTCGGGATTCTCCGACTCCAGAAACAGCAGCTGCGCCACGATCACGTTGGCCATGTAGTCCTCGACCGGGCCCACGCAGAACACCACCCGATCCTTCAGCAGCCGGGAGTAGATGTCGTAGGCGCGCTCGCCGCGCGCGGTCTGCTCAACCACCATCGGCACCAGATTCAACGCCTGGGTGTGTTGTGCCCCCATTCCCGCAAGAGGTTGTGTCATTCGGTCGGCTCCTTGTTCGGATTCATCAGGGCGTCGAAAGTACTGGGCTGGTCTGTCACCTTCATCTGCGCCAGCGCCCAGTCCACCACCTGATCCTCGATCACCAGGGATTCGATACTCGCCATCGCCTGGGGGTTGGACCGATAGTGTCTTTTCACTTCCTCGGGATCCTCGTAGGTCTGTGCCATGGTTTCGAGCTCGGCATCGAGGCGGTCACGGTCAACTTCGATCTTCTCGGCGTCGATGATCGCGCGCACGATCAGGCCGAGACGAACCCGGCGCCGAGCCTCTTCCTCGAACAGCGAGTCCGGCAACGGCTGTGACTGTTTTGCCCCGCCGAAACGGTCCTCGGTTTCCTTGCGCAGGCGCTCGATCTCACCCCGTACCAGGCTCACCGGCAGATCGAAGTCATGTTTCTCGACCAGGACGTCCATCACCTGCTTCTTCACTCGACCCTTGATGTTCTGGCCGAGTTCCCGAGCCATGTTTGCCCGTACTTCTTCGCGCAGCCGGTCCACATCGCCGTCCGCGACGCCGAAGGCACGCGCAAAATCGGCATCGACGTCGGGCAGACGCGGCTCTTCAATCTTGTTGATTTTCAGAGCGAACTGTACCGTTTGTCCCTTCAGGTTGTCGGCAGGGTAATCTTCGGGGAAGGTCACATCGATCGTCTTCTCCGTCCCTTGTTCCACACCCGTGAGCTGCGCCTCGAAATCCGGCAGCAGCCTTCCGGCACCGACCTCGACGGAAAACCCCTCCGCCATGCCGCCGTCAAAGGGTTCGCCGTTCAGCGTCCCGACAAAATCGAGTGTGACCCGGTCGCCTTCCGCGGCCGCGCGCTCGACTTCGGTCCAGCCACGCTGCTGCTTGCGCAGCGAATCGATCACACGCTCGACATCCTCGGCAGCGATTTCCGCCTGCGGCCGCTCGATCTCGACATCCGACAGGTCGGCCACCGAAACCTCGGGAAACACCTGAAAGGAAGCCACATATTCGATCGGCTTGCCTGGTTCCATCATCTTCGGTTCGATGTTGGGTCCGCCGGCCGGCACCAGACCCTCCTGCTCGATGGCCTCACGGTAGCTGTGCTGCAGCACCTCGCTGAGCACCTCCTGGTATACACCGGCACCGTAACGCTGCTGAACGATCTTCAACGGCACTTTCCCGGGCCGGAAGCCATCGATACGCACCCGCCTGGTCAGAGCCTTCAACCGTTTTTCCACCTCGGAATCGACCCGGTCAGGCGGAAACTGCACCGTCATCTTTCGGTCCAGGCTGCCGGTGGCTTCAACAGAAACTTGCATCAGATGGCCTCGCGTAAAATCGGAAATTCGAAAAAGCACGCCATCCGGGCGCGCCATTGGGGTTCAATCAAGCTGTCGGAATGGTGCGAAAGGAGAGACTCGAACTCTCACGGGTTACCCCACTGGAACCTAAATCCAGCGCGTCTACCAATTCCGCCACTTTCGCCTGCCAGCACCGGGCATGACCCTCTAGTGTATCTCGTTGGGTCGTTGACGTCACTTTGCCGGGATGCAGATCATCCGGTGCATGGCCAGCCCGGACACGGTGCTACTGATGATCCGCTCCATGGGTCGCAGCAAGAACCGGTTCAGTCCCGGAGTCCGTCCAATCAGGCGGATCGATGCGGAGTTCTTCCGGGTCAGCGTCGATCCCCGCCTCGCGCAACAGCGCGCGCAGCGACCGCTCCGGAAGATTCAGACGCAGATACATCATCCCTTCCGCTCCGGTCTGCTCCGACTGAACCGCCTTTTCGGCAAACAGCCGGCTGCGCAGCCTTCCCGCTGCGGCTGGCAACGACACCCATCCCTGAAAAACGGCTTCCGTGAAATGGCTCGCCAGCCGCTGTTCCAATTCCGGCACGCCCCTGCCCGTTACCGCCGAAAGCCATAGCGCATCATCCCCAAACCCGACCGGTTCCCCGCTGTCGGCTGCGGGCAACTGGTCGATCTTGTTGAAAATGCGCCAGACCGGTACATCCTCGGCGCCGATTTCGGCGAGCACGCCCTCGACCTGTTCGATCTGGGCATCGCGCTCGGGATCCGAGGCATCGATCACGTGCAGAAGCAATGCCGCCTCGCGGGTCTCGGTCAAGGTCGCCTTGAACGCGGCGATCAACTCATGCGGCAGATCACGGATGAACCCGACGGTGTCGGCGAGAATCACCGACCGGTGCGGAGCAAGGTCGACGCGCCGCAACGTCGGATCCAGCGTAGCGAACAGCTGATCCGCGGCATAGACCCGGGCCTCGGTCAACCGATTGAATAACGTGGACTTGCCCGCGTTGGTATAACCCACCAGCGCGACGGTCGGAGTCTCATTGCGCCGACGTGCCTGCCGACCCTGTTCCCGGGTCCGCTGGACTCTGTCCAGGCGCCGCTCGATATGCTTGATGCGCCCGGCCAGCAGCCGCCGGTCGGTCTCGAGCTGCGTCTCACCGGGTCCACGCAGGCCGATCCCGCCCTTCTGGCGCTCCAGGTGGGTCCAACCGCGAACGAGGCGCGTGGACATGTGCCGCAGCTGCGCCAGCTCCACCTGCAGCTTGCCCTCGTGGGACCGCGCTCGCTGCGCAAAGATATCGAGGATCAGCCCGGAACGATCCAGCACCCGGCATTGCAGATGCCGTTCCAGATTGCGTTCCTGGCTGGGCGACAGTGGGTGGTTGAAGATCGCCACGTCGGCACCGCTGGCGGCGACGGCCGCGGCAATCTCGTCGGCCTTGCCGGAGCCGACGAAAAACCGCGAATCGGGCTGCCGGCGGGTGCCGGTAATGACGTCGACCACCTCGGCACCCGCCGACTCGGCCAGGTCCCTGAACTCCCGGGTCTGCGCCGAAAAATCAACGGTTTCGCCGATCGCAAGCGCGACCAGCAGGGCACGGTCGCCGCTTTCGGGGCGCTCAAACAAGTTTCGTGGACTCCGGGAACGCGATCAGGAATCGTGCTCCTCTGCAGGCTGCTCATCGCCCTCCAGATGCAGTCGCACCTGTCGCGCCGGCACGATGGTGGAAATCGCATGCTTGTAGACCATCTGCGATACGGCACTCTTCAGCAGCACGACGAACTGGTCGAAGGATTCGATCTGCCCCTGCAGCTTGATTCCGTTGACAAGATAGACAGACACCGGGATGCGGTCCCTGCGCAGAGCGTTGAGAAAGGGTTCTTGTAGCATCTGCCCTTTTGCCATGATTCGATGTCCTTTGCCGATTGAATACACGAGAACTGCTGATGGAACTGCACAAACAAGAACGATAGCATATCGCTCTCCACAGTCGGCAACCAAGTTGTCCGGGCCGACACCCAGGAACTACGTGGTTTTGGATTCCATTATTTCGTACAGCCGCGCAGCCGTCGCTCGCTCGGCGGGCAGATGAAGAACATCCTGCATTCCGCGCAGCCATGTGACCTGTCGCTTCGCCAACTGCCGCGTTGCGGTAATGGCAGTGTCACGGAATTGCGCGCGGGTCAGCTGACCCGAAAGCCATTGCCAGCCCTGCCGGTACCCAACCGCACGTTGCGATGCGTGGTCCGCAGTCAACCCCGGCCGTTCCATCAAGCGCCGCAACTCGGCTTCGAAACCGGCCGCCAGCATGTGGTCGAATCGCTCCGCGATGCGCTGGCGCAAGCGGCTGCGGTCCTCGGGCCAGAGCGCGACGCAGCGCCAGCCGTCCGGCACCGGGCCTTTCGATCGCGACTGAAACGATGACAACGGATGTCCCGTGCTCCGGTACACCTCGAGCGCACGCAGCGTGCGCTGTGGGTCGTTGCGATGAATCCGCCGCGCGGAGACGGGATCGACCTGTTCCAGTTCCGCGTGCAGGGCTTCGGCACCCTCGCGTGGCAGCCGTTCCCTCAGCGAAGCCCGGACTGCCGGATCGACGGCCGGCATGGCGTCCAGTCCGTGCAACAGCGCCCGGAAATAGAGCATCGTGCCCCCGACCAGCAACGGCGTGCGTTCGCGCGCATGGATATCGTCGATCAGGCGCTGGGCATGGGTCACGAAATCCATCGCGGACCAGCTTTCCTCGGGATCACGGACATCGATCAAATGATGCCGAACCTGGGCCTGCTCGGCGGCACCAGGCTTGGCCGTCCCGATATCCATGCCGCGGTAGACCAGCGCCGAGTCGACGCTGACGATTTCCCCGTCGAGGCGCTCACACAGGTCCAGCGCGAGGTCGGTTTTCCCGCTGGCGGTAGGCCCCATCAGCAGGAGCACCGAGGGTTCCACGAATTCAGCGGCCGCGCAGGAAGAGACGGTCCAGCGCCTGCCGGTCCAGTTCGACATAGGTCGGACGACCATGATTGCACTGTCCACTGTTGTCGGTCGCCTCCATGTCGCGCAGCAATTGATTCATCTCGGGCAGACTCAGGCGCCGCCCAGCCCGCACCGAGCCATGACAGGCCATGGTGCTCAGGACGGCATCAAGTGCGGCATCGGCGCGATCGGCATGCCCAAGGTTCTCCATGTCGGCGAGCAGATCACGCACGAGCCGGGCCAACTCCCGCCCCTGCAACAGTGCAGGAGCCGCCCGCAGCATCACGGTTTCGGGTCCGGCGCGCTCCAACTCGAACCCGAGATCGCGGAGGCGATCGGTCGACGACTCGACCAGTGCCGCCTCGGCGCGTGTGACCGGGATGCTTTCGGGCACCAGCAGCGGCTGGCGGGTCACGCGCGCCTCGCGCCATTCACGCTTCAGGCGTTCATAAGTCACGCGTTCGTGGGCTGCATGCATGTCCACCAGCACCAGTCCACGTGCGCTTTCGGCGACGATGAAGGTGTCCGCGACCTGGCCGATCGCGAATCCCAACGGCGGTGTGCCGCCGCTGGCTGAAGCCTTGGCTGCAGGCGCGGTGGCAATGGCACTTTCCCTGTAGGACGTGGCGGTGCCCATCGGTTCGTTTACCCGCGGCAGGGGCAGTTCCCAATGGGTGTCGCGACGCGCCGGGGATCCCGCGGATTCCGCCACTCCTCCAGGCACGGAAAGCCCGGCCGATTTCCGTCCGGGCACTTGCGCGGGAGTCGCCCCGGGTCCAGGTGTCATCCCTGCCCCTGCACTGACTTCGCCCGATGTGGGACGAAGGGGGCTGCCGTCACCGGGGCGCCGGTCCGCCAGCGCCCGATGCAGGGTCTGGAAAATGAAATCGTGGACCAGACGCCCGTCCCGGAAGCGCACCTCGTGCTTGGCTGGATGGGCGTTGACATCGACCCCGTTCGGATCGAGATCGAGAAACAGAACGAATACCGGGTGCCGCCCCTGGTACAGCACGTCCCGGTAGGCCCGGCGCACTGCCGCGGACAGCACACGATCGCGCACCGGGCGACCGTTGACGAAAAAATACTGCTGGTCGGCCTGCGAGCGGGCGTGCGTTGGCGCACCCAGCCAGCCGCAAAGGCGCAGGCCAGAGGCCTCGTTCTCCACCTCGAACGCGTGCTCCAGAAACGCCGTGCCGAGCAGCGCTGCGACCCGATCCGATCCACCGCAAGCTCCGACCGCCGGCAAGTCCAGCGTCTGGCGGCCGTTGTGACGCAGTTCAAACGCAAGTTCCGGGCGTACCGCCGCATGCGTGCGGACAACATCCTCGCAGTGGAGATATTCGGTCCGTTCGGTGCGCAGAAACTTGCGCCGCGCGGGGACGTTGAAGAACAGATCGCGGATTTCCACGCTGGTCCCGGCCGCGTGTGCGGCGGGAACCACCTCACCAAAGACGTCCGAACCATCGCCACTGAGGCGCCAGCCGCTGCGTGCGTCGGCCACTGCAGAGGTCATCGTCAGGCGCGCAACGGAAGCGATCGACGGGAGCGCCTCGCCCCGGAAACCCAGGGTGCGCAGACACTCGAGATCGTTCAGATCGTAAACCTTGCTGGTGGCGTGACGAGAGAGCGCCAAAGGCAATTCGTCCCTGGAAATTCCAGCGCCATCGTCGGTGATTCGAATCAGGCGCACGCCACCCTGCTCGAGTTCCACCCGGATTCGACGGGCGCCAGCATCGATGCTGTTTTCGATCAGTTCCTTGACCACGGAAGACGGCCGCTCGATGACCTCGCCAGCCGCGATCTGGCTGATCAATTGGGGCGGAAGCTTGTGTATCGGCACGTGAAGTCCAGGCGCAAAGACTTCAGACTAGCCCAGAACCGGGGTTTCCAGAAAGTCGCTGCCAACTCTATACGGTCCCGGGTTAGCCCTGACCATGAAAGGCACTCGGCCACGGGTCTGCCGACCCGACTGGTTTCGAGCTTGCAGGAGCGAGCCTCGCTCGCGAAACCAGCGCTGTATCGGCCCCAGCGCCGAGCGCGCCTGCGGCGCGTTCGCGGGCGAGGCCCGCTCCTACAGGGGCATTCGAACCACCGTGACTTTCACGCTAACTGTCATGGCCGGCGGCCACTCCTGATCATGAAAGGCGTAGGGTGCCAATGAGCGCAGCGAATTGCACCGTTCGAGGCCCGGAAGCCAGGAGTTCAGGAACGGCGTGTTGTCGGTGCGGTTCGGCTGCGCCTCACGGCACCCTACGCGGTTCTTTCACGCTAAAGCCAGGCTACCACCTTCATCGCTTCAGCCGCCGCGCGAGGGGATCTCCAGAACCTGACCCGCGAAAATGCGGTCATTGGGCAGCTGGTTGACCGCACGCAACTCGGCGACCGACATGCTATAGCGTTCGGCAATGACCGAGAGACTTTCCCCTGGACGAATCACATGTCGATCGCGCCTGCCCTCCGCAATCATCGTGCCCGGGGGGGCGTGGGTCGCGAAATAGGCGCGAAGTCCGGTCAGAATGGCATCGGACAGCGAATTCTGGAAACTTGTCGTGCGCAGTTTCCTCTCTTCGGAATGATTGGAAATGAAGGCCGCCTCGACCAGCACCGAGGGTACATCGGGTGAACGCAGCACCGCGAAATTCGCGCGTTCGACTTCCGGCTTGCGTACCTTGCCCACCCGATGCATCTCGGAAATCAGTCGGTTGGCAAGGCTATGGCTGGCCTCGAGGCTTCCGCTCTGAGCGAGATCGAGGAGTACGCTGGTCAGTGAGTCGTCCTTGCTCTCGATCGGAACCCCACCCAGCCGCAGATCGGCACTGTTCTCGCGCTGTGCGAGGAAACGAGCGGCTTCACTGGATGCTCCGCGCTCGGAAAGAATATAGACCGACGAACCCTGAACGCGGCGGTCATGGATGGCATCCGCGTGAATCGACAGAAAGACATCGGCCTGCGCCGCGCGTGCGCGGCTGATCCGCTCCCGCAACGGTAGAAAGTAGTCCCCGGTCCGGATCAGCACCGGCCGCATCCCCGGCTCCCGCTTAACCCGGTCCGCGAGACGCTGGGCAATCTGAAGGACGACGTCCTTTTCCCTTGTTCCATTGGGGCCGAGCGCGCCCGGATCGTGCCCCCCATGTCCGGGATCGATGGCTACGATCACATCGCGCAAGGGCTCGGATGGGCGCACCGCTGCGGCATCCTGGGGCGGCTCCGGCGCGACCCGGGCCGCCGGCACGCTGTACGGCCGTTCGGTCAGATCAACCACCAGTCGGTGCGGTGAACCTTGTGCCGGAAGCAGCACGAAGCTGTGTGACTCACTCGCGGCCCGCAGGTCGAGCACCACACGCAGATCCGTCCCGTTGCGCTGCGCATGGCGGACGCCTTGCACCAGAGAGCGCGGATTGGAAACCACATCGAGCGGTCCAAGAGCCTGCGCACCGGCAAGATCGACCACCACGCGGTCCGGCGATTCCAGGGTGAAGACTTCGTAGTCCGCCGGCCCCTCCATGTCGAATACCAGCCGCGTCGTCTGACCGTCCACCGACATCCGCAGCCTCTGCACACCGGCTCCGGCCCACGCCGAAAGCGGTGCCACGCCAAGGCCCAGACCCGCAAGGCCTTTCAGCAACAACCGACGACGCAGATCTGGCAGGGGCGTTTTCACCAGGGACAATCCCTTCAGCATCAGGGGCTCTGCTTACATTGTGGACCTTTTGCACGAAAATGCAAGCAAACAACTTCCCGCATATGAATGGGATATCGAATAAATTGACTGCATTTTCACGACTCCCCACCCAAGCATCGAAACGCGGGACAATCACGCCTCAATCCGCCACCACCAGCCGCGCGATGTCGTCTGCCGATGGGCCCTTGAACCACACGCGCCGGCCTTCGCCCTCACGATCCAAGACGATCACCAGGTCAGGCGACGGCAACCAGCCGGAACCCCGTTCTGGCCATTCCACCAGCCACAGCGTCCGCGCATCGCTCTGCTCGCGGAGGCCGAGGTATTCGAGTTCCTCGGGGTCAGCCACCCGGTACAGATCGAGATGCAGGACAGTGAGATCCGGGAATTCGTAGGGCTCGAGCAAAGTGTAGGTCGGACTTCGTACCGCGCCCCGATGCCCGAGCGCATGTAGCAGGCCCCGCACCAGTGTGGTCTTCCCGGCCCCGAGGTCCCCCTCCAGATGGATCCGTCGCACCTGCTCGAGCGCGGGACAGCGCGCCAAAGCAGCCCCCATCGCTTCGGTCGCATCGGCGTCGGCCAGAAACACCCCGGAAAGGCTCATGCCTCGCAGCTCACGGCGCTGGCGGGCAGTGCGCCGATGACATCGCTCGCGAGCATGCCGCGCTGGTTGCCAACACGCTGCGCGGCAAGATTCGCAGCTGCGATGTGCCATGCTGCACCGGTTATGGCGGCGTTCGCTGCATCCAGACCCTGCGCCCTCAGCGCCGCAATGATACCGGTCAGCACGTCACCCATTCCTGCCGTCGCCATACCCGGGTGGCCACCGGCGATACACCTGGGAATCCAGGCCGGTCCCGTGGACACCAGCGTACCCGCGCCCTTCAGAAGCACCGCACCGCCGTATCGCCGCTGCAGTCGCTGCACGGCGGCCAAGCGATCCGCATTGACCGCGGCCGCCTCGCTGCCGAGCAGGCGACCGGCTTCGCCAGGATGCGGCGTCAGCACCCAGTCGTCCCGTCGCCGCGGCGCCTGTGCCAGCAGGTTCAGGGCATCCGCATCGACCACCAGGGCCCCGCGCCAATCGGCGACCACCGGCCACAGGACACGCGCCCAGGCCTCCTGACCCAGGCCGGGTCCCACAGCCACCGCGTCCGCACTCGCCAGCAGAGCCTCGAGATCACGGGCCGCGTTTGCCGGACGCACCATCAGCTCCGGACGGTCCAGGTTCGCGAGCGCGGCATGGTCGGGATGGGTCACCAGGGTCACGCGACCGGCACCAGCGCGCAGCGCTGCCGCGGCGGTCAGCCGGGCAGCGCCGGAATAACCGGGGGCGCCACCGACCACCAGCAAGTGACCGCAATCTCCCTTGTGCGCACCCGGCCGGCGCAATGGGATTCCGCGCGCCGCCTGCTCCTGCGTAACCCGGCTGGCCAGCCAGGGGACACCTTCAAAAACGGATTCCGGAACATCCAGCGCGGCCACCCGTACCTGTCCAACGTGATCGACAGCGGCACCGGTACGAAGACCGAACTTGTCCGCGATCATCGTCACCGTCAGCCGCGCACGCACTGCGCTTCCCATGACTGACCCGGTATCGATATGGATGCCGGAGGGTACATCGGCGGCAAGCACCGGCACGTCGGAGCGGTTCAGGATCTCGATCAATGAGGCGTAAGGCCGTTCCAGGGGCCGACCCAGACCAATACCGAACAGGCAGTCGGCCCAGACTGCAGCGCGGTCGGGCGAGAATGCGTCGAGTGCCTGAATTTCCCCACCGCTGTCGATCCAGGCTCGACGCGCCCGGGCGCCGTCGGAGTCGGGCCGGCCACCGGGATCACCCGCGTGCACGGTCACCGTCCAGCCTGCGTCCGCGGCGAGGCGGGCCAGCACGAAGCCATCGCCGCCATTGTTGCCGGGACCGCAGAGCACGCCGAGCGTCCGCGCCTGCGGGAAGGCTTCCGACAGGGTCGCGAGCAGCGCCGCGCCAGCGCGTTCCATCAGATGCCCACCGCCCATTCCCGGCAGGGCCATTGCCCGGCGGTCGAGTTCGCGCATTCCTGCCTCTCCAAAGAGGCGGTTGGCAATCGGAACGGTCATCGGGTCATGATCCATGCTGGAGACACTGCCTAGGGAAATAACCGGAATCGTGCCGCAATCCATTTCGCAAAGCCAATACCGCGCACTCGCCGGCCGCATCCGCGATTGGGCGGGTGAACTCGGCTTCCAGGCGGTTGGCATCAGCCGTGCCGATGTCGGCGCGCACGCGGATCACCTCGAGCGTTGGCTGAACAAAGGTTCTCAAGGTGACATGCAGTGGATGCGCGATCGCGCTCCTCTGCGCCGCGATCCATCGCTGCTGGTTCCGGGGGTGCAACGGATCATCAGCGTGCGCATGGATTACCTGCCCCCGGACGCGGCCGACCCCTGGCGGAACCTGTCCGACCCGGCTCGCGCCTATGTCTCGCGCTACGCGCTTGGCCGCGATTACCACAAGCTGCTGCGCCGGCGCATCCAGCAGCTGGCCACTCGGATCGAGGCCGAGATCGGTCCCTTCGGCTACCGGGCTTTCACCGACAGCGCACCAATCCTGGAGAAGGGGCTGGCCGAACAGGCGGGGCTGGGCTGGATCGGCAAGCACACCAACCTGCTCGCCCGCGAGGCGGGATCCTGGTTCTTTCTGGGCGAACTGTTCACCGATCTGCCGCTGCCGTTGGATGAACCGGTCGAGGGTCACTGCGGCCGCTGTACCGCCTGTCTGGACATCTGTCCCACGCAAGCCTTCCGCGGTCCCTACGACCTCGATGCGCGGCGCTGCATCTCCTACCTGACCATCGAGCACCAGGGTGCGATTCCGGAACCCCTGCGGCCGCTGATGGGTAACCGCATCTACGGCTGTGACGACTGTCAGCTGGTCTGTCCGTGGAACCGCTTCGCCGAGGTCAGCGTGGAACCGGATTTCTTGACGCGTCATGGATTGGATACGGCATCGCTGATCGAACTGTTCGACTGGGACGAGCCCAGCTTCCTCGACCGGACCGCCGGAATGGCGATCCGCCGCATCGGCCACGTGCGCTGGCTGCGCAACATCGCGGTGGCGTTGGGCAACGGCCGGTCAGGCCCCGAAGCCCTCGCGGCGTTGGGCCGACGCGTTGACCATCCGTCTGCGCTGGTCCGCGAGCACGTGGCCTGGGCCCTGCAGAGACTTACTGGCGCTTCCAGACGCGTCGGGGAATAAAGCGATTCCCTGGTCCCGGTCGCGGGTGTCGGCAGCAGGGATGCCGCCGTCACGCCGACAGGGATGTATTCACGGCGTTCCGCGGCCGGGGCGAGGGAATCGCTTGGGCGGATGCTGTGCCACCCAGAACCTGCAGGGGGTACTCAAACTTCAGCGAGGTGGCCCTTGATCTCCAGCCACTGCTTGCGATCTCCCGCGCGTTTCTTTGCCAGCAACATGTCGAGCAGGCCCGCGGTATCGTCACCGTCTTCCACGGTCAGGCGCACCAGGCGTCGCGTGTCGGGATTCATCGTCGTCTCGCGCAACTGCAGCGGGTTCATCTCGCCCAGCCCCTTGAACCGCGTCACCGCAACCTTGCCGCGCCGGTTTTCGGCGGCGATTCGGTCCAGGATTCCCAGACGCTCGGCATCGTCCAGAGCGTAGAACACCTCCTTGCCCACGTCGACCCGGAACAGCGGCGGCATCGCCACATGGACGTGCCCACCCTCGACCAGGGGCCGGAAATGGCGCACGAACAACGCGCAGAGCAGCGTGGCGATATGGGCGCCGTCGGAATCCGCATCGGCGAGGATGCAGACCTTGCCGTAGCGCAGGCCATCCAGCCTGTCGCTGCCAGGGTCCACGCCGACCGCCACGCTGATGTCATGGATCTCCTGCGATCCAAGGACCTGATCGGGGTCGACCTCCCAGGCATTCAGGATCTTGCCGCGTAGCGGCATGATCGCCTGAAACTCACGGTCGCGCGCCTGCTTGGCGGAGCCGCCGGCGGAATCGCCTTCGACCAGGAACAGCTCCGTGCGGGAAAGATCCTGGCTGGCACAATCGGCCAGTTTCCCAGGCAGCGTCGGTCCCTGGGTCAGTTTCTTGCGCACCACCTTGCGCCCCGCGCGCTGACGCCGCTGGGCATTCTGGATCGCCAGTTCAGCGATACGCTCGCCGATCGTCGGATGCTGGTTCAGCCACAGGCTGAAGCTGTCCTTGACCACCCCGGCCACGAACGGCGCCGCCTCGCGCGAGGAAAGCCGTTCCTTCGTCTGTCCCGCGAAACCCGGATCCTGCATCTTGAACGAAACCACGTAGGCGACGCGCTCCCAGACATCGTCCGGGGCCAGTTTCACACCCCGCGGCACCAGGCTGCGGTATTCGCAAAACTCCCGCACTGCCTCGGTGAGCCCGGTCCGCAAACCGTTCACATGGGTACCGCCCAATGGCGTCGGGATAAGGTTCACGTAACTTTCGGCCACCCCTTCACCCCCCTCCGGCAGCCAGAGAACCGCCCAGTCCACCGCCTCCTTCTGTCCAGCCACCGAGCCCATGAACGGCTCATCCGGCAGCCGCTCCAGCCCTTCCAGCGCCTCGACCAGGTAGTCCTTGAGACCATCGGCGTAATGCCACCGGCACTGCTCGCCGGTGACCTCGTCGGCAAAACTCACGTTCAGGCCGGGACACAGTACCGCCTTGGCCCGCAACACGTGTTTCAGGCGCGGCACCGAGAAACGAGGGCTGTCGAAATACTGCGGATCAGGCCAGAACTGTAGCCGGGTCCCGGTATTGCGCCGGGCAACCTCGCTCACGACCTCGAGGTCGCTGACCTTGTGACCACCTGCGAAGGCCATGTTGTATTCCCGACCATCACGCCGGATCCAGACCTCGAGATGCTTCGACAGCGCGTTCACCACCGACACACCAACACCGTGCAGTCCACCGGAGAACTGATAGTTCTTGTCCGAAAACTTGCCGCCCGCGTGCAGGCGACCAAGGATCACCTCGATACCGGGACATTTTTCGCGTGGATGTTCGTCGACCGGCATACCGCGGCCATCGTCGGTCACCGACAGGGAGCCATCCTTGTGCAGGGTCACGTCAATGTTTTTCGCAAAGCCGCTGATGGCCTCGTCGACCGAATTATCGATGACTTCCTGGGCCAGATGATTGGGCCGGGAGGTATCGGTGTACATCCCCGGGCGCTTGCGCACCGGGTCCAGCCCCTCGAGGACTTCGATGTCGGACGCGGAATAACTCACCTGCTGGCTTCCTCCGGGTATCGGCTGGTGCAAATAGTCTGCCCAGATGATTTTGCCGCACGCAGCAATATCACCTGGGCGGGACACTAGTGTAGTGTGGCGCGGACCCCTGGCGCACGACCGAGGTCCGGCAATCCGACGTCGCAGGCTTGAAATCGGCGCATCCGGCCCGACAATGACTACAGATAACCGATTCCGGAGTTCTTCATGGCAGAAGCAAGCAATGACCTTCTCGATGTCACCGCCGGCAACTTCGAGGCCGCGGTCATCGAGGAGTCCTTCCACCGCCCGGTACTCGTCGACTTCTGGGCCGACTGGTGCGGACCGTGCAAGATGCTTATGCCGGTACTGGCCAAGCTGGTCGACGAATATGGCGGAAAGTTCCGCCTCGCCAAGGTCAACAGTGACGAGCAGCAGGGTCTCGCCAGCCAGTTCGGCGTTCGCAGTCTGCCCACGGTGATGTGCTTCCGCCACGGCCAACCGGTGGACCAGTTCATGGGCGTGCAGCCGGAATCAGCGATCCGCGCGATCATCGACAAACACGTCGAGCGCGCCTCGGATCGCGTCCGGGAACAGGCGCTGGCGAAGCTGGAAGCAGGCGATGCCGCCGGCGCCGCAGCGGAGCTGCGCGCGGCGATTGAAAGCGACCCCGACCACCATGTGCTCAAGATCGATCTTGCCCGTGCCCTGCTCGACGCCGGCGATCCCGATGAAGCAGAGGCGCAACTGAACCTGCTACCGATGGATGTGCATGAACAGGAGGCCGTGAAACAGCTGCGAGCCCGTCTGGTCTTCGCGAAAGCCTTGAACGGCACCGACCTGGTCGCGCTCGAGCGGGCAGTCCAGGAAAACGAGGATGATCCGGAGGCGCTGGAACGGCTTGCCGCAGCCTACATGGTCGCCGGACGCAACCAGGAAGCACTGGACTTGTATCTGAAGCTGATGCAGCGCCACCGGGGCTACAAGGAGAATGCCGGCCACAAGGGAATGCTCGCTGCGTTCGAGGTGCTCGGCCCGCGGCACGAACTGGTCAATCAGTATCGCCGGAAAATGGTTTCCCTGCTGTACTGATTGCCGCTGACTCGCATACCCGCAGGCTGACACGGCGGAACTTGCCGCGTGGTGATGCTCCGCGGCGATGAACCCTACCAGAAGACGGGGTCATTCAGCGCTTCGACACAGCGGGACGGTCCTTTCAGCGGCGTGAGTGCGTGTTCCGTCAACGCCTGTGCCAGCCAGCCTTCGGGGCGGTTGAGCACGAAGGGCGCTGGGGTATCCGCTTCGCTGATCGGCATGAAACCGACCTTGGCATAGAACCCCGGATCGCCATAGGTCATGGCGACGTCGATGCCGGCGCTGCGCAGAGCAGCCAGGCCATGGGACAGCAGCTTCTGCCCGATACCCTTCCCTTGCTGATCGGGCGCCACAGCGACAGGGGCGAGAAGGAATACGATCCGCTCATCCTGATCGTAGCGCAGTCGCGAGAAGGCGATACCGCCGACGATCGTGCCGTCGTCCTCGGCCGTGAAGACGAACAGATCCCTGCCCGCCGTGCCGCCCAGCAGCCTGCGCACGAGCTGCCCGATCAGCGCGCCTTCCTGCTCGCCCTCGGACGCCGCGAAGGTCACAGCGAAAAGGTCGATGAGCTCCGCTTCCCGCCCCTTGTATCCCGCTCTGAATTTCATGATTTCCTCACCAGGTGAATGAGGTCCTGGACCATCTCAAGCTGGCGCGGCAGCGGGGACTTGCGGCCGACACGTTCGGATCCGTGCAGAAACCGGGACGGCAGACGGGAATCAGCCTTATGCCCCACCCTCTCCCGCAAGCGGGAGAGGGTGATCAGGGACGGGCAGTGCGGCGCCGCTGGCGGCGGTTTACTCGGATTGCAGAATCACCATTGTGTCGACCATCGGCCGAAAGCCCGAGATGAGTTGCCCGTTACCGGTGATACTCGCCGGCGTACCGGTGATTCCCAGTTCCCGGCCCAGTGCGAGATGCTCATCCACCGGCGTCGGACAGTCATTGGAGGCAACGGCACGATCGGATTTCGCGCGGTCCATCGCATCGGTTCGGCTGTCGGCGCACCAGATGTCACGCATGATCTCCGGGGAATTGCGTCCGAGAACCGGGTACATGAAGTACCGGACCTTGACGCCGGCTTCAAGGTACTTGTCCAGATCCTGATGAAACTGCCGGCAATACGGACAATTCGGATCCGTGAAGACGTTCAGCGTGTAGCGTGTCTCGCCTTCCGGTGCATAGACGGTCAGCTCGGAATCGGGAATCGCCGCAAAGATTTCCGCGCGCACCCCGCGCTTGGTTCGTTCCGTCAGATTCTCGCGCGACTCCAGATCGATCAGGTTTCCTTGCAGGAGGAACCTTCCATCCTCGGAAACATAAAAGATATCAGTGCCATAGCGGACTTCGTAGAGATTGGCCAGACCCGAGGGCCGTATCGAATCCGGGGTGATGTCGGGGATGATTTCGGCCATCCGCTGTTCGATCGTTTCGTTGGCGCCTGCAGGAGACATGACCAGCAGGGCCAGCAAGGTTGTCACAAAGGTTCGTGTCATCAGTGTTACCGCCTTTTTCGTCAGAAAATTCAACCGCGCGAGTGTATCACCGCGCAGTCTCGGGAAAACCGGGTCTGCCGCACGCCGACCCAGGTGGAAGAGAAGACCCCCATGCGACCCCTACGCAGAACACATCCCGCACGCTCGCAACAAAGGCGACGGCTGGTCGCCGCGGCTACCCACGGGGGTGATGCTGCGCGTGCAGGGCCTGCAATCGCGCCCGTGCCACATGGGTATAGATCTGCGTGGTGGAAAGGCTGCTATGGCCCAACAGCATCTGGACCACGCGCAGGTCGGCGCCATGATCGAGCAGGTGGGTCGCAAAAGCATGGCGCAGGGTATGCGGCGACAAGGTCAATGCGATGCCAGCCATCGCGGCGTACTGCTTGACGCGGTACCAGAAAGCCTGCCGGGTCATACCCGTCCCGCGGCGGGTCACAAACACGGCCTCGGCCGGCGGATGTCCGCGCATCAGTGCCGGCCGGGCCTCGTCCAGATATGTCCGAAGCCAGTCCCCTGCTTCTTCTCCCAAGGGAACCAGACGTTCGCGTGAGCCCTTGCCAGTCACCCGCAGCACCCCCTGGCGGGCATTGACCTGAGACTGCTGCAGGGTCACCAGTTCGGAAACGCGCAGACCGGTGGCATACAGGAGTTCCAGCATTGACCGATCACGCAGGCCGATCGGGGTATCCGGATCCGGCGCAGCGAGCAATGCCTCCACCTGCGCCTCCGAAAGACTACCGGGCAGCGGTCGACCGATTCGGGGGGCATCGATACGCGCGGTGGGATCATCCCGACGCATGCCGGCGACAACGAGGAATCGGTAGAAGCGCCGCTGGCTGGACAGCCAGCGAGCGACGGATTTGGGGCGGAAACCAGCCTGCATCCGTTCACCCAGAAAGGCGAGCAGGTCCGCGCGGCTGGCGTCGACCAGGGTCGATCCACGATCCGCAAGCCAGACAGAGAGAGCATGCAGGTCGCGCCGATAGGCTTCGAGGGTCAGGCGCGCCAGCCCATCAACTGCCCAGAGTTCGTCCAGAAACCGGTCGAGCAAGGGATCCGGGTGCTGGAACCCGGATCCCTGCTCCCCCGCAGTGATCTCAGTCGGTCTTGTCACCGGCCGCGGTACCGTGGGCACCAAACTTGGCGGCAATCGCGTCGAAGACCTTGGTCAGTTCCAGGGGCAACGGGAAGAAGATGGTATTGGCCTGGCTGCTGTTCGACATGTCCGCCATGGTCTGCAGGTAACGCAACTGCAGAGCCGCCGGGTTCTTGCTGATGATCTCAGCCGCCTGCGACAGCTTCTCCGCCGCCTGCAGTTCACCTTCGGCGTGAATGACCTTCGCACGCCGCTCGCGCTCGGCCTCGGCCTGGCGGGCGATCGCGCGGATCATCGACTCGTTCAGGTCCACGTGCTTGATCTCGACATTGGTGACCTTGATGCCCCAGGTATCGGTCTGGGAATCCAGGATCTCCTGGATGTCTGCGTTCAGCTTGTCACGTTCGGAAAGCATTTCGTCCAGATCGTGTTTGCCGAGCACCGAACGGAGTGTCGTCTGAGCCAACTGACTCGTCGCTGCAAAGTAGTCCTCGACCTGAATCACCGACTTCGCCGAATCGACCACGCGGAAATACAGCACTGCGTTCACGCGCACCGTCACGTTGTCCTGGGAGATCACGTCCTGGCTGGGCACGTCGAGCGTGATGATACGCAGGTCCACCTTCACCATCTGCTGGATGCCCGGGATGATGATGATCAGTCCGGGACCCTTCACCGCCTGGAAACGCCCCAGGAAAAAGACCACGCCGCGCTCGTATTCGCGCAATACCTTGATGGACATCGCGATCAGCGCGACGACCACCACTAACGGGAAAAGATACGCTCCGGTCATTACGATTTCTCCTTCACTTGGGTTGTCGGAAGCCGTTTGCTGCAGCGAACGGCTGGAACGAGAATTCAGGAGCGTGGTGCGTCCGTTGCGTCAGCGTCGTCCGACACGGGCTCGACCCGGAGACGCAGCCCCTCCATGGCAACGACCCGAACCTTCTGGCCTTCCGACACCGGTTGGGTGGTGTCGGCTGTCCACAGCTCGCTGTGCACGTAAACGCGCCCGCTGCGATCGATATCCTCACGCGCCTCACCGATCATGCCGATCATCTCCTCGCGCCCGATCGTCGGCTTGACCTTGCGCAGCCGGATCAGGCGCCCGAGCACCCAGATCGAGAACACGCCCACGACGATAGCGGTACCGAAAACCAGAGGAAGGGAAATGTTCAAATCCGGATCGTCCCAAAGAATGATTGAGCCCGTGATGAAGGAGATCATGCCACCGATGCCCAGTATCCCGAAACTGGGAAGGAAAGCTTCCGCGACCATGAAGATCAGCCCCAGAAGGATCAGGGCCAGACCAGCATAGTTCACCGGCATCACCTGCAGTGCGTAAAAGGCCAGCACCAGCGAGATCGCACCGATGACTCCAGGGTAGATCGCTCCGGGATTGGAGAGTTCGAAAATGATGCCGTAGATACCGATCAGCATCAGGATATAAGCGATGTTGGGGCTGGTGATCACCGCCAGCAGATTGGTCCGCCAGTCAGGGTCGACCCGAACCACCTCGATGTTGACTGTGTCCAGAACCTCTTCGCCCCAGGCCATGCGCACACTGTGTCCGTCCAACTGCTCGAGCAGATCCTCGAGGTTCTCGGCCACGAACTCGACCACGTTGAGCTCCAGGGCCTCGCGGGCGCCGATATTGGAGCCTTCGCGCACCGCCTCCTCGGCCCAGTCGGCATTGCGATCGAAGCGCTCGGCCAGCCCGCGGATGTAGGAAACCGCATCCTCGAGAACCTTGCGCTCCATCGCGGTTTCACCACGGCGGGTCTCATCCGTTCTGTCTTCGCCATCCGCAGCTTCTGCCGTTGCGCCGTCGTCACCGTTGGCGTCCTCAGCCGACTCGTCTTGCTCCGCATCACGGCCGTTTCCGTCATCACTGCGGGACGGCCGGCTGTCACCGTCGTCCAGACCGGGAAAACCGCCACCCATCTGTACCGGTGTGGCCGAGCCGATATTGGTCGCCGGTGTCATGGCCGCCACGTGCGAGCCGTAGAGCATGTAGGTGCCGGCGCTCGCAGCGCGTCCGCCGGCCGGGTGGACATACGTCACCACCGGAACCTCCGAAGCCAGCATTGCCTTCACGATGTCCCGCATCGACGAATCGAGGCCACCCGGCGTATCGAGGTTGAGCACCAGGAGCTCGGCCTCATCGCGCCCAGCGCGCTCGATGCCGCGAATGATGTAGTCACCCGTCGCGGGACCGATGGCGTCGGAAACGGTCAGCAGCAGGGCCTGCTTGCGCTCTTCATCGCCCGATGCTGCGACCAGCCAGCCTGCGGCGCCCAGAATCAGCGAGGCCCAGAAGACCAATCGGAACATCGATTTCATCGAGTACAGGCGCATTGTGTTGTCCTAACCTTGGGGGCTCTCGCAGCGATACCGCAATGATGTCAGCGATCGAGGCTCCGAGCCATCCAGACGGCTGCCGGCGAACACTGGCAATTGCGGCCAATGCGAATCCCCCGGTCCTTCGAAAACCACGAGCCCAGAGTAACCGATCGCCGCCTTGCTTTCGTACCAGGGTGGACAACGAGGACCTGCCGTGGTTTCAATCTCCATGGCTGCATGCAGGTGCCATTCCTTTCCACCTTCGGTATCCTCGCGGCATCGGTGAGCAATCCCTTCGTGGCCAGTGAGGCAGATCATCACATGAGCGACAGCATGACCTCGCGGTCGACCCCCTTGCTCGGTTTCGCAGCGTGGAGCGGGGCCGGCAAGACCACGCTGCTGACACGGCTGCTTCCCATCCTTCGCGACAGTGGACTGCGCGTCGCGTTGATCAAGCACGCGCATCACAATTTCGACGTCGATCAGCCGGGCAAGGACAGCTACGAATTGCGGAAGGCCGGAGCAGGCCAGGTGCTCGTGGCTTCAAGCCGGCGGCTGGCGCTGATGGTGGAGAATCCCGAGGATCAGGAAAGCAAGCCGGTCCTCGACGATCTGATCCCGATGCTGGACCCTCGCCGCATGGATCTGATTCTCGTCGAAGGTTTCAAGGGTGAATCGATACCCAAGATCGAGATTCACCGCCCAGCGCTGGGCAAACCCCTTTTGTGCGTCGACGATCCCCACATCATTGCCGTGGCCACCGATGACCCCGGATCGGTTCCTGATGGCATCGCGACGCTACCGCTGGACGAAGTGCGCGTCATCGCCTCCTTCATTGGTGAGCGTTTCGGCCTTCCCGGGTTGAAGGCGAAACCCAGGCCTTGAAACCCGAGGACACCATGATGGATGAAACCGATCCTGCCATGCTGACGGTCGAGCAGGCGCTCGAACGCATACTCGGCGCCTGCGTGCCCGTGGAAGGGAGCGACAGGCTGGCGATCACCGAGGCCCTGGACCGAATACTGGCCGAGCCGGTAACCGCTCGCATCGATGTCCCCTCGTCACGCAATTCAGCGATGGATGGATATGCGCTGAACTCCGCAGACGCGAGTGCGGGAACCAGGCTGCGCGTGGCCGGTTTGTCCGCCGCAGGTCACCCCTGGCACGGACAACTGGCCGCTGGCGAATGTATCCGGATCCTTACCGGCGCAGTGGTGCCCGAAGGCGCTGACATCGTCGTCGTGCAGGAGCACGTTCGAGTCGAGTCCGGATGGATCACGCTGGAGAAGGAGCCCCAGGGCGAAGCACATATCCGTAACCCCGGGGAAGACACCCGCGCGGGCACCGTGATCCTCGAACCTGGTCGGCGCCTTACCGCGGCTGATATCGGCCTGCTGGCATCCCAGGGCATCGGCGAAGCTACCCTGGTGCGGCGACCAAAAGTGGTTTTCTTCACCACCGGGGATGAGCTGGTGCCGATCGGTCAGCCGCTGGGCCCCGGACAGATCCACGACAGCAATCGCTACACGCTGCGCGCCCTGCTCGGCCGCTACCCGGTGCAGTTCATCGACCTCGGTGTGATCCCCGACACCGAGGATGCCGTGCGCGCGGCATTGACCCACGCCGGAGAATCCGCCGATCTGACGCTGACCACCGGCGGCGTCTCCGTCGGCGACGCCGACTTCGTGTCCAGGCTGCTTCGAAGCGAAGGCGAGACCGATTTCTGGAAGGTTGCGATGAAGCCCGGGCGCCCGCTGGCTTTCGGCCGATTCGGAAAGTCACTGTTTTTGGGACTGCCGGGCAACCCCGTGTCGGTGATGGCCACTTTCTCGCTGTTCGTGCGGCCCGCACTGCTGCGGCTTTGCGGTACCGCCCCGGAGCCGCCACTGGCCCTGCATGCGCGCCTGCTCGAGGATCTGCGGAAAAACCCGGGGCGTGCGGATTATCAACGGGGCATCCTCGAACGGCGCAATGGGGAATGGACGGTGCGCTCCACCGGCGGCCAGGGCTCGCACCAGCTTCGCTCGATGAGCGTCGCCAACGCCTACATCGTTCTTCCGCAGGAGAGCGACGGGGCCACCGCAGGCGACCAGGTCGAGGTCATCCCCTTCCAGTCGGTGTTCTGACCGTGTCCGGGTTCGCTGCCCTTCCGGACCCGGTCGGTCTGCCAAGGCGCCTGGGGGCGATGATCTACGATGGCCTGCTACTGCTCGCCCTCTGGATGGCGTTGGGCCTTGTCTTCGTTCTGATGGGCGAGTGGACGGGGCGCGCCCTGATTCCATTGCAATTTGTGGTCAATCTGCTGGCTGGCTGGGCCTTCTTCGCCTGGTTCTGGACCCGCACCGGCCAGACTCTGGGCATGCAGGCGTGGAATATCCAATTGCGTGACGAGGCTGGCAGCCTGGTCAATGGGAAACAGGCAACCATCCGTTACCTCGTCGCACTGGGACAGTGGCTCCTGGTTCTGCTGGCAATCTCCCTCGCACGTCAGCACGCTACATGGGTGACGGCGACCATCACAGCCTTGCTGGTGTTGGGACTCGGCCTGAGTCAGGCCACGCCCCGCCGCCTGATGCTGCACGACTGGCTGTCCGGGACGCTACTGGTCAGGGTGGCGCATACTCGGCCCCACCCGCCACGGACTCCATGAAACACGAACTCCATGAAAAACGTCTTGCGCAAACGACCCGAATGTCCAGTGAAGCCGGACAAATCGACCGTCCCGGATTGATCTTTCGCGCCGCCACTGGACCTGCGCGAAACAATCAGGTCTGATGACGGCAGATCCCCGGGAATCGGATCACCGCACCTCAGGCTGCATTGCATCCTGCGACCCGGGCCACCGAAATCCAGGATGTCCTTGAGATACCCTTGAATCGAAGGACCCCAGAATGCTTCGTTTCTTTGCATTGTTCCTCGTGATCCAGGCGGCACTGTTCACCGTCGAGTTGACTCCCCCTGGTCAACAGTATTTCGTACAACCGTTCACAGGCCTCCTGGCGGACATCTCCGGAGCCCTCATTGAACTGACCGGACGCGAGATCGCCACCAGTGGAGTGATCATCCGCGACATGAACACGCAGTTCGCGGTCAAGATTGCTGCCGGCTGCAATGGCGTGGAAGCGATGATCGTACTGATTGCAGCGATGCTCGCTTTCCCGGCCCCGTGGCGATACAAGCTGGCCGGGATCGCAATCGGCGTCCTTGCCATCCAGGCGCTCAACCTGATCCGAATCATTTCGCTGTTTTTCCTCGGCATGTGGAACGAAACCGCCTTCGAGTGGGCGCACCTTTACGTGTGGCAAGCGCTGATCATGCTCGATGCTCTGATCGTCTGGCTGCTCTGGATCCGCAGCCTTCCCAGGGAGGAGAATGCTGATGCACTTGCTTCCCACTAGTGTCCTCGGGCGTTTCTTCCTGGCCACGTTCCTGTGGCTGCCCGGCGCGTTCGCTTTCTGGTATTTCGTCGCCCAGGTTCTGCTGATGCCCGCTGTATGGATCAGTCAGTGGCTCCTGAACCTGATGCACCCGGGATTGATCGAGAACGTGGAGGGGTTGGCGCGGGAACTGTTCTTCGTGACCGGGCTGACCATTGACGTTCCCGGCGCTCCGCCGGGAGCGGTAGGCCAGGCCGTGATCAGTGTCAATGCGCTGGTGTATTCCTGGAATCTCCCCGTTCTGTTGGCGCTGCTATTTGCTGCAGACGAGCGCTTCTTCACCTATTGGCGTCTGGTCATCGCCTACATCGGCCTGATGCCGCTCCATGTCTGGGGCATCAGCTTCGATGTCCTGAAGACACTCGCTCTGGATTCAGGCTCGGAGATCCGTCATGAACTGGGCTTCCAGACCTGGCACCTGGAGGCGATCGGACTGGGTTATCAGTTCGGCTTCCTGATGCTTCCGGTGATCGGCGCCGCCACCCTGTGGATCGCGATGAACCGGCGCTTCATACTGATCCTCCTGGAACGCCCCGGATTCACACCGCGCCGAGGCAGTCGACCAGAAACCGGGAAAAAGAACTGAAACAGTCCCGGTTACAAACCGTAGAAAGCCCTGTGTGCCATGCGCTTGCCGTTCGACGCCGAACAGGGCGAACGAGCAATACGGTTTGCGCTGTGGCGCAGGGTTGCCGATCATGTCGCGGCAACCGTCCGCCGCACGCTCGGCGATTCCTCGCGTAGATAACCGCATCAGTAAAGGGCCGCATGTACGAACAGGTATCGCATTCTCTCCTGAACGAGATCCTCGATGAACTGAAGCCGGAGATCCGGCGGCAGGATCTGCGCTATTTCTATACCCGTCTGGGTGCGAATTTCTACGCCATTCATTCCCTGTTCCATGCGCTCTATGGAGGACGCGAGGACTTCAAGGACAAAAGCATCAAGCTGGTCGAAGTCATGGCCGCGCGGTACATCGAGCGTTCCGCGGAACTCGAGGCCCAGGACAAGGAACGGGAGCTCAACCACAACTGGTTCCTGAGCCAGGAGTGGGTGGCAATGGCCCTGTATGCCGACGGCTTTGCGGGCAACCTCGAAGGTGTATGCTCCCGGGCGCCCTACCTGCAGGAATTGGGCGTCACCATGCTGCACATCATGCCGATGCTGGTCTGCCCGGAAAAGGCCAGTGACGGCGGTTACGCGATCAGCGATTTTCGCCGTATCGACCCGCGGGTCGGCACCCTCGAACAACTTCGGAAGCTCGCCGAGTCGATGCGCAAGCGCGGCATGCTGCTGACGCTGGACGTGGTGGTGAACCACACTTCCGATGAGCACGAGTGGGCACGCAAGGCCCGGGCTGGCGACAGGACATACCAGGACTACTACTACATCTTCCCCAACCGCGACATCCCGGACATGTTCGAGGAGACCATGCCCGAGATCTTCCCGGAAACCTCGCCCGGCAATTTTACCTGGGACGAGGAAATGCAGCAGTGGGTGATGACGGTCTTCAACTCGTTCCAGTGGGACCTGAACTACAGCAACCCCGACGTCTTCATCGAGATGCTGGACGTGATCCTGTTCTGGGCCAATCAAGGCGCCGACGTTGTGCGCCTTGATGCGGTCGCCTTTCTGTGGAAGAAGATCGGCACCACCTGCCAGAACGAGCGCGAGGCGCACCTGATCCTGCAGCTGATGAAGGACTGCTGCCAGGTCACCGCGCCTGGCGTGCTGTTCATCGCCGAAGCGATCGTCGCCCCTCTTGAGATCATCAAGTACTTCGGCGAGGACGCCGTGATCGCGAAGGAATGCGAAATCGCCTACAACGCCACCTTCATGGCGCTGCTCTGGGACGCAATGGCCACACGCAACGCGCGGCTGCTGAATCTCGGCATCCGCAGCCTCCCGAACAAGCTGGACCGGGCTACCTGGCTCAACTATGTGCGCTGCCATGATGACATCGGTCTGGGATTCGACGACCGTGACATCATTGCCGCTGGTTACGAACCGCACGCGCATCGCCGGTTCCTGGTGGATTACTTCACCGGCGAGTACGACGGCTCGGATGCCAGAGGCCAACCCTTCGGTCGCAACGAGAAGACCGGCGACGCCCGGATCTCCGGCTCGCTGGCGTCGCTCGCGGGCCTGGAGAGTGCTCTCGAGTCGGGAGACCCCAAGATCATCGACCGCGCGGTGCAGCGAATCCTGCTCCTGCACGGAATGATCATGTCCTTCGGCGGCATTCCGCTCCTGTATTACGGGGACGAAATCGGCACCCTGAGCGATTGCAGCTATCTCGAGGACCCGAACAAGGCTGGCGACAGCCGCTGGATGAACCGGCCGCGCATCGACTGGGAAAAGGCCGAGCAGCGGCACCAGCACGGCAGCGTGGAACAACGTATCTTCGATGGACTGAAGCGAATGATCGCGGCTCGCAAGGGCATTCCCGCCTTTGCCGACTTCAACAACCGGGAACTCATCGATCTCGACAACCCGCACCTGTTCGCCTGCCTGCGAATGCACCCTGAACACCAGCAGTCTTCATCGGTACTGGTGATCGCGAATTTCGACGCCAACCCGCAGTACCTGGAACTCAGCAACCTGCGCTACCGTAGCCTGTACCTGCGCGGCACCCTGCAGGATCTGCACACCGGCGAGATCCCGCGCCTGTTCAACGATCGGCTCGTGGTGCCGCCGTACCGGTTCTACTGGCTCAGTAACATGCGTTGATCCGGTCTGCCTGTTGCGCGGCCAGGATCTCAGCCCCTGTTCAGAAGCTGCGGTTCGACCCGCACCCCGTCACGGATTCGATCACCGGGGTGCGTGATCACGATTTCGCCCGGTGTCAGACCTTCGAGGATCTGGGTGACCATGCCACTGCGGCGGCCGACCTCGACCCGTCGCTGTTGCGCGCGAGCGGCATCGACCACGACGAACACGGCCCAGCGGCCATCGCTGCGGAACAGCGCACTGGTGGGCACCTGCACCACACTCTTGCCTTCCCAGAGCACGAATTCGGCTTCGACCCGGAATTCAACCCCGAGGTGTTTCGCAGCCTGAGCAACGTCGACAAAATCGACGATGACCGGGACTCTCTGTTCATCCACCCCCAGCGCCGACACACGAGTGAATCCGGCTGGCTCGACCCGACGCACTCGCGCGCCCAGTACCTCGTTGCCGCCCCAGCCGGTGATATTGACCCGCATGCCGGAGCGCACCCGGACCGCGTCCATGGACAACAGATCCACCTGAACCTCGAGATCGGAAAGGTCGCCGATGTCGAGCACCGGATCTCCGGGATTGATCGCACCCTCGCAACAGCGATGCCGACGCAGGACAAGCCCGGCCGTGGGCGAACGCACTTCCAATACCGTTCGTTCTCCTTCCGGCCCCTCCGGGCGCTGGCCGCTGGCGATATCAAGCACCGCCCGCGCACTCTCCACCTCGAAATGGGCCACTTCCACCGCATGTTCCGCTGCCCGAACCGCCGAACGCTGACGATCGCGCACGCTGCGTGCGCGTTCCATGTCCGTCGCTGAAACCAGTTCCCGTTCACGCAACTGCAGGTAACGCTGGAACTCGGACTCTGCAAAGGCGGCCTCGGCTTTCTCGGTCTCGAGGTTGGCGCGTGCGGACTCCAGACGGGCTTGGCTCGCGGAAAGATTTTCCCGTGCCTGCTCCAGGCTGCGCGCGTCCAGCGCCGGGGCGGGTAGCGGCTCCAGGCGGAAAACCACCTGCCCCAGTTCCACAGGATCGCCGGGCTCCAAGACCACCCGTTGCAGGAAGCCGCTGATGGGAGCGGTGATGGTGAAGGAGTCCCGGAGTCGGGTACGGCCTTCTTCCTCGACGATCTCGACAAACGCTCCGGCGCGAACCGGTGTCGCGCTCACCGGCACTGGCGCCGGCATGAGCGTCCACGCCAACAGACCGCCCATCGCGAGGATCACCAGCCCCCAGAGAATCTTCTTGCGCAGGTTCATTCCGATCCTCTCCTCTTATTCGTCAGACCGAGCCACACCAGGAGCGCACTGCACGACCCGTGTCGTCGGACGGCCGATCATCAGCCACGGCAACCCGGGATGACCGTGGTCCGATCCGGAAGCCGGAGCGGCATCCCCGGATCACGCGCCTGCAATCCGTACCAATGCGTCATGGATCATCATTCCACCGCCTTCAGCACTGAAACCTTGTCCAGGCGCCGCAGGCGGCGAACCACCAGTGCAGCCGCCACCACCGAGGCTGCGAGTACCGTTGCGGTTGCGAATCCGTAGGTGCCGGGGGTCAACACCAGCGGGATACGGAACATGTCCATGCTGAAGGCCTGATTCAATGCCCAGGCGAACCCGGTTCCGATCAGCCAGCCAACCGGCAGCGCGACCACTGTCAGCGCCAGGATCTCACCGACGAGAATCCAGCTCACTTCCGCGCGTGAGTATCCGAGGACCTGCAGCGTCGCGAGTTCCCGGGAGCGCTCGGCGAACGCGATCCGCGCGTTGTTGTAGACGACGGCAAACGCGATCGATCCCGCCAGCAGCACGAATACCATTGCGAACATCAGGATGGTGTCGCCCATATATTCGCGGATATCGCTCTCGGCCTGGGCAATCATTCCGATTCCGGCCACGCCCGGCAGATCCCAAAGGCGGTCGAACAGTAGCGGTTCCTTGGCCTGATCAACCAGAAGCCAGGCGCCGGTGACGGCAGGACCCTCGCGCAGCAACCGGTTCACCGCTTCGCGGCGCATGTATGCGCTGACCCCCAGTGGTTCGTCCACGACTCCAACCAGCGGCACCGAGACAGTGCGGCGCTGGCCCTCCTGAATTTCCACTCGCACTGCATCGCCGACCTTCAGGCCAAGGTCCCGCGCCAGGTAGTCGGTCAATAGCAGGCCCTCGGGAGGCACGCGCTGCGGGCGTTGTCCACCATCCAGCAGCTGGCGCAACTGCGGTTCTTCGATTAGCCCGAGGATTGCGGTTCGGTATTCCCGGTGTCCAGCCAGCAGGCGTACCGGTACACTGCGATAGGTTTCCACCGCGAGAACGCCGGGTTGATGCCGCAATTCACCGTGCACTCGCGCCGGCGTCGGATCCTTGAAGGTCAAGTGCACGTCCATTTGCATCACCAGACGGTACTGGGTGTCAAGCATGTGATCCACCGCGTTGACCTGGTACGCGCCCATCACCAAAAGCCCCACGGACATCGCAATCCCGAGCACCGACAGCCCGGCCTTCATCGGATGCCGACCGATATTGCGCAGGATCATCCTTGCGCCCTGGTCCAGCCAGCGCTCGGGAATCGCGCGTTCCAGCCAACTGCGCGAGAAGCGCGCCGGCGGCTCGGGCCGCATTGCCTCGGCAGGCGGCAGGTTCACCGAACGCCAGATGGACCGCAGGGTACCCAGCAACGCAGCGCCTGCGGCCACTGCGACCGCCAGCAGCAATACCCAGCCCTGCAGCCGGAAACGCAGTTCGGGAAAGCGGAAGTACTCGGTGTAGATTGCCGCCAGCCCGGTCCCGGCCCAGACGCCCAACACGACGCCCGCCACGCAGCCCGCGAGTACGATCAGTCCGGTCAGCATTCCGTAGTGCAGCGCGATGTCGAGATTGCGGTAGCCGAAAGCCTTCAGCACCGCAACCTGCTCGCGCTGCGACCGGATGATCCGGCCCATGACCACGTTCAGCAGAAACGCCGACACCAACAGGAAGATCGTCGGCAGAATCACCGCCTGTGCACGCAACTGTTTCAGCTCCTCATCCAGAAACCGGTGCGATTGCTGATCGTCGCGGCCATAGGCGCCGATGCCGCCGTAGCGGGCGAGAATGCGGTCCAGGTGGTCGATGACCGCCGCCTCGGAGGCGCCGACCTGGAGCCGCAACACGACATTGTTGAACGCCCCGTCCATACCATGGGCGCTCGCCAGCGCGCGGCGATTCATCCAGAGGATTCCATAGCGTTCGTAGTCGGGAAGCAGATCGGTGGGCGCAATCTGGTAGATGAATTCGGGTGACAGAACGATGCCACTGACATGGAGAGTCGTCAGCCTGCCGTTGATGATCGCCGGCAAGCGATCGCCCGCGCGCAGACCGTGGGCCTCGGCAAAAGCGTCGCTGATCGCCACCTGGTCAGACCGGCCCAGGTGGGGCAGGCTGCCCTCGCGCAGGTACAGGCGATTCAGCAATGGCTGGCGCCCGTCGGGAATCGACAGCAGCAGACCACGCACTGGGTCCTCGAAACCGGGTACTTCCAGCCTTACAGCAGCCTTGATGCGAGTCTCGGCCTGATTCACCCCGGGAATCTGCTGGAGACGCTCGGCCAGACCTTCCGGGGCCCGCTTCAGATCGGTGAACACGTCGGCGAACTGATAATCCTGATAAAACCGCTGCTGGGTCAGCGACAGCGCATCGAGCGTGGTCACCGCGATGATCAGAGTCATCACGCCACTGGCGATCACCAGCACGATTGCCGCAGCCTGCCCCTTCAGTGCCGCGAGGTCCCGGATCAGCTTACGGTCCAGTGCGCGCATCGTGCTTTCCGCGCTACCAGCGCAGTTCCTTCGGCGCACGGCGTTCCGAATTCACATGGATCTCGGCCACGAGTCCGTCCTTCAGACGAATCACCCGGTCGGCCATTTCGCCAATGATCTCGTTATGAGTGATGATCGCGACCGTCGTCTGCATCTCACGGTTGATGTGCTCCAGTGCCTCGAGCACCCGGATCCCGGTCTTCGAATCCAGCGCACCGGTCGGTTCGTCGCAGAGCAGCACCGCCGGTTGCTTGGCGATCGCCCGGGCAATCGCGACGCGCTGCTGCTCGCCGCCCGACAACTGGGAGGGGAAATGATCGAGCCGGTCCCGCAGCCCGACCAGCGCCAGCGCGTCCTCCGCCGCCATCGGGTTGCGGCTGATATCGGTGACGATCGCAACGTTCTCGCGCGCGGTCAGGCTCGCGATCAGATTATAGAACTGGAACACGAAGCCGACATGGTCCCGGCGAAACTCTGTCAGAACCCGATCGGACGCGGCAGTGAGATCCTGGTCTCGATAGCGCACGCTGCCGGAAGTTGCGACATCCAGACCGCCCATGATATTGAGCAGGGTGGACTTCCCCGAACCGGAAGCACCGAGCATCACGACCAGTTCCCCGGCGTAGAGATCGAGATCCACGCCCTGCAAGGCGTGAATTTCGACCTCGCCCATCAGGTAGGCTTTGGTCAGACCGCGGGTCTCGAAGACGACCTCCCTGTCCCCGGAGACGTCCGGCCGTTCGGGTACGGCAGTGTCCATGCCCCCGATTCTACGGCAACCGCGGAACGCCGGCGCCGGTGGATTGCCATGGCCTACAGACCTCCAATGGGTTGGTCCCGGAAAACCGGGCCGCGGCGCTCAGAGTCTTGGGCTTTCGGACCAATCGAAAAGGCGTCCGGAAGCCACGACCGGCGGCCGCCCCTCCAGATCCTCCCATGCGGCGCGCGCCTCTGCTGGCAGAAGATCCCATGCCGACCCCAGAGCTTCCTGATTGTGTTCGAAATCGAGTTCGCCAGCCATCGATAGCTGAAGTCCATCCGGACTCTTCCGCCAGACTTCCGCTTCCTGCTCCGCGACACCCTGAACCAGGATCGCCCCATGGATCCGGCTCGAGTCACCGCTCATTTCAACGCTGCCTCCGAGCACCACGATCAGGCCCGTGAAATCCAGCGTGTGCTCGATGTACAGATCGCCACTGACAACCAGTACACCGGCCCCGCTGACCGGTGCGGACAGCCGCAGATCGCTGCGTTCACCACTCAACCCGCGCACCACGTTGATTGCCGGGGCCTCCGTAGTGCCGAAATCCCATGGCCTGGGACCATCGTAAGACGCGGGCGAACCGGCAACTGCTTCCACGAAACGCTGCAGAACCGGGGCGTCCAGTAGCTCCGACGCCAGATCACTGACCTCGATGCCGATCGACGACGGGTGCTGGCCGGATTGCGCGAGCGCGGCCCGAATGGATCCCGTATCCTGCTCACCAGCCACCTGAATCGCCGGGGCCTGTTCATTCCGGGTATCACCCTGCATGTGCAGATCGGTTCCGTCGGCAACAAGGAATTCACTGACTGTTCCGCCAAGAACCAGGGGAGCCAGTGCATCGAGTATGCTCGGTGACGGACGCCGATAGCGGGCGCTGACCTCCCGCGATGCGCCGCTTCCCGCCACCTGACCGATGCTGGTGATGACCACTTCGTCACCGTGGAATTCCAGTTCCCCGATGAACCAGAGCAGCCCCGGTCTCGGCTCCCGGTCGAGCGCATTCAGTGCGGCGACGGCTCCGTCCCGGTCGTTCCAGTACAGCTGATCGTGACGCACTTCGCCAGTGGAGCGCTGCCACCAGTCTGCCGCACGCAGCAACCCGGTTTCGGCTGCCACAAAGCTTTCCGAAACCTGCCGCTGGTTGCCAGCAATGCGCTCGTCCGTGATCGCCTGCTGCATCCCGGTGATGGCCAGCAGGCTGGTCAACGTCAGCAGCATCAGAACGAACACCAAGGCGACCCCACGTTCCCGCTCATCCATGTCCGACGGCCTCCGTTCACAAGGTGTGGTATTCCGCGAGCACCGCGTTGCGCAGGCTGACCACGAATTCCAGGGTATGGGTCAGTGTCTGGTTGCGCACGGTACTCTCCAGCACGAGTTCGATCCGCAGAGCCACGGCCTGTTGCCAGTTCGGCTGCCCCGCAGCATCCAGCGCCACAACGGTCATGGACCGTACATCGCTGACCAGGGGCTGGTTCTGCACTGGCGTGGATTCGTTGGCGCATCGAAGTTGTTTGCCGTGCACGGTATACGCACTGGCCACCCAGGGGCCGACATCACCCAGGCAGTTCATCCCCGCCTTGCGGACGATGAAGCCCTGTTGCTCGACACTGCCGTCATCCATTCGCTCCAGTCCGCCGGCAAGATCCACGTCGCCGTTATCGCGCAATCCCGCGGCCCGGATGTCCCGTGCCATGAAGTCCACCGCGAAGCGCAGGTGCTCCTTCATGAGCGCCAATCGTTCCTGCTCCTGCTGCAACTGCCCCGACGTCGTGAACATTGCAATGGCCGCACCCGTGATCAACAGGGCCAGAGCCATCGCCACCAGAAGCTCGACCAACGAGAAGGCTCGCTGCTGGCGACCGCCCCGCGTGCGACTGACTCGGCCGGGGATCACGGCAGTCGTTCCGGTGGCAATTCGACCACGTACTCGAGTTGCGCGCGTCCGCCGTCGACATCACCGAAACGGGTTTCCGTCCAGGACACCTCGATGACACGGCGCTCGCTTTCACCATGGATGATGACTTCCAGTTCCGGTAGGCAGACATGTGTTTCTCCGCGGCCACAGGTGCGTCGCTGTCGCCAGTCGGCCAGCCAGTCGGTTTCGATCCGGCCCGCAGCGAGACCGAGCCACAGGCGCTCACCGGCATCCACTGCCATCAGCGTCGCGAGACTGTGCTGGTATGCCGAATTCGTCGCCTTCAGCGCGTGCAACTGCAGTGCGGCACTGCCAAGCGCGCCGAGGGAGAGAATCAGCAGCGCGATCAACACCTCAAGCAGGGTGAAACCACGTCTCTCCCTTCCTGCCGCAACGGATCCGCATCCGGCGCAACGATGACAGGAAAGGGCTGTATCAGGGTGACCGCTTCGCCGGCAGGACGTGTGTCCGCGAATCATCCGCATGGCTGTCACCAGCAGGCCTCGGCGGCACTTCCCGCAGCAGCGCGGTGTCCTCGATGATCGATCTCCAGCCAGGCACACGAACCGGCGTCACCGGCCTGGACTCCGGTCGGTGTCGCGCGCAGAAGAAAGCTGGAAGGACCGCGCGGGTTCGGCTCGATGATCCGGTAATATCCCTCGGGCGATCGCGTGACAACGGTACATGACTCGTGACTGTAGCTGTCGTTCCGGGTGTAGCAGCGTTCGAGTCGTTGCGCCGCCTGGAGAAGAGCGACCCGGGCATCCGCCCGACGGACCTTGTAGAGCGAGTCCTTGTAGACAGGCCAGGCAACCGCGACCAGGATGGCCAGTGCCACCAGCACGATCAACAGTTCCAAGAGGCTGAACCCGAAGCTGCGGCGCCGCAGACGGCAACAGCGGTTGCCTGGCGCCGTCAGCATCCCCATCATGTTCCACACCGCGCCGACTCAACCCGGGCCCGACCCGTGCGGCTGATGATGATTCGGCGTCCCGAATCGCCCGCACACAAGGTAACGGTTCCCATCTGCAGACCGCCGCTGGCGCGCCGGGTCGAACCCAGTCCCACATAGGAAATGTAGTTCTCGACGGGTGAATTGCCCGCAATCGCGATACCGTCCGGGAAGCGACCGCCGACAGCCAGTATCGGATCATCTTCCGACCGTTCCCCGGCGGCAACGGTGTCGACGAAAATGATCCAGCCCTGCTGCCAGCCGCCCGTCGCAGAGCACTGAACCGCGTCCGCACTCTTGCACAGGGTGACCCGACGGTTCCGATGCACGGCCTCGGATCGCGTCGCATGCAGGGCACCGACAAAACGGTTGGTCGCCGCAGTGAGGCGGCTCTCCTGTATCAGTCCACCGAACGCCGGAATACCGATGCTCAGCAGCACACCGAGCACGGCGATGGTGACGAGAAGCTCGACAAGGGTAAGCCCTGCTTCCATGCGCATCACTGGCCTCCATCCATGAGGCAATGCATTGATATCGAGAGGATAGCGCGCCCAGCGTCCCGAATAAAGCAGGAAGTTTCTGCGCCGATGGCAAACGGAATCCCCTCGACATGATCGGTACCATCATGTGTTGCGTGCCGCCCGGAGCCTGTTATGCTCCCGACCATGCGTGGCCTTGTACCCCCTGATCCCGAAACCGGCGTTTCGACACCCAATTTCGCGGTGGTGTACATGCCCGGCCGCACCCGCAAGCGATTTCCCGCTGGTTGTGTCCAGGTCGTTGAAACCAGCGAACAGGCACTGGCACAGGCCGATCCGGAGGCCCGCCAGTTCGCCGCGCGGGTACTCGGCCCGTCCAAGTCTTCCGAAGGTCAGTACCTTTACTATCTTCTGGAATGGCTTGATCCGCAGATCCCGGTTTCCTGACTCTGCCAACCGGTCCGAGGCCCGCCGGCTCCGGGCGTGGGCCCCTGCAGCGGGTAACGCCACGCCTGGCCGGTTCAATGCGCAGGCTGTTTCGGGCTCCGACGCGCCGCGTAGCGGTTGCGCAGCGTCTTTTCGATCTCCAGAAGAAAGAAGACCGTGACCCCCAGCGCCACAACGATTGCGCCTTCGCGCAGACCCATCGGTCGGCTGTCGAAGAAGAATTGCATGAAGGGTGCGTAGGTGAACATCAGCTGCAGCGAAACCACCACGAGCACCGCGACTGCAACGGCCCGGGTCCCGACGATGCCGGTCACGGTGAGGGTTCGTGCGCGCAGGGATCGCACGCTGAAGAGATAGAAAATCTCCATCACCACCAGCGTATTCACCGCGTGGGTACGCGCCATCTCGACACTGAAGCCCTGCGCGATGGACCAGGTGTACATCCCGAAAATGCCGACCAGGAACAGGATCGACACGAATACGATACGCCAGATGACGAACAGGGACAGGATCGGTTCGCCCGGTGGACGGGGTGGCCGTTGCATGATGTCCTTCTCGGCGGGTTCGAACGCCAGGGCCATCGCCAGCCCGACCGAACTGACCATGTTGACCCACAGCACTTGCAAGGGCGTGATGGGCAGTGCGAGGCCGAGCATGATGGCGGCAATGATCGACCCGGACTCACCGCCGTTGATGGGCAGCAGGAAGGTGATCGCCTTCTTCAGGTTGTCGTATACGGTACGGCCCTCGCGTACCGCGTTTGCGATCGAAGCGAAATTGTCGTCAGCCAGTACCATCTCGGACGCTTCCTTGGAGGTCTCCGTACCGTTCTGCCCCATCGCGACCCCGACGTCGGCCTGTTTCAATGCCGGGGCGTCATTGACCCCGTCACCGGTCATCGCGACCACATACCCGTGGGACTGAAGTGCCTGCACCAGCCGCAGCTTGTGTTCCGGCGTGGTGCGCGCAAATACGTCGACCTCGACCACGAGCTTCTTCATCCGGGCGTCATCCATGCCCTCGAGATCGCGACCGGTCAGGACCTTGTCCGCTCGTTCCAGCCCGAGTTGCTTCCCGATTGCCTGCGCAGTACCCGCGTGATCCCCGGTGATCATCTTCACCGTGATGCCGGCCGACTGACAGTCGGCCACCGCGCTGATGGCCTCTTCGCGCGGGGGATCGATCAGGCCGAACATGCCAAGCAGAACCAGGTCCGTACCCACGTCGTCAAAACGCAAATCCACCTTGCCGCTATCCGTGGAGCGAAAAGCCACCGCCAGAATGCGCTCACCCTCGGCAGCGCGTTCATTCACCCGTTCCAGCCACAGATCCGGGTCCAATGGCGTGTCACCATCCGCGGTATGCACCGATCGGCACATTTCCAGCAGCCTCTCCGGCGCACCTTTCACGTAGATCCGGCCGTGCCCTTCGTGATCGTGGTTGAGCGTGGCCATGAACTGGTGCTCGGACTCGAACGGAATCACGTCGGTGCGAGTCCACGACTGGTTCTCGAATTCCGGGTCGAGACCGGCCTTGCGCCCCGCGGTCAGCAGCGCCCCTTCCATCGGGTCCCCATCCACGGTCCATTCGCCGTCGGCCTCACGCAGGGTGGCGTCGTTGCAGAGCACCATCGCGCGCAGAGCCTCCATCAGCAGCGGATCATCGTCCGGCTCCACGGCCTCGCCATCGCGCTCGAAACCACCGCGGGGGTCGTAGCCGACACCGCTAAGTACATAAGCGCGCTCCTGGAGAGCGATCGAACGCACCATCATCTCGTTGCGGGTCAGCGTACCGGTCTTGTCGGAGCAGATGATCGATACGGAACCAAGTGTCTCCACCGCCGGCAGTCGGCGAATAATGGCGTTGCGCCCCGCCATGCGCTGCACGCCGATCGCCAACGTCACGGTCAGGATCGCCGGCAAGCCTTCGGGAATGGCGGCCACCGCCAGCGCAACGGCCGCCATGAAGCTGTCCACGGCGCCAAAGTCGCGCAGCACGAAGGCGAAAAAGAAGACCAGGGCCGCGAAGCCAATGATCGCCAGCGTGAGCCAGCGGGCGAAGACGTTCATGGTCTTCAGCAGCGGCGTGGTCAACGTCTGAACCTCGGAGAGCATGGTGCTGATGCGCCCGATCTGGGTTTCGGCACCGATCGCGACCACGATGCCGGTACCCCTGCCGCTGGTCACAAGAGTGCCCGAATAGGCCATCGAGAAACGATCCCCGAGATCAGCGTCTTCGGCTACCGCCTCGACCGCTTTTTCGACCGGGACCGATTCGCCCGTCAGCGTCGCTTCCTGGACCTGAAGGCTTTTGGCGCGAAGAAGGCGCAGATCGGCGGGGATCTTGTCACCGGCCTCCAGCAGTACGCGATCCCCGGGAACCAGTTCCTCGGCGGGAATGGTCGTGCGTTCACCGCCTCGAATCACCGAGGCGGTGGGCGAAAGCATGTCGCGGATGGCCTCCAGTGCCTTTTCCGCCTTGCCTTCCTGAATGAAGCCGATGATCGAATTGACCAGCACCACCGCGAGAATCACGCCGGTGTCGACCCAGTGCTGCAGCAGCGCCGTTACCCCGGCGGCGCCGATCAGCACGTAGATCAGGAGGTTATTGAACTGAGCCAGAAACCGGCGCAGCGGGCCGCGCGCAGAGACCTCCGGCAAACGGTTCGGACCATAGCGATCCCGGCGCCTTGCGACTTCGTCAGCGTCCAGTCCGTTCTCACCGCTGCCGAGTTTTTCCCCGACCTCCTTCACGTCGAGGGTATGCCAGAGCTCGGCACCGTACTCCCTCTCCTGCTCGTTCTCCATCATCCTCGCCTCCAGAAAGTGCCCTGATCCAAACTCACAAGCCCCACATGGAACAATAGATGACCGAAGGCAAACCATGCTGCAGCGAAAGATCTGCCATGAGTCGCGCGCGGCACCCGATGTCCGCGTCCGCCATTGCAACCCGGCCCACACGCCAACCGAACAATTCGGTACCGTCGACAACCCTCACGTCACGGAAGGCTGGAGCCTGCTGCCGCGATCCGGCGTCGGGATCGACACGGCTTCAACCGAGCGGCAGGAGGAAAAGGTGTGGAACACGATGAGGGAAACCCCTCATTGACACTTGGGAAAAGGGCCTTGTCATTGCGAGCGTAGCGCAGCAAGCCAAACAACGTGCGCCGAATCAGCACCTTGTGCATGGCCACGCCGCTTCGCTTTCCCCGATGACCGATTAGTCAGTGTTGTCCCGGAGGAGGGCCCCAAGTTGGCCGGAAACGTTAGCGTGCAAAAACCAGCGTAGGGTGCCGTGAGGCGCAGCCGAACCGCACCGATACCACGCTGGCCCCTGGCCCCCAGGCTCCCGGGCCTCGAACGGTGCAACTCGCTGCGCTCATTGACACCCCGCGCCTACACCTTTCATGTTGCGGGGGGTGGCAGGTATCGTCATGACAGTTATCGTAAGGGCGGGTACTCGGGTTGCGGAAAGTCCTGCGGAGACGGGCGGCGCCCATCGTGCTGCCGACGCTCGAGTTCGTCGACTCGTCTTTCCAGATCCCGAATCCGCTGTTCAAGCCGATGATCGGACTCGCGCGGGCGTTCGTAACGGGAACCCGGCACACCGAGGGAAGGTGCCGCGTCACCATAGCCCCAGCCTGAAGCATCGGAGCCCGGCAAGCGCGAACCATAGTCGGCGGACCAGCTTGGATCGACGCCTTCGGGCGGCATCCCGGGCTGTCCGAATTGTGGCTGCCCGTACGGCGGGTAGCCGTAGGGCTGCTGACCCATCAACGGCTGGGTGTATGGATCCGGGCCGTAGTATCGCTGCTGGCCGTAGTATCCGGGGACACCGTAACCCGAGCCCGCGTCGTACCGTTCCTGACCGGGATCCTGAGAGCCGCCAAGCCATCGGCCCGGATTCATCATGTCTCCGAAATCCACGGCATGGGCTTGAACACTCATGCCAGCGGCAAGAACGCCAACCAGCACGGCTGCAGCACCTCGGAATATCGGGCTGATCCTCATCGCTCCCTCCAGAACCCGCGGGTGAGCGGACGCGTATGCTCGAGTTGCACGATACTCGACGTCTCCAGAAACCGCAGGTTCTTCAGTTTACTCCGAACAGAGGCGGGTTCAACGGCGGATCAGGTCAAGAAATTCCTCGCGTGTCCTCGGATCCTCGCGGAACGCGCCGAGCATGACCGAAGTGGTCATCGAGGAATTCTGCTTCTCGATACCGCGCATGGTCATGCACATATGCCTGGCCTCGACGACGACTCCAACCCCACGGGCCTCCGTGACTTTCATGATCGCTTCGGCGATCTGACGGGTCATGTTCTCCTGTATCTGCAGCCGGGCGGCGAACATGTCCACGATGCGAGCTATCTTGGACAGACCGATCACCCGACCGTTGGGCAGATAGGCGACATGCGCCTTGCCGATGACCGGCAGCACGTGGTGCTCGCAAAGCGAATAGAGCTCAATATCCTTGAGCAGCACCATCTCGTCGTTGTCGGAAGCGAACAGCGCATTGTTGACAATCTCTTCCAGATCCTGATGGTAGCCCCGGGTCAGGTATTTCAGGGCCTTGACCGCACGGGTCGGTGTGTCGACGAGACCCTCGCGCTGGACGTTCTCGCCCAGGCCGCTCAGCATTTCGCGGTAATGGGCGGCCAGGGAGTCCACACTGGCCAGAGGAGCGGCGCCATCGCCGGCCGAGTCCTCTTGTGCATTGATATTGATCGAGCGGGTTACAGCGGTCATCACGGACTCCTCGGTTGGCTGCAGGTAGTCGGCATGGGCCGTCACTACGCGGTCAGGCTGGCGACAATGCCAGATAATAGGGAGAGTGTCCCACCCAGGGTCAAATACCCACGTAGCTGAATATAGCCGGGTGGCAGGCGGAAGCGGTGCTGGCTGTCACGATCGACCCACAGCACCAACGGGAACAACAGTAATAATACGGTCAGACCGGGAGCCGTCGGCATCAGCAGGGCGACCCAGGCGATGATGGACGGGAATACCGACCAGACGGGTGCTGGCTGCCCCAGCACCCGGTGACCACGATCGAGCAGAAACATGCCCCAGTGCACCGCACCAAGAAAAGAAAGGATCACCGCCGCGTAGACCCCGAGCGCGTGCAGCGAAAAGACCTGCCATTGCATTGAACCGAACCAGGCGGCCACGCCGAAGAAGACGAACGGGACGAGTCCAGCGTACCCGAGGAGATGAAGAATCGGGGCAGGCCCGTTGACAGGAACACCGGAAGGCTCCCGGACAACCGCGTCTCCGCGCGGCTCCAGGAACCTGCGCAATTCGGTCACGCCGCCAATCACACCGTCGCGGTCGATGAACATCGGCAGCATGTGGAAACCCGATGCCCGCTGCAGGTCGTGGAACCGCTCCCGGTTCGCGGCCGAACCCATGCCCCATTCGATCCGCTGCCAGCGTCCCGGCATGTATTGCTCGAGCAAGACTTCGGCATCGCGCAAGTCAGTGATGCCCGAGGTGATCGCGACGAGATCATGGTCTTCCAGCGCCGTTGCGACGTCCTCGGGCCACGCGGCCATCAGAGCGCCGCCTCTATGGCCTGCCGAATGCGCGGATCGTCCGGGCGCACTCGGGTACCGAATGAAGCGAGCACGTCACCGTCACGACCGATCAGGTACTTGTGAAAATTCCAGCTCGGGAATTCTCCAGCGGCATTACCCAGGAAGTGATAAAGGGTGCCTGGTTGGGCACCACGGCGCGAAGCGTTGACCTTCTCGTACATGGGAAACTGAACACCGTAGGTGGAGCGGCAGAATTCGGCGATCTGCTCCTCTTCAGCGTACTCCTGGTTCAGAAAGTCGCCGGAGGGAAAGCCGAGAACCCGAAAGCCCCGATCCTGCAACTCGGCATCCAGTTTCTCCAAGCCTTCGAATTGTCCCACGAAGCCACACTTGCTGGCCGTATTGACCACCAGGAGCACCTGCCCCCGGTGCTCCTCGCACAGACGCACGGGCTCGGACCCGGTCAGGGGTCGCAGCTCGAAATCGAGGCTCTGCGGGCAGGACCCTGCCTTGGCAGCTCCGGCGGATAACACGATGAGGACCAGGACCAAGGTGCGGGCGATAGACACGGGGGTTGCTCCTTCGGCTGCGTATTTACAGCTATTGTACA